>JAZUMF010000010.1:0-50865 GCA_045603485.1 Kiritimatiellia bacterium | reverse complement strand
TTACGCCTTTGCTGACGCTTAAAACGCATCTCCTCTTGGCGAAGTTCTTCCCTTGCAAGCTTCCTGACATTCAAATAATACGATTTCTTATCCATAACCAAACCTCACTAAAAACCAATCACAAAGACAAATATACCACACCAAAAAATATAACGCAACAACAAAATGAGATTACGGTGCGGAACAAAATCGCTATCCAAATTCACCATTGAAATTCTCCTGATTTAACTACATTGAAATATCAAATATATCGTTGCGATAAATGATATTAAGACAATATCGACATTTTGAAGTCCCGAGGTATCATTTCGAAGCATTGATTTACTTGTTGTCAGCCAAATTATGCAAAATGAGATTACGGTGCGGAACAAATTTGAAATGAGGGTGGTATTGATGGGTGTCTATGGGGATGAGGGTGAAATGGATGCTATGCCATGCAAAATGAGATTACGGTGCGGAACAAAATTGAAGTGGAATATCAGGTGAAAAAAGATGAGGTAGATAGGAGTTTTAACGCAGAGAAGCAAAGGCGCAGAGAGGCAGAGATTTTCTGAATGTTAGTTTTTGGGACTTAAAGGCTATACGGTGAGTTGATGGTCACAAAGTGAGATTACGGTGCGGAACAAAATAATGATGCAGAATTCTTTGATGTGGCTATAGATATAATTTTGCTGGAACAGATATAATTTTGCTGTAGCTATATGTTATGGCCATAGAAGATATGATGTGGTTAATAATGCCAATTTGGGGATATTTTGAAAATTGCAAATCGCGCGGTGTCTTGTGCTGCCAATAGCGAGTTTCAAATATCAGTTGCCGTAAATATGCTTTTCGGTGAATTGCTGTTGTCACAAGAAAAAAATTGCTATTTTACATTATTTTTAAATTTAAGTAAAATAATTGCTGTATGTAATGCATCTAACAAGCGAGTGCTTGAGATGCATTAAGTTTTGATTTAACGAGGTAAAAAAATGGGAATAAAGTTAGGACTTGTCGGTCTTGGTTCTTTTGGTAGTTGCTTTGCACCTCTCTTCGCATCTCATCCGCTTGTTGACGGAATTGTTCTTTGCGATGCAGAGGAATCTAAGCTTGAGCGTTGGGCTAATGACCCCGTTGTGTCGGCAAAGCTGATAAAGGGCGGTTGCTATACCAGCCTTGATGATTTATGTAAAGAAAGAAAATGCGACGCCGTTGTTATCATTACCCAGCCTTGGCTCCATGCCCCACAGTGCATTCAGGTCATGGAGGCCGGTATGGATGTCTACAGTGCTGTACCAGTCATCTCGCTTCCTGATGATGAAGAGATCCTTGACTGGTGCGGCCGCATAATTGACGCTTCTGTTCGTACTGGCAAACACTACATGCTTGGCGAGACGACCATCTATCGTCCGCAAACGCAATTTTGCCGTCGCAAGGCTCTCGCTGGAGAGTTTGGCAACTTTGTCTTTGCCGAAGCCGAATATGCCCATGATGTTGATAGTGCATCCTGTTCCTTACGCAAGGTTCAAGCGTCAAGAACCACGGGTAAAGTCGGCAGCGAACACGCAGCCTTCATCAAGAAGTATATTGACCGCGGATGCAAATCACATCCAATGTCATATCCAACACATTCGGTATCAGGGCCGATTTATGTTATGGATACAAAGGCTACAAAGGTTTCTGCATATGGCACCAAGCCTCAATTTGAAAACGATCCATTCTTTACGAATTCTGATTTTTCAAATATCGTCGCCCTCTATCAGCTCGCAAACGGATGCTCTCTCCGTGTAGCAGAGCTTCGTGAGATATCTTCCAATACGGGTCTTATGGGCGAGGACTTCCGTATCTTCGGTACTCGCGGCAGCTACTCATACAACGATTGGCGCGACAATGGACGCGTGGAATTAAGCTTTGAACCACGCGCCAATAAGTCTACGAAGTTGACAGACAAGGAGATGTTCGACAGCCTTCCAGAAGAGGTCGCAACGGCATTCCTCCATGCTTTGAATAAGGATGCCAAGCCTGGCGATGACTTTGTTCCATCGGGCCACGGCGGTTCGCATCCTTATCTTGTTCATGAGTTTGTGTCATCTGTTGCAGAGGGCCGTCGCCCTGTAATCGATGCCTGGAAGGCCGCTTCCTATATGGCTATGGGTGTTGCGGCACACAAATCGGCATGCAAAGATGGTGAAATAGTGCCGGTCTTTGATTTCGGTGATCCTAGATAGCCTCTATGCTCCCCTACTGTAATAGCGGCGGGGGAGGCTTTTGTTTTATGGCTGACAAAAACATTTCACAGCAATCAACGGCAAAGAGGCTGGTTGGCTTCTTTGCCCTTTCTTTAGCACTGGGAATCGCTCCCGGTCCAGACATTCTCTTTGTTCTGACGCAAGCATTATCACAAGGACCTGCCGCTGGCTTTTTTGTCACACTGGGTCTTGCGACAGGTCTATGCGTCCACATATCTCTTGCGGCATTTGGGATAGGCGGTGTAATAAAGCGATTTCCAAAATCACTGCCTCTCATTACATGGTGCGGAGCGGTTTATCTGCTCTATCTTGCATGGCGAACCTGGTGCAATGCATCACCCTCTTTTTCATTTGAAAATGGCGCAGATGTAACTTCGCTCCCCTCTCATGCCCTTTATCTTCGCGGAGTGATAATGAATCTGTGCAATCCTAAAGTCATACTTTTCTTCCTCGCTCTGATGCCGCGTTTTATCGTTGAAGGAAGGTTAAGTCCTGCAATTCAATTTCTTATCCTCGGTCTAATCTTCATTATCGCAACCCTTCTTGTCTTTAACTGTGTTGCTCTCGCCGGCGGATTCGTTGCAGATTTCCTAACCCAAAATGACGCATCCTCCATTTTACTGCAACGCGTTTCAGCGGTAATTATGGTGGTGATTGCCCTTTGGATATCCTTTGAAAACATCAGAAGAGGCAAAACCGTCAATGCCTAAGCTAATTGACATAGAACTCAAGACAAAGCTGGACGATTACATCGGCAATGCCATATACAATGTCATGGTGCCGCCACCGCCACTTGACGAGTATATACAATCATTCAAAGGCCTGTCGTTTCATGAAACCCTTTGGGATATTATCTCCAAGAGCAAGCTCACAGAGGTGGAAATCTACGAACGGGCCGGCATCAGCAAATCCAAATTCAGCCGTATCCGCTCTGACAATCATTACAAGCCTGATAAAATCACGGCGGTATCGTTGGTTTTTGCCCTAGAGCTTGATATCAACACAGCAGAAAGACTTCTTAAATCTGCAAGCATTGTCTTATCATCATCGAGCAAATTCGATTTGATAATCCGCTATTTTTTAGAACAGGGTGATACTGACGCTTTTCATGTAAATGACGCCCTCTTTACTTACAAAGAGCCTCTTATATGTGGCATTACCGAATAGCATTATGGAAAACACCGCCACAGATTCAGCGCCGATAGGCTTTTTTGATTCAGGTGTTGGCGGACTCACAATTTGGCAAGCCGCAACTAAAGTGCTACCAAACGAGTCAACGATTTATCTTGCCGACACGGCAAACTGCCCTTATGGTACCAAAGACGATGATTTTATACTTCAGCGCAGCATCGCCAACACAGAATGGCTCATCAAACAAGGCTGTAAACTCATAGTCATTGCCTGTAATACGGCAACAGCGGCTGCAATCACAACATTACGAAAACAGTTTGATGTTCCCTTTGTTGGCATTGAACCGGCGATAAAACCAGCGGCAAAAGCGACCAAGTCAAAAATTATAGGAGTATTGGCGACTGCAGGCACACTTAGGGGAAAACACTTTGCAGCAACATCACAAGGGCTACCGAAAGACATCAAAATAATCGTGCAGGAAGCCGTAGGCTGGGTAGAAACCGTCGAGCGTGGCGAAACCGCGCCAGATAAGCAAACGCTGGATATCGTATCACGCCATGTTGAGCCACTACTAAAGCAAGGTGCCGACACTCTTGTACTCGGTTGCACACACTTCCCATTCCTAGAGGAAGCCATTAAAAAAGTCACAGGCCCAAATATTCAGTTATTCAACCCGGCAGACGCTGTGGCTCGTCAAATCTCAACTCTCCTGAAGACACGCAATCTGCAATCCCCCGTCAGCTCCACACCTTCTTATCGTTTTGAATCAACAGGTGACGCAACGACACTGAAAATGCTTATTTCCAAAATTAATTTTAGAAAAAACTTGCAATCATAGTATTTTTCCGTTAAAATTAACGACGCAAACGGTCTCGCATAGAGATTTACAATTAACTCACTAGAGGGAGAATCAATAGATGAACCGTATCATACTCAATGAAACCAGTTATCATGGTGCTGGTGCCATTAAAGAAATCGTCGCTGAGCTCGCAAGCCGTGGACTGAAGAGGCCTATCGTCTTCTCGGATCCCGACCTCGTGAAGTTTAAAGTAACAAAGAAGGTCACAGATGTCCTTGAGGCTGGCAAGGTAAAATATTCACTTTACAGTGATATTAAGCCAAATCCGACAATCGAAAATGTAAAGAATGGCGTAAAGGCATACAAGGCCGCCAAGGCTGATTGTATCATTGCTGTCGGTGGCGGCTCCTCTATGGACACTGCCAAGGCTGTCGGTATCATCATAACCAATCCTAAGTTCGCCAATGTCCGTTCTCTTGAAGGATGTGCACCGACCAAGAATCGTTGCGCCCCGATTCTTGCCGTCCCGACCACCGCAGGAACTGCAGCTGAAGTGACAATCAACTATGTCATTACCGATGTTGAAAAGCACCGCAAGTTTGTCTGTGTGGACCCGCACGACATCCCCGTTGTTGCCTTCGTCGATCCTGATATGATGGCTTCAATGCCTAAGGGTCTCACGGCATTCACGGGTATGGATGCCCTTACCCACGCAATTGAAGGCTACATTACAAAGGGTGCTTGCGCTATGACCGACATGATGCACCTTGAAGCGATCCGCCTCATTTCACTCCACCTCCGCGATGCTGTCGCCAACAAGCCATCCGGCCGCGAAGGAATGGCGCTTGCCCAGTACATCGCAGGTATGGGCTTCTCCAATGTCGGTCTTGGAATTGACCACTCAATGGCACACGGCCTCTCAGCCCTTTACGATATGCCACACGGCAAAGCTTGCGCCATCTTGTTGCCGACCGCACTCAAGTTCAATGCGACAAAGACCGGCAACAAGTATCGTGCTATCGCACAAGCCATGGGTGTCAAGGATGCAGACAAGATGCCTATCGCTCAAGCTCGCAAGGCAGCCATCGCAGCTGTTGAAAAGCTCTCAGCCGATGTCGGCATTCCTCCAAACTTGAAGGGTGTTCTCAAGAAGGAAGATATCAAGTTCCTTGCGGAATCGGCTTATGCTGATGCTTGCCGCCCAGGCAACCCACGCGATTGCACCGTTGAAGACATCGCCAAGCTCTATGCTTCGCTTATGTAATCAACGCTAATCGACAAAAAAGCGCGGCACCTTGTGCTGCGCTTTTTTTGTTTCAGCAAAAAGAACGAAAAATATGGTATAATCATTACAACGGAAGAGGAAATAAAATGATTAACAGAGAAGAAATTGCACAGCGTATTGCAGGCGCACGGGATGCTGCAGATTTGACGGTTGAGGAAGTCGCCGAAAAGCTCGGTATTTCAGTTGATACATATAAGGCATACGAGGCAGGCACAATGGATGTTCCCCTTGGAGACATTCCGCAATTGGCCGCGCTCTTCAATACAGACCCGTTTGCTATCTTTACAGGCATCAATTCACACACCAAGGTCTACAGCGTAACACGCAACGGCAAGGGCCCCGTTGTAGAACGCAATTCAGCATACCACTATGAAAGCCTCAATGCGGCCTTCACAGGCGCAAAGGTAATGCCATATATAGTCACCGTGCTTCCAAATTCAGGCAACGAACTTATCCATCTGAATTCTCACCCTGGCGAAGAATTTGACCGTGTTATTGAGGGGCGGCTCGAAATGCTAGTCGATGGGCACAGCGTTATTCTCGATGTCGGCGACACTATCTATTTTGATGCGACAAAGATGCACGGAATGCGCGCACTTGACGGCAAAGCCGCAAAGTTCTTAGCCGTTATCACCTCAGACTAATGCGTTCCGATTTATGACGCATAAAACAATCGGCAGCTTTATACCATCCATAAGCAACAATACGGCAAAGACCTCTGCCTCGCCGCCGCTTATGGCAACTCGTGTTGCCGCAGGCTTTCCCTCACCGGCCGAGCAATATGCCGAAGAACCTTTAGATTTAAACGAACTTATGGTTCGTAATCCCCCTGCCACATTCTTTGTAAGAGTTTCGGGAGATTCAATGGAAGGCGTCGGGATTTATGAAGACGACATTCTCGTCGTAGACAGATCGCAAAATGCCGTCGACGGAAGTATCGTAATAGCCTGTGTTGACGGTGATTTCACCGTCAAAAGACTACATAACGGCGATGGAAAAATCTCCCTCGTCGCCGAAAATCCCAAATATAAGCCAATTGTCTTTTCAGGAGAGACCGAATGCCGCATATTCGGTGTCGTCACAGGGCTTCTTCGCCAATTCAAGCGAGCTAAAAACCAATGATTGGTCTCGTCGACGGTAACAACTTTTATGTAAGCTGCGAGCGTATCTTTGACCCAACTCTTGAAGGACGCCCCGTTGCCGTATTATCCAATAATGACGGATGCGTAATATCACGCTCATACGAATTCAAAGCCCTTGACATACCTATGGGCACCCCCTATTTCAAACTTCGAGACCAGGAAAAAAGACACGGCATAATATTTCGCTCAAGCAACTACGAGCTCTACGGGGACATATCAAGAAGAGTTATAGAAACGCTTTCTAGATTTGCGTTACAGGTTGAACAATACTCAATTGATGAAGCTTTTATCCATGTCAACATACAAGGTGGAAGTGCTGCGCTCCTTGACTATGCAAAAATGATACGCAAAACCATTCTTCAATGGGTCGGTATTCCGTGCGGTGTCGGTTTTGCTCAAACCAAAACTCTTGCAAAAATAGCTAACCATATCGCTAAAAAAACATCCGACGGCGTCTTTATTATGCCTGCCGACAACTCTCAGATACTTCACGATCTCCCCGTTGAAGAAGTCTGGGGCGTAGGCAGACGAACGGCAGAAGGTCTCAACAGAATCGGAATCCGCACAGCTCTTCAATTAGCCGCCACCGATGAAAACAGACTTCGCAAGGCATACGGAGTCACCCTTGCCAGAACGGCGCAGGAATTGCGTGGAAAACAGGCAATAGGCTTTGAAAATTACGGAGAAACAGCTTCAAACAGCATCTCATGTACACGCTCCTTCGGCTCCCCTGTGACTGAGGTCACAGCCATTGAAGAAGCCGCTTCATATTACCTCTCACGCGCAGCCGAAAAATTACGCAAACAGCATCTTCGCGCGGCGGGCGCCAACATCTTCTTGCAACATTATCCAGAAGAGCACCTTAGCGATGAAGCAAGAAGACTTTGGAGCTACTCGGGGGGAATAACATCTGCAACAGTAGCCTTTGATATGGCTACCGCTGCCACATCTTTAATGCTTAAAGCGGTACAACCCAAAATCAGGGGACTCTTCGTGAAGGGCAGACGCTATAAAAAAGCTGGCATTATACTATATGGATTTGAGCCCGAGGAGCAACGCCAAGGAGACCTCTTCATATCTACTGAAAAAAATGACAGGCTGGAAAAAGCCTCAAAAGCGATGGACGCCATCAACCGCAAATTTGGCAAAGGCAAGATATTCACCCTTTCAGAGGGAATTGAACGCCCTTGGGCCATGAAACGCGAAATGCTCTCTCCTTGTTACACAACAAAGTGGGACTCAATACCGACCGTCAGGTAATAGACAATTCACCTTGCAACTACTGCATAGTCGAAACAAATTCACCGATAATTCAACTGTTCGCAAAGACTGTCGCACCAAAGCTAAATTCAGAAAGGGACCGCTTTACTGGCCTCTTTGCGGCATCTGTAGTCTAGCGGCATTATTCAAGTTCATTGAGAGCACCATAGACCCTAAAGCCTAAGGAGGACGCTTTAGCTTGAATTTTGGGCAAATCGTCAAAAACGACTGTTTCGTCAATGCCTGTTCCGAGTGCTTCTATAGCATTATAAAAGGTAGTCGTCTCCATCTTATCGGCATTGCAGAAGAAATGGTCAAAGAAATTTTCAGCACCGTTTCTGCGTAAGGCGGCATGCGCTAATTCATTGGATGAGGCAGTTGCAAGGGCAAGGGAAAATCCTTTTTCCTTTAGTTTAGTCAAAGCTTCAAGGGCGCCGTCCATGAGCTTTAACTCATAGCGGTAAAAATCACCAAGAAGCCTCTCGAATTCCTCACAAATACCTTCGGGACTTTTCTCTATGCCACATTCTTGATAAAGGTAAACCGCAGCATCAAGAAGTGTCGTTGAATTATTAAGACGGTTTACGATATCGGGTCTTCCTGAAAGTCTATGCGCTTCAAGATAACGACGGTCTATCTCTTGCCATGTGCCAAGCGAATCTAAAACAACGCCATCTAGGTCAACTATTGCGGCACGACGCCCACGAAGAGGCTGTGCGACCATGGCTTTTGTTAATGAATCTAATTTATTCACGGCAGCGGGAATATCTTTTTGACCATAAATAGCGGAAACAAGCGCAACTCCTTTAATTCCGCTTCCTGCTAGCGTATTAAGATTTGAAGCAGAAATTCCGCCTATTGCGACAACGGGAATCTTAACTGAAAGGCAAATGGCACGAAGCGTATTGTATGACACTTCCGCCGCGTCGGCTTTAGTGGATGTAGGGAATACAGCCCCTACCCCTAGATAATCAGCTCCGTCAGCCTCGGCTTGTATTGCCTCGGCGACGGTTGTTGCCGAGACTCCCAATATCTTATCCCTTCCAAGTTTAATGCGAGCCTCCCGCACAGACCCGTCGCTTTGACCGATATGCAATCCATCCGCATTACAGGCTAAAGCCACATCGAGATTATCATTTATCACAAAAGGAATGGATGGAGGACAGAATTCACGGATTTTGCATGCTTTTTCGCAAAAATCATCAAAAGAGAGGTTCTTTTCCCGTAACTGGAAAAATGTAACTCCCGACTCTATCGACGATTTGATATCCTCGATTGCTCCACCGCAGTCTGAAACCGCATAGAGGCGAAGTGATTCAGATAAATTGCATGACTTTTCCTGATTCAAAATGGTATTCTGCATTTCTACTCCTGAGAATAGTACCGCTAAAGCGGCGCACTGGCAAGAAGTGTCTTTGTGTAATCGGCTTTGGGTTCTGAAAGAACGCGTTCCGCATCGCCTATCTCAACAAATCTTCCGTGGTGCATGACAGCCACCCTGTCAGCAATGTGACCAACGACTCCTATGTCGTGGGTAATAAAGATAAAAGCGATACCGTGGCGTGAGCGCAAATCTAAAAGAAGATTGAGGATTTGGGCTCTGACAGAGAGGTCTAATGCACTGACCGCTTCATCGCAAATTACAATCTTAGGTGACAAAGAGAGGGCGCGGGCAATAGCAATTCGTTGGCGCTGTCCACCTGAAAAGGCATGGGGATAGCGGTCCAAGATATCAGCGGGCAGCCCTACTTCGCCCAAGAGGCGTTTTGCCTCTGAAATGCGTTCTTTTGGTGATATTAGCCCATGAGCGACCATTGCCTCTGTCAATAAATCAAGAACCGTATGTCGAGGATTAAGCGACGCAAAGGGATCCTGAAAAACCACCTGAAGGCTCTGGCGAAGTTTGCGCAGGTCATTTCCCTTCAACTTAGAGAGGTCGTTCCCAAAGATTTTAATACTTCCGCTATGGAGAGGCTCAAGCCCGAGAACAGCCCTAGACAGAGTCGTCTTACCTGAACCTGACTCTCCTACTATTCCCAAAACTTCACCTTCGTCAAGGTTGAAGTCAACACCGTCAACTGCCTTGACAAAATCGACTGTTCGAGCCAGAATGCCGCGTTTTACGGGATACCAAACACGAAGATTCTCTACAGAAAGAACACACTTGCTCATTTCCGCGCCTCCAACGATTTCTCGTATGCGAATCGGCACCTGGATGTACGGGCTCCCTCTGCTCCCTCAAATGCGATAACGGTATCATCGGCATTGCATTCCTTACCGTATTTGCATCGCGGACTAAAGCGGCATCCCTTCAAGGACGCGCATTCGGCCAATGTAGGCACAAAGCCCTCTATAACCGGCAAAGGCCGCCCCCTTGTCGCAAGGGTTGGCATTGACGAAAGCAACGCTCTTGTATAGGGATGGCTTGGGGATGAAAAAAGGTCATTGCAAGAAGCCGTCTCGATTATACGCCCTGCATACATGACCGCGACGCGCGTTGCCATTGAACGCACGACACCCATATCGTGGGTAATCAGCAGTAAACCGCTCTTCTTGCCGACAAGCTTACGGACAAGCTCAAGCACTTGAGATTGCGTAGTCACATCCAAAGCTGTCGTGGGTTCATCAGCTATTACCAAATCAGGATCGTTGATAAGCGCCATTGCTATCATAACCCGCTGCTGCATGCCACCTGACAACTCATACGGATAAGACAAAAGAGCACGCGAAGGATCGGGAATACCGACGCGTTCAAGCCAATCCAGAACCAAACGCCTAAGTTCAACCTTACCCATCTGACGATGAAGGGACACAGCCTCTTCAAGCTGGTCGCCGATTCGATGTAAAGGAGAAAGTGCCGTCATGGGCTCTTGAAAGATAACGCCTATGCGAGATCCGCGAATCTTGCAAAAGCCATTCCTCGGCAAAGATAAAAGCTCTTCGCCGCAAAGCTTAATCGATTCGGCATCGATAAAAGCGGGTGGCTCGGGAAGCAACCTCGGAATGGCCATCGCCAATGTAGACTTTCCGCAGCCTGACTCTCCGACAATACAAAGGATTTCTCCGCGCGCTACAGAAAATGAAACATTGTCAACTGCGACATCTCTACCAGTATCGCCATAATAACCCACAGAAAGGTTTTTGACATTTAACAAAGTTTCCATGTTAAAAGCCTCACTTTACAATACCAAACCTACGGTCAAGCTCTCTGGTTGAGGTAAAGAACATTGTAGGCTTGCCTCTAGGGCTTGTATACGGCTTGCTGGTTTTAGATAAATCATCAACAAGCTTTGATAAGGCTTTATAGGGAATGGTCTCCATACGAGATACCGCCGAGAGAGCTGCCGATTGTGCAAGCGCCCTAGCCTTCCAATCGGGTACGCCCTTTTTAACGGAGGCACATGAAAGTCCATTCGCCACCTCACTTAAAAAAGACCTCAAATCAACCTTCTCGATTCCGAGCGGAAGGGCCTCGATAACAAAGGCGTTATCGCCGAAAATATCTATGCCAAAACCCATTGCCCTAAGAGAATCCAGATTTTCAGTAATAAGACCTGCATCCAATGGAGGCAATGTGACGGTTTCAGGCAAAAGCAATGGCTGCGATTCGGACTTTCCGCTAAGGCCATTAACCATACGGTCATACAAAACGCGCTCATGAGCGGCCTTAGGATCAAGAACAACAAAGCCCTCGTCAGTCTCAAGAATGACATATCCGCCTTGTATCTGCCCCAATATGCGGCACCAGCTCCAGATACTGTCTTGAGAGGGGGCATTGCCGAGCACCTCAGAATCGCCATCTTGAGATAATTCAAGAAGAGAGGTCTGAGCATACTTAGAAGACGGCGCAGGTGCAACCTGCGGCGGCGGCAAATCCATTGGCGCTCCGCCATAAGGAGCCGCAGGCTGACGGACAACAGATGGCCTGGAGCTGATATTCGGCATACCAGTTTCGTTATCTATCCCGGTCGTAAACTCCATATTTGCAAAGGAACCTATTCCTAAGGCCTTTTGGACAGCGAGAATTATCGCATCACGCACACCTCGCGCATCACGGAACCTCACCTCTCGCTTGGTCGGATGGACATTAACATCAACCTCGGTCGGGGGGACATCTATAAAGAGAATCGCAATGGGCTTGCGGTCGCCGTCAAGCGGAGGATAAGCCTCTTTTAGAGCATAAGGAATTATTGGAGCCGAGGCAGCCCTCTTATTGATAAAAACATATTGCTCGCTACGGTCACCGCGTGTCAATGAAGGCAATCCTACAAAGCCGCTCACCGAAACAACCCCGCATTTATACTCGACAGGTCGCAGCATCTCCAAAAACGCAGCGCCGAAGAGATCGTGAATACGCTCCTTCAATGAAGCGCCGCCAGCCAAAGAGACGACATCGCGACCTTCAATCTGAAGTTTTAGTGACGCTTCCGGATGACAAAGCGCCTGCAAATTAAAAACCGTTCTGATATGAGATTGCTCAGTGGCTTGACTTTTAAGAAATTTCCGCCTGGCCGGAACATTGAAAAACAAATCGCGAATCTCAAAAGTCGTCCCCTGAGGGAAGCCTACAGAAGAGACAGAACGAACCGTGCCGCCCTCAACCTCAACACATGTACCGGCACCCTCGCCCTCAACTGCCGTCTTAATCGTCAAACGGGAAACGGCGGCAACAGAAGGCACAGCCTCACCGCGAAAGCCGTATGTTGAAATCTTCTCGATATCGTCAACATCCGAGATTTTGCTGGTTGCCTGAGGCTCAAGACACATCAACGCGTCATCATGCTCCATCCCCGTGCCGTTATCGGCAATCGAAATCAACTTCCTTCCGCCCTCTTCAATTGAGACTACAACACGAGTAGCCTCAGCGTCAAAGGCGTTTTCCATAAACTCTTTGACAACCGATGCAGGGCGCTCCACAACCTCGCCCGCTGCGATTTTATTTGCAACGGCAACCGGGAGCAGTTTAATATGCTTTCTTTCCTTCACAAATCTAGTATATCACAAATCGACTTCCCGTACATTATACGCTATGATACTCTACCGCACCATAAAGAATGTTGTGATATCGACTGGCCATTTAACAATCCAAGCGTAATTTTTGCTTGAGCTTGAAGATATGAAACCGATTGTACGGCGGCCGGGATAATCAGCTCTTGCCTTATCAGAAGCAGTTAAGGCCTTTGTAGGATCAGAAGTAACCGCCACTCGATTAGCCAACGCCTCCCAACCCTCTATGTCGTTATTATTCCTTACATGTATTTTGGGATATGGAGATGAAACATTAAATACGCTACTCCCGATTGAAGCTGGCGCATTTGTTCCATAATACCAGATATCGGTAAGAGCGTTCGCGCCGTTAAAAATGTAACTAGGTAATGACGAAAGCCCCTTTGGATTTGTAAATGAAATAGTCTTCAATGAAGAGGCCCCAGAAAAAACACTGTCACCGAGTGTCGTCGCATATATGACGACATTGGTAAGTTTTGTGCAATTTACAAATGCAGATCTGCAAACATCTATACAAGCAGGAAGCTTTATGCTTGTAATCTTGACAGAAGAGAATGAATACTTGGTCTCCAATTTTTTACAAGCCAAAAACTCATAGTCGCCTGTTAACTTAGTGCATAAATCAAATGCCTGATCTCCAATGCTTGATAATTTAGGAAATACCTTTGGACTGATATTAGTCAGGTTATGATTATTGTAAAATGTACAGTTTCCAATGAATGTCAGATTTGACGAAAGTTCAAAATGCGTCAAAGAGTAAAAAGAATGAAATGCCCGTGAATACACTTCATAAAGATCGGGAGCATATATTGAAGTCGGCGACCTATAATAACTTTCTTCTCCCATAAACTGAGCGCATGAAAGAACCTTCAGCCCTGTATCCCGCTCAAAATTCCTAAAGTCAAGCTTCCCATAGCCGGCTTTATGCCCCGTAATCCTTATACCTTCAGAAATGGACTTAAAAGTTAAATCCCAAACGCCATTTGTTATAGACGAACCAACAACTCCCCAATTTCCGGCATAATAGCTGGTAATAACCTTTGGACATTCAATCGTCAATGCGAGTTCGCCCTCAGGATATGCGCGTCTCAAAGTATATTCACTTCCCGATACCACCTCTTTGTCTGAAACCACATAGTACCCGGTGTGATAAGCTCCCGAATTAGGCTTTGGCGTCAATACCAGTGTGCTTCCGGCAGGATAATAACCATCTTCAATATCCGGGGTTAATACCGTTGACCCATTAGACTCGGGATATGACTTGAAATCAACCTTATAATGAGTTAATTCCCACTCCCAGGTCAGTCTTCTAGCCTTATCATCATTGGGATAGACATACGACAAATTTTGAAAAGTTCCTACCACCTGCCAACCGTTTGCAGTCAACTCCTCCAATGTATATCCCTTGCAAGTATAACGGATATTGTCAACTTCAGAAATACTTGGTGCCGTATATACACCGTCGCCCTCATAATTGCCAGGCATAGGCTCCATACCTGTAGGCTCTTTCATATTGGATAAGACAGACATTAAAATCTCAGATTTATAAGCACTGGAATAAGAAGTGATTACGCGCTCATCTTTATCTCTTACATATCCAACTGTAGTACCGGCTTTAGCTCCTGACATACTTACAAATGCTTTATTTAATGTATCGTAAAAATATGCAACACCATCCTTCATACATGGAATAAGGTTGGCAATTTGCTTACCGTCATTAAAAATCTTAACCCCATACATATGCCCAGCC
Organism: Kiritimatiellia bacterium; assembly: GCA_045603485.1. Taxonomy (GTDB): domain Bacteria; phylum Verrucomicrobiota; class Kiritimatiellia; order RFP12; family JAAYLN01; genus RGIG5952. Next base: position 36,263 of record JAZUMF010000010.1, on the reverse strand, counting down.
ATAGGTTGATTACCGCCGGTTCCGCAAACCCAAAAATCAGAAATACCGTTCAATAAATTATAACGATATGAAACAGCTCCGCCACCAATGCCACCTGACGGCTTACCATTGATATAGACCTTTGCGTCGTTGTTGATGTTTGTAATTGCAAAAACAAAAGGAGTATCAACATTAATGATGGTGCCACCATAGGTTTTTGCCGTTGTATCTGTAACATACTTTAAGTCATACCAGCAAGAAGAATGAATCCCAGCCAAAAAAACTCGTCCATCTCCAAGCTTAACTGGTCCAACCTGTACAAATTTCGTCTCAAGATACTTAAAAGTCCTCTTAGAAATTTTGCATCTTTGATTGCCATCTGTAATTAAATATTCAAGCTCATAGTCATATGGTAAATAGACACCATCAGCTAAGAAAAAACGAAGAGCATTAAATCTGTCACCCCAACCGTCAGGAAGAGTATAAGTAATTGAATTAGTCGCAGGAGAAACAACACAAATCAAATCGACATTACTCCAAGCGGCAATATCCTCGCCCTTATCTACCACATCGTATGCGACAAAAAGCGTATTTGTCTCAGATGTGGTCCCGAGTGCCAAATCAAGTGAGTCCGCAAAACCGTCAACCCTGTTAATTTGGGCAATCTCAACAGTGCGTGCATTCGCAAAAAACGATAATGACGCGAATGCAACCGCCATAAAAAATGTAAATAGTTGATTTTTCATAATACTATAGATATTAAAAGATTTCAGAAGAGATGTCAAACACATTTATTGGCTCAGAATTTGAAAAAAAACCTTTTTTGTCAACGGTAAAGGAGACCGCAAAAATGAACTTGCAAAAATTAGCATCAGCAATAGCATCCGTGCTTATTTCTTCAACGCTGTTTGCCGCAGAACTCTTTGTTTCGCCAACAGGAGCCGGAGATAAGAGCGGTTCAAATTGGGCAAATGCATTAGAAGGTTTCAGTGCATTGACAAGCGTTGTTAAAAGCGGAGATATAGTCAACTTTGCCGTGGGCGATTACCAGGTCAATAGTCAACTCGCCGCGACCACTTTTACATCACTTCAGCTTCACGGCGGCTTTACAGGTACCGATGACGCAACACCATACGCCAAAGATACCTCTGGCGCCGTCACGCGGCTTCAGGTAAAAAGCGGAATTTACTCACGCCACTTATCGGCAAAAAATACCGCCATTACCATAACCGGCATTACCTTTGCCAATGGTACACTCAATGCCAAAGGCTCTCAAGGCATGTCAATCTATCTTGATAATTGCCAAGCTGCAGTTACAAACTGCGTATTTGACTCAAATGCGGCGACAAACACACTTAATGGATATACATACTCCGGTGGTGCCATATATGCCGTCAACGGAACGCTTGATATCAGCGACTCATTATTTACAAACAATTTCTTACGCTCCTGGAATGACAAATGCTACACCTACGGCGGCGCCATCCACACAAGCAAGGTTAAAGTCAACCTTACAAAAAACACATTTATAGGCAATAGAGCCGAAGTTAAATATTGGCAAATGCACGGCGGTGCACTCTATTTCAACGGCGGCTCGGCAGAAATCAACAACTGCACATTTTTAACCAACAGCGTTTCCGGTTCTGATGGTTACGGCAACGGTCAGCAGTATGGAGCCGCAATAAAGGCCGGCGACCTCACATCGCTTCGCATTAAAGATTCATATTTTGCAGGAAACTACAGCTTTGGGTTAGGAAATCCGGGGACTCTTATCTACCTCAATTCCTCCGATGGGTCTATGGAAACGGCAATTGAATTTTGCGTCTTCAAAGACAACGGCGTCAATGCCGCAGACAATGCCTATGGCGCATCAATTGGCCTTATTGGCGGCAATCTGACGATGAAAAACTGCCTTATCGCAGGAACCAGACCGTCACATAAAAATGCTCTAAAGCGAGTATTTGATATCCGAAAAGGTAATTTCACAATGGAATACTGCACAATTGCAGATTGCAATGGAAACAGCATCTACTGTGACATGACAGCCGGTAAAGTTACTGTCAAAAACTCAATATTCTCAAATAATGCAGCAGATGACATTATCAATATCGCCAGTGAAAGCTCAAACTATGATATCTCCTATTCCTGTTTGCCCAAAGAATATAACTATGGATGGAAAAACTGCGTAATTGGAGACCCGCTGCTCTCCACAAACGGATATTACCACCCGTTATCTTCGGCAGGATATCTTGCAGATGGGTATTTCTCTGGGGCTCGATGGATACAGGCTGATGTCGACTCCCCCACAATAGATGCCGGCAATCCCAAAAACGACTGGTTTGAAGAACCGCAACCAAACAACCTCAGAGTAAATATCGGCTATGACGCCAACACACAAGCGGCCTCACTCTCAAAAAATGGCGACTATACAAATATTGACTCTCTTACGGTCGTGCCTCTGCCGGCAACTAATACGACATCATCGACAACAACACTTAGAGCCATCATTGCGGGCATCAGCACAGAGACACAGGCCTCTATATCACTCGTCTACGACACCCAAGACAAAGGAACCTCGTCGACTGCAAATTGGGCAAACATCGTAGAACTCGGCTCATTCGAAAAATGGGACTTTGTGTCATTTGAGATTCAAAACCTTCTGCAAGGTCACGAATACCATTACCGATTTATTGCCGCAAATGCAGACGGCATATCATGGTCTATACCTCAAAGCATCAAAATCCCCATTCCTCCGACACTTGAACTTGGTGATGTCACACATCTGCTCCGCAATTCTGCATCCCTCACGGCAACTCTCGTAGACGATGGTGATATTGACTGTGAAACAACTATCCAATATTGGAAAGAAAGCGCGCCATCAACTGTATATACGGTCGACGCAAATCTCGTTGAATCAGTTGAACCTACCAGAATACCGATTACAGGACTAACAACAGGAACGCACTACATCTATGTAATCACGGTCACAAATCCGTCAGGACAAATCTCGCTCACAAATGATTTTACGACTGTAGATGCCAACACCCCGATAATCCGCTATGTATCTCCGACCGGAGCAGGTATTCAAGATGGAACCAGTTGGGAAAACGCCTACAACGGACTGACAAAGATACTAACCGAATGCGTAGTCGCCGGTGATACTATCTATATGAAGCAAGGCACCTACGAACACTTCACTCTCAACCAAACCGGAGAATGCACAGAATTCATTATTCTAAATGCTAAAGGTCTCTCTATTTACGGTGGTTATGAAGGTCTTGGCGCTCCGGGCGAACGCACTCCGGGCACTACCATAATCAAACGCAATAACGATGTAAAATGGCGTCTATTTCGTATAAACAACTCAACGGTACTCTTTGATGGAATAACATTCCTAAATGGCAACTACTACCTCACCTCAAATGGCGGCGGTGCAATACTATCAGAAAACAAATCAAATATTACAATTAAAAATTGTAAGTTTGAAAAAAACAACGCTGCAATCAGCAACAAGGCTGGAACTAACTATGGTGGTGCAATCTACGCAAGTGGAGGCTCCCTTACAATCTCAGAGAGTGATTTCATCGGTAATACCTGCGAAAGCTATGGAGACCCGACCTTCACATACGGAGGCGCAATAGCCGCAACTGGAAACTGCAATGTAAACATCACAAAATCGCGCTTCATCAATAATCGAGTTGGCAACGCCGCAACCCATTGCATCGGTGGTGCTATATATACGATAGATAGTCCGACATACATCTCCGACTCACTCTTCTTAACAAATTCTTCGATTCAGACGGCCACACACCGAGATACTGCTATGGGTGGCGCACTGGGAATACGAAATTCTCCACTATTCCGTATGGACAACTGCCACTTTACGGCAAACTATGTCCGTAATAATAGAGGGCGCGGCGGTGTAATGATGCTTGATACAACACTTACAACTTATGTTCCAACCTCTGTAATAACCCGTTGTATCTTCGATTGGAACGGCACTAATGAAAATGTAAAAGCCCAAGCCGTAGGCTCAGGAGCAATCCACTTAGACTCCGGACGACTCTTCATGACCAATTGCCTTATTTCCCGTTCCGGCTGTGACAACGGAATTAGAATGGAAGTCTACAACCCATTCAAAGATAAAACAACACCAACAGGCGCAATCAGAGAGGCTGAATTTGTTAATGTAACCATTGCCGATTGCGTCGGCTACGGCATCAACAATCTTCCAGCAACATCCACAGCATATCCCTTCAATCTCAAAAATACAATCGTTTGGGGCAACACCACCGGAGGCGTAAGCACCAATGCACTCACGGCAACCTACTCTTGCCTCCAAAATGAAGTTGAAGGAATCGGCAACATTTCGCAAGACCCCCAACTTCTAAACGGGTACTACCACCTTTCATCGCGCTCCAGAGCTATTGAAGACGGCTGGTTCGGCGGCGACATGACAAAGCGTCGCCGCCCCGCCAACAGCCCCTGCATTGACCGTGGCGACCCAACCTTTGATGCCTCTCAGGAGCCCCACCCCAACGGCAAACGCATCAACATGGGAGCTTACGGCGGCACACCTTGGGCAACCCCAACCTGGTATAATCCGGGCACCATGCTAAAAATACAATAACCGCGCTTGAGGGCAGTACAAAACACTGCCCTCTTTTTTTTCGGAAATTTCCTCAAGAGAGACAATCGCGTTTCTCTCACAGAGCACCACAATGATGGAGACTCCTCACAGACGGGATTCCTAATTTTGCTGTGATTTATCTCCTGTACTACACACGGCTCTTTGAATTTGCTATAATTATAGTTACTATGAAAAGCAATAATCTATTTTGGTGGAACACCTCAAAAACCGACAAAGCCATTTCGTCAGCGCTCAAGATTTTATCCAAGCGTTACCCTGCCCTGACCGGTAAAAAGGGAGAGGGCAAGGAGCTTCGCTTTGTGAAGGGAGAGAACAATATCTGCTCCGTTGAAAATTTCAATGACGGATTTGTCATTACATACGGCAGCAACAATATGGCTCTCCGCATGGTCGGCAATATCATTGCAGGTGCTAGTCCAAAGGCTCAGGAGGAATCACCCTTTACAACTTTGGGCATTATGCTTGACTGCTCTCGTAATGCCGTTAAGACCGTTCCGTTCATAAAGAAATATTTAGACCATCTCGCTATTCTCGGATACAACATGATTATGATTTATACCGAGGATACCTATCAGCTTGATGACGAGCCGATGTTTGGTTTTATGCGCGGCGCATATACCCAAAAGGAAATTCGTGAAATCGACGACTATGCCGCAGCCCTCGGCATTGAGATGATTCCCTGCATTGAGGCGTTGGGTCACATGGAGCAGATTTTCAAGTGGGGCTACTACTCTGACATTCGCGACCGCGACGGGATTTTGCTGGTTGATGAGGAAAAGACCTATACGCTTATCGGCAAGATGCTTGATTTTTGGTCCGGGGCGGTGCGCTCTCGCCGTATCCATCTTGGTATGGATGAAGCTCACGGACTCGGTACTGGGCAACATGAAAAGATTCATGGCAAGCAATCTGCATTCGATATCATCAATCGCCACCTAAAGCATTGCTGTGCAATGTGTGGTGAGCGTGGGCTGAAACCAATGATTTGGTCTGACATGTACTTTAGAATCGGCAGCAAAACCAACAGCTACTACGATTTGCAAAGTCAGCCACCGCAAGAGGTTATCGACGATGTTCCCGAAGGGCTTGAGCTCGTCTACTGGGATTACTACAACAATAAGTCAGATTTCTACGGTAAGATGATTGAGAAGCATCGCGATATCGCGGGCGATCCGCTGATGGGTTCTGGCGTCTGGACTTGGAGTTCACTTTGGTACAACCACTTTGTCACACGCAAGACTGTGATTCCATGCCTTGAGGCCTGTCGTGAAAAGGGACTCAAGGAAGTGTTCTTCACGATGTGGGGCGACGATGGCGGTTACTGCGACTATGGTAGCGCATTGGCGGGTCTTGCCTTCTCGGCAGAACTGTCATTTACCGGCAAGGCTGACGAAGATAGGCTTGTAAAGCTCGTTAAGGGGTTGTTTGACGGTGCGTCATACAAGGCCATTATCGCATTCGGTGACTTGCAAAACTACGATATGACCAAGTTTATTCTTGACGACCCAATCATGCTTCTCTATATCCGCAGCTACTTCAACTACAATGAGAAATGGGGCGATCAAGGCGATAGCATGGATTTCTTTGAGTTCAAGGCCGCTCTTGAAGCCGCTGAGAAGATTGTCGCCAAGGCTCCCGCCAATGATGGCGCAGGCAATATGCGTCTTGCCAAGGCACTCTCCAAAGCGCTCGTTATCAAGTTTAACTATGCCGTTGAAGTCTTTAAGGCCGCAAAACTTAAAAATCACCGCCCTGTCGCCAAAAATCTCCTCAAGCTCGCAAAGGAATATGAGAAATATCTCATTGCGTTCTACAACGAGTTTGAAAAGAATTGGCATGAACACAACAAGCCGTTTGGACTAGAGTCGATTCAGATCCGTCTTGGCGGCCAGCTTGTTCGCGCAAGGGAATTGGTTGTAAGGCTTCAGGAGTTCAATAAATCTGACGACAAGACGATTCCCGAAATTGCAGAGCTCGGCAGGGCTGGCTCTACCGTAATGTTAAATCGCAGAACGCCGTATCTGGGCCTGGTAAAGGGTTCCTGCAATTGGTAAACTGAAGCCTGACTGCCGTTGATTCATAAAAAAGCAGTATACGCTACCAATGGAAAAGACGATTAAAATTGGCGTAATAGCCAATACAGACAAACCGCTGGCGAAGTCGACCCTCGGCGAGATAGCAAAAAAGGCGCAAACGCGCGGCTTTACTATATTGGCTGAGGAATCGACAATATCTCTTGCTTCCTGCTCAGGGCCATGGCAAGTGTCAAAACTTCAAGATATGGCTGATGCGCGTGTTGTCATCGTGCTTGGCGGTGACGGCACACTCCTTCGCGCCGTCCATAGCCTTTCAGGGGTTGAGGTTCCTGTCATGGGGCTTAACATTGGCTCTTTGGGTTATCTTTCGGGCGTCGGAAGCAATGAAATCGAGATGGCATTTGATGCGATTTCCGCTGATGCGCTTGAAATTTCAAATCGTCAAATGCTCTCAGCCACCATAAATCGCAAGGATGGCTCAGTAGAACATATCGAGAGGGATGCCCTTAATGAGATGGTGCTTTCGCGCGGCTCCGGCCGTATGGTGCGCATCTCAATGGAGTTAGACGGCGTCCCTGTCATGACTTACGCTTGCGACGGTCTGATAGCCTCAACGCCAACTGGCTCAACGGCATATTCACTTTCAGCTGGAGGACCGCTTGTGATGCCGGGCACGGCGGCGACTGTCATAACCGTCATCTGTCCGCATGCCTTAGCCTCTCGCCCTATCGTCGTCTCCGACAACACCAAAATAACCCTACGGCCGACGCAGGGCGAGACTCCCCTGATTCTAACAATCGATGGCGAGGAACTCGCGACCTTATCATGCGGCGACACCCTTGACATACGCAAGTCAGACAGGTGCGCAAAGATAGCCTTTCCTCCGCAACACAACAACTATCAGGTGCTAAGCCGCAAGCTAGGCTGGACTGGAACATGTCTTCCTAACTGCAAATAGTTACGACGGATTCAACGATGCAACAAGACAACCGATTTTCAGGCAAACTCCTCACGCTTGAGGAAATGAAAAAAGAACGCGAGCTTCTTCGCAAGGACGGTCGCAAACTGGTCTTCACAAATGGCTGCTTTGACATTCTCCACCTCGGCCATGTCACATATCTTGCATGGGCAAGAAGCCAGGGAGACGCTCTCGTAGTCGGTCTTAATACCGATGCGTCGGTAAAGCGCAACAAAGGGCCAAAACGACCGATTGTCTGTGAAGAAGACCGAGCAGCCCTTTTGCTGTCGCTCCGTTGCGTTGATTATGTCGTACTCTTTGATGATGAAACGCCGTTGAACCTTATCACGGAATTGCTTCCTGATGTCCTCATCAAAGGCAAAGATTGGGCTGGCCGTGTAGTCGGCTCCGATGTTGTCGAGGCAAACGGAGGATGCGTCAAGCTTGCGGACTTTGTGGCAAACCACTCAACGACAGGTGTAATCGAACGCGTCATTGATGTTTACTCCGACAGTAAAGCAAAGTAAAAAATGGACAAAAGGCCGCTGAAAACAAAGGGCTTCACCCTGGTAGAGTTGCTGATTGCTCTTACAGTCACAGTAGCCATCGGCGGTGCGATAGCGGCTCTGTTGCCACGCGCCTTCTCAATCGTAGGCGAGCACCAGCGGCGGGTAAACTTAGCCTTAGACGCTCAGACGCTTGATGCCGAGTTTGACAGAGACTTTTCATCTCTCGTGCCGCAGCTGGGCTTTGATGGCGATCGCGGTCATTGTGCCTTCTGGACGCTGAGGCAAACGGCAAAAGACGGCTTTGCCCTTTGCCATGTCTCATACGAAGCTACAAAGGACGGAGTCCTTCTAACCGCCACACCACCCCTTGAGTATCTGCAGCACGCCGAAACAAACAATTTTCCGTTGACTCCTAGACCAATCCCGCAATGGGCATCCGCAAAGGCCGAACGCATACTTTTTCATGCCAAAGTCTCTCCCTACGCCTTTGGCGGCACAAATACCGAAGAACAGGTGATTATCGAACCATGGTCTAATATGACAAATGCGCCGTCACGAATTGCCACGACACTGTCGCTCCGAAAGGGTGAAAAGATAGAGCGTCTCTATTACAGGAGGACGCATCCATGAGCGGCAATAGAGAAGGTAGCGTTCTTATCTTTGCATTAGCCGCAGTCACGGTTATGTCATTATTGGCGATAGGCTTGTCTATATGGCTTAGGCCGAAGTTGGCCTTAATCGCACAACTGAATACCGCGCGCTATGAAAGCAAATGCTGCTATGACGCTATCCAAGACTTCGCAAACGAAGTTCTTCTGTCGGATACCAACGGATTTGACAGCACACGAGAGGTTTGGTGCAGGCCATACATCAGCGAAGCCAACTTAAATGTGACGATTCAATCTGAGCATACAACACAGGACTCAGAAGAATTACAGGGCGCAAATGACGAAGAAAGCAAGCTTCCGCTGAACCTAGAGACAACTGGCCCCCTTGAAGAGCTTCTGACATTAACGCTCGGATGCACACGCGATAATGCCGCCGCCATTGCCAAGGAGATAGGCGCGCTTCGTCCCCTTCTCTGCGTTGAGCAACTCAAAATGGTGTCATCTCTCAGTGAAGACGAATATCAAAAACTGATTCCTTATGTCACAGTTATGCCAATTCAGGGAATCAATATCAATACTGCCTCTGAAATAGTCCTGAAATCTCTCTTTTCTGAAGCAAAAAAATATGATGCCAAGGCTGCTATGACCCTTTCGGCAAGGATTTTGGCATATCGTCAAAGCGGACAAGCCTTCACCTCTGTTGAACAGTCTCACATAAATTCGGAACTTAACGGGCTCTCTCAGGCAGAGCTCCTTCTAATAGGTGCCGCTAAAGAAAAAATAGTCGTTGAATCTCGCTATATATCAGCCAAGGCAACTGCAAAATCCACGGCTATTCATTTTACCTTTGACCGCCTTGAGAAAAAACTTGTCAGAACGGTTTTTGCAAGGCAATAATCATTAACCCTTAATCAGCACAATCTATGATTGAAGAAGTCTTTACAATCCAGCCGAATTCAAAATCAAACATCAAGGTTAAGCTTATAATGCCCGACGATTGGAATGGTCGCTTCGTAGGGCTTGGCAATGGAGGCGCCGCCGGCGTTATTCACGAAAAAGAACTTTCGCCTTATGCAAGTAAAGGATATGCGGTTGCGATGACCGATATGGGAACCGGCTCCGCCGCCACCCCTCCGCAATCCGGTATCGGCAACCCCGAAGTATGGAAGGACTTTGGTCACAGAGCTACCCACCTTATGACCCTGGAAGCGAAGGACCGCATAAAAAAGCACTACGGCAAGCTGCCCAAAACATCAATCTTCTACGGTCAATCGACAGGAGGACAGCAGTCGCTCTCTCTAGCGCAACGCCACCCAGAGGACTACAACGCCATTATCGCAGGCGTTCCCGCCCACTGCAGAACACCTCTCCACGCCTATTTCCTTTGGCTATATCAGCATACCCACCATAAGGACGGAACACCAATCTTTACCGCCGATGAGGAAAGCATATACAGAAAAGCCGCAATTGATTTGCGTGCCCAATACGAAAATTTCCCGCGGGCAAAGGGGTGCTTTATTTCAGACCCGCGCTGGCGCGAAGGCGAAAAAGAAGCGCTCATTGAGATTGTCTCAAAGCAGCTTCACGATTGCACAGACGAAAAGCTTTCAGCTCTTCGTGCCGTTCAAAACGGCCCCGTCCATGAAGTTAGCGGAAAACAGATTTTTGACGGCGTTCCTCCCGGTGCGAAATTCATGATGTCTACGAGCAACCTGTATCTTTTCAATTGGGTATTTGGTGCAGATATAGACTATATGAAGCTTAACTTCTCCAGCGATTACGACAAATATCATGAAACACTCTCGGCGGATTTAGACGCTGAAGATGAAAAGCTGGATGAGTTTAAGGCACTGGGCGGTAAGCTGATAATCTATTCCGGAACCGAAGACCACCTTGTACCGTATAGCGCGACATTAGCATACTACGAGCGCGTGGCAAAGCATTTCGGCTCATACGAAAAGGCGAATGAATTTTGTCAATTCTACATTCTGCCCGGACGCGCTCATAGTGGAGGTAATGGTATTCAAGAGCTCTACAGACTCATGGACAGCATACGCCTTTGGTATGAAAAAGCCGCATTACCGCAACAGCTCGGCATATCCTGCACCGGCAATTTCAGAATACCTGTCTACCCCTATCCTTATACTACCGCACACGACGGCACGAAAAGGCTTTTATCCTAAACTCGCCGCAGAAGCCCCTTACAGCTGAGGAATGAATCTTGCCGAGAATGAGAAATTCTCTGCATTGAGTTTATACTTGTCGTTTAATGCAGGACCGCAGCTGGCAGAGCCGATTCCGCTTTGACGATAGTCAACACAGAGCACCGTATAGGGAGATTCCTCAAGCTCGTAGCTGTGCATCTTTTGCGTCAGTTCCTCCTGAGTATAGACTGACGCATTAAAGGCAAAACGATTTGACGATGAAACGGTCAAACTGCGGCCTGCTATCTCCCTCACAACAAGATAGTCGCAGTCGTGATGGCTTCCGTTCTCCTGTGGGCGAATGTAATCCTCATGCATATCCTTAACGCGTGAAGTGAATTTGCCATGCCAACCTGCCCACTTTTTATCCTCGTAGCTCTCGATAGGGCCTATTGCGCTATAGACCACCTTATCCATTGTTTTAGGAAGGAAAAATCTCAAGCCGAATCTTGGAAGCGGAGGGAAATTCATATCCATGCGCATATCCATTGCGACATCGATAGTACCGTCGGCATGCACCGTCCAGACGACATCGATATCCATCATCTTCTGCATATATACAGAACACATGCAAAGCGATGTTTCAATCTTGACGCGCGCCTTGTCACCACTACCTAAAAGTCGTGCTTTCGTCTTATAGCCTCTGGTATACACCTGCTCATATTGAGCATCATAAAGGCCGTATTTGATTCCGCGCTCATTATCGGTCGGAGCTCTCCAGATATTATATTCGACGGGCTTTTCGATTATCTGCTGATTTTTGACCGTCAGCCTTGAAAATGCACCGGTAAATTTATCATACTCATAGCGCAATACCGGCGTTGAGACAATGACATAGCGGTCATCCTCATCAAGCGTAAGTTCTCCCGCCACATTGCTCGGCGTATGCTCCATAATGGCTTTGGCGCACTGATTGGTATTGTCTTTGGTCTTAAGCTCAAGCTCTTCAAAGCCTAGACACCACCCTTCGGGAAGAACAGCGGTCGCCTTCGTCAAAAAGTATGAAACTTTAAGAAATGCCCGCCCTTTTTCGGGGACATTGAAATCAAGGGTAATCTTACGCTCCTTATGGGGCTCAATATTCAAAAGCTCAGACGGCACTTCGCCACCGCCAAGCCTCTCTCCGTCGCAGCTCCATTCGTATTCTATGCGAAGATAATCCGCCAAATTGGTGAAATCAAGATAGTTGCGGACAACCGCCTCTTTCTTCTTCTGATTCAGCGAAACAATTCTGGCTGGACGATGGACATTTTTATATTCCATAAGTCCTGTTGATGGTCTACGGTCAGGATAAACCAAGCCGTCTACGCAAAGATTACCGTCGTTTGGATACTCGCCATGGTCATTTCCGTAGACATAAACCTTTTTGCCCTTAATGGTTTTACCCAAATCAATAGCATGGTCACACCACTCCCAGACAAAACCGCCGCATGAGCCGTCATAAGAATGTATCACCTGAAAATAGGCTTCAAGGTCACCGGGGCTATTACCCATGGCATGCGAATACTCGCAAAGGACATGAGGCTTTTCAGCAACATTCTCCAAATAATCCTTCACACCTTCAACAGGCTGATACATGCGACTGTAGGTGTCAAGATTAGAAAAATCGAAACGCCCCTTGTCACGACCTTGAGGCGCGCCCTCATAATGGGTTATACGCGTAGGGTCATACTTCTTCGTCCACTTCAAAGCCTCCTCAAAGGTACAACCATAGAGACTTTCGTTACCCATCGACCACATAATCACGCAAGGACGATTCTTGTCACGGACGACACAACGCTGCGTACGGTCAAGAGTGGCTTCGATATAATCAGGATTATCAGCGATAACCTTAGTCATATCAGGACGCGTACCTGCGGCAAGAGACCCTGGCTTAAAGTAAACGCAGGCAGTACCGTTGCTTTCGTTGTCGGCCTCGTCAATCACATAAAAGCCCAGCCTGTCAAAAAGCATATAGTGATGAGGAGAATTTGGATAATGGCTCGTGCGAACGGCATTGATATTATGCTGCTTCATCAGCACCAAATCTTTCCTGAAGTGGTCAAGCCCTATCACAAAACCTGTCACAGGGTCGCTGTCGTGGCGATTTACACCGTGAAACTTCACATTTACGCCATTGACATAAAGGACCGCATCCTTAATCTTAATATCACGGAAGCCCACATAATCGGTAATAATCTCGCCATTCGCCTCAATTATCAACCTGTAGAGGTAAGGACTCTCGGCATTCCATAAATTGACTGAAGGCAAATCAAACTCAATATGACGGGATGCTTTAGCCTTCTTCCGCCAATTACCCTTGGCGACGACATCGCCATTTGAATCAACGAGCGAAATCGAAACATCAGACGGAGAGCCGTTAAACTCAAAATCAAAATCCAGATGCCCGCCCTTATAAGCTTCATCGGGCATCGCCTTGACAAAGTAGTCAAAGAGAAATGCCTTTGGGCGTTTTAGAAGATAGACATCACGGAAAATACCGCTCATGCGGTACTTGTCCTGATCCTCCATATAACTTCCGTCACACCACTTCAAAACCAGAACGGCGATAGTGTTCTCGCCATTGGTCAAAAATTCGGTAATCTCAAATTCGCTCGTCGAATGTGAAACCTGACTATATCCGACAAATTTACCGTTAAGCCAAAGGTAAAAACAGGAATCGACACCCTCAAAATTCAAAAATACGCGTGGGTTAGCCGCATCCTCTTCATAATTAAAGGTTCTGACATACTCACCGCATGGATTTTCGTATGGCACATAAGGAGGATCCATCGGATACGGATAGTGAGCATTCACATAATGATGATGGTCATACCCGAAATTCTGCCAGACGCCAGGCACATCAATCGTATCAAACGGCGTAGTGTCAAAGCCCTTCTCGTAAAAAGGCTCCTTAGCATCATAAATGCTGTTAAAATACCTAAACCGCCACTTACCGTTCAAAAGCGTAAATCTGTCCGACTCCTCTCTCTCCTCCTCAGGATGAATCATAGGAGCGGAAGCAGGGATGTAATATGAACGATTAGGCATTGTATTCAAATGCAAAACCGAAATATCCTCGTAATATTTAGGAACTAACATCTTAACCTCCAAATTCACAACTATTTGCCATTACGCTCAAAGAAAGCCTGAGCAAAATCAAGAGAATGATTCCAATCCGCGGGAGTATGGTTGTGAGGCCCCTCTCGGAATGCTATGCTGAAATTCTCCTCAGCTCCCAAAAGCTTGTAGACCTTCATCGTCTCGCGATAGTTCTCGCAAGCCCCGACTCCATTTGCCCATGTATCGGCAAAGGCAATCTGAAAACGCAACCCGCGAGGAGCGACCAATGCCGAAAGAAAATGCTGGTCAAAAGGCAATTCCGATTCGCGATGCGAATACGAAGCGAACTCCTTGCCGAACCAAAATGGGAATATGCTGGTGATATTAGAAATCGCTTCAGAGTGAAAACCGCGCAGACGATGCAAACCGAAACCGCCGCAGCCTGAATTGTTGTCGGCAACCAAAGCTATTCGCTCATCGGTAGCTGCGGCAAGCTGAGCGGCCTTTCCGCCACGCGAATGGCCCGTAATCATCATCCGAGTGACATCAATCTCAGGAATACGGAGAAGAGCGTCATAGACGCGATGATAACCCCAAGCCCAAGCGGAAACTGCGCCATATTCGCCTGGGAACGCCTTATATATTCCGCGATCGCGCGCATCCTTGCGGTCGCGTGCAAAAAAGCAACGGTCAAAAGCCACCAAAGCGAAGCCGCGGCTGACGACATCGTTACCGACCTCCTCAGTGATAAACTCCCAGCAATCGTCCCCTGTAACAATCACAGGAACAGGAGTCTCAGACTTGGGAAGCCAAAGCTTCATATTAAAGCGAAACGGCTCAAGCCCGCCAGCGATAGAAACCTCGATATTGTATTTAAGAGTTTTCGGAACGCCGAAAAGGCTTTTGGCTCTGGGAGAAGATGTGCTTACAATATCAATCGTAGTATTTTCAGGCTCAAGTGCAGGCGGCATTCCGCCATACTCCAAAGGAATAATCGTATCGTATATCTCCTTGCGCCGCCGATGCCAATCCTCACTCGACACAACAGGAGAGCCATCATTAAAGGTCAAGAGATCTTGTAATGGCCCCTCATTAAAAACCGCATCAGACTTAGAAAACGGTAGCTCCATAGTACACCTGAAATTTACAAATTACGAAAGCAGCCTGAAGAGCACACCTCTCAAAAGCCGCTTATAAATCAATGCCAAATTATACCAAAATCACGCAAAAATAGGAATAAATCCCATCTGACAAATCCCGAAATAACATCATGAGAATTGCGGCAAATTTTATCAAGATGATATAATAATTGCAGGTTATCTGGGAAAAGCAAATTTTCAGTTGTGGACTTTCAGTGATACCTGACATGGAACTTGATTATGGAAAAGACATCCTCTCCTGAAAACACATCCCTCAATGGCGTCGGCGTTAAATGCGACACTAACGCCGAAACCGAGACAACTCAAGGAATCCTCGTACGGTTTCTCGGGTGCGGAGCGGCTGGCTGGAAGCCGGAACTGGCGATTGAATATCCCTATTATCGCCGCAATTCAAGTATACTTGTCGAAAACAAAATCTTATTTGATTTTACCCAATCCGGATTTGACCATTTACCCGAGGGGTGCCGCCCTACAGCACTCTTTATCACACACTCGCATGGCGATCATTTCAATCCTGACGCCATCGTGCAATGTGGAGTTAAAACTGTTTATGTGCATAGTTCATGGGCTACCGCGGCAAGAGATATGCTCGCTCAGGCCGCTCAGGCGTCAACTCCTCCCAGAGTGATAGAAATCGAATTTGCGCAGCAAATATCGGTCGGAGAGATTAAGGTTACGGCGGTTCCATCTACACACAGCACATCACGCGTAACCGACGGCATACTTGAGCGGACCGCAATGTATTTGATTGAGAAGGACAAATCCCGCTTATTATATGCAACCGATACGGCTGGGATACCCGGCGATGCCGCAAGAATGGTTGGAATAGATTGGCATATTCAAGATGACGGTCTTAATGAAAACAATCCGTTTGTATGCAAGCCTCAACCGCTTACAGCATTGATAATGGAGGCAACAAACGGTGACAGCGATGAAGATTTCCGCATATTTGTCCATTCAAGCGTCCAAGTGGTTGAGAGAATTGTAAAATCACTTAAAGCCATAGGTCGTTTCACACCTCCGGCAGGGCAAAAGGCCATCATTACTCATCTGGGAATAAAATACCGCAAATGGTCCTCTGAAGAAATCGAAGCCGAAATATCACCGGAATTATCCGCCGCATACGATGGACTTGAAATTCGCTTGGGATGAAATACCCATATAAACGGCAGCACTTCCCGCCGCTGGCCTACTCAACTCCAAATTTTTTATTTGGAAGTTCGGATAGCGGCGACCTTTCGAAAGTTGCATTTTTGTCTCAATGCGTGATAGTCTAGTAGTGTGCAGATAAGACTTACAGGTGCAGTTAATTATGAACGCCAATGAGCAATCTTCGTCACGGTTGACCTTTCAAGATGAATCGGAATATCTCAAGCGTAAATTCCGTGAAGATGTCACATCCAAAGAAACCGGTTTGAGCAGCGATGAGCTGCAAGCCGCAATCGTCGACATAGATAAGCAAAGGGACATTTCAGAGCCATGGGCTATCGGCAAAGCCAAACTCTTTGAATTTTTATGTGATAATATCGCGATTGAAATTGACGAATACGATTGGTTTCCCGCTTTTTCGATTTGGAATCGGAATAAACGCCCTCTTTCCCCAGTCCTTAACAGGCACAAAGACTATGTAAACAAAAAATACAACCCTGAATTGCTCGAAGAAATTGCGATATGCCGCAAAGAAGGAATTGCCACCAATTGGCAAGACTTTGAGCATTCGGTTCCCGACTGGGATGTCATTATCCCACTCGGATTTCCCGGATTGAAGGCCCGATTTGAAAAATATCGCAAGGAAACCCCCTATTATATTGGTATTGGAATAGCAGCCGACGCCTCTATGAGACTGGTAAAACGCCTTGCCGACAGAGCAAATGAAAGACTTCTTCGCAATGGTGCCGATTGGACTGCTGAACGCCGCAAGCGCATTGAAAAGGAAGCCGACTGTCTTGAAAATCTTTGCAAGAGAGCACCGCAAACCGCCTATGAAGTAATGATGTTCATTTATCTTTATTGGTATTTCACTGAGCATATTGACCACATTCAGGTGCGTTCGTTATCCAATATTGATCGCATCCTGACTCCATACTATGACAATGATATTGCGCTGGGCGTCACAACCGAAAAGGAGTTTCGGGAACACTTCAAGCACTTTATCTGGCAGTGGGGCTCAATAGACAACTACTGGGGGCAGCCCGTTTTCATGGGAGGCACCAAGATTGACGGCACAACCGAATACAATCATCTCTCTAAAATCATACTTGATGTCGTCGATGAAGAGGCGCTTCCCACACCTAAATTCCAGCTTAAAATTGCCGACAACACACCAGAGTGGCTTCTTGACAAGACTTTGGATATGGTTCGTCGCCACAGATCGCTGGTATTCTGCGGTGAAAAAGGTATGACAAAGGCCATGAAGCGATTTGGAGCCACAGACGAGCAATGCAGAACCATGACGATTTTTGGCTGCTACGAATTTACATATCGCGACAGTGCCAATACAACCGGAACGACACATCTAAATTTCTTGAAGCAGGTAGAGCTGCTTCTATCAGATGCCGTCAGAGGCGAATTTCAGGCCCAATCATGGGACGATTTTAAGAAAGCCTATCTGAAACGCCTTTCTCAAGCGACTACCCGAACGGTGGAAATTTCAATTGAGCGTGAAAAACATCTTGATGAAATAAATCCAGCGTCACTCTACTCGCTTGCAACCGAATACTCCCTCAAAAACGGCATTGACGCCTTTGCTTGCGGAACGGAATTCGGCAACAACACACTAATCATGCTGACTGGACTTGGCACAACCGTTGACGCCCTTCTTGCCGTCAAAGAGCTAGTCTACGAAAATAAAGAATTAACCCTCAAGGATTTAGGCGAGCTTATGGCAAATAATTGGAATGGTCGCTCAGACCTTCAAAGCCGCATCCTTCGCTCAAGCCGCAAATGGGGCAATAACGGTGACGACGCCAACCTCCTTGGCGCTGAAATAATAAAGACCTTTTCCAGCCGCATAAACGGCAAGGCAAATGGACGAAACGGAATCTTCCTGGCCAGCGGCCACTGTGCAAAACAGTTCACCGAGCAAGGTAAACTCACAGGTGCCACCCCTGACGGCCGTCTTGCAAAAGAAGAGATGAGTAAAAACCTCTCTCCTACCATGGGTATGGACACGGAAGGCGTAACCGCCCTCCTCAACACTATTTCAAACCTCGATTCGTCAGACCTCCCCGGCGACTTCCCGCTCGATGTTATGCTCCTTCCAAAAACCGTCGAAGGAGAGGCTGGGCTAGTATTGCTCAAAACGATTCTCAAGGTATATTTCAACAACGATGGGTGCGCCATACACTTCAACATCTTCGATTCCAAAATGTACCGTGACGCCCAAAAGCATCCGGAAAATTATGAAAACCTGCAGGTAAGAGTTTGCGGCTGGAATGTCAGATGGAACGACATCCCTCTCGTTGAACAAGAAAAATATCTTGCCAGAGCTGAAGGAATTTCGCAATGAAAACACCCCTTTTATTAGACACAAAGCGAATGGCGGTTCATGACGGTCCAGGTATCCGTACTGCTTTTTTTGTAAAAGGATGCCCCCTGAAATGCCCATGGTGTCACAATCCTGAAGCCATTTCTCCTGAAAGACAGATTGCCAGATTTCGCCATCTATGCACAGGTCACACCCCGTGCACCATGGATGAAATGACTTGTCCCACACGCGCCTTCAAGGTCTATGGCAAAGAATGGACTATCGAGCAGATAGTCGACAAAGCGTGCGAAGATAAGGCATTTTACGACGCATCAGGCGGTGGAGTCACAATTTCAGGCGGCGAGCCCCTACTCTACTTTGAATGGCTCGAAGTTCTCTTGAAAGCACTTAAATCGAAAGACCTTCATACCGCTGTCGACACAACCCTCTATGCGGCACCGTCAGCAATAGAAAATCTCCTCCCGCTGGTTGATATCTGGCTGGTTGACTACAAAGCCCATGACAGCAGTCTGCATAAACGACTCACCGGAGTTCCAAACGAACCGATAAAACGCAACCTTGAGTGGCTCGTCGCCCAAAAAGCGCAAATAGAAATACGAATTCCCGTCGTCCCTGGCTGCAATGACTCTGCAGAAAACCTTCAAGAGTCAGAAAGCTATCTTCACGGCATAGGCATCGACAAAATCGTCCGTCTTGAATACCACGACCTTGCACGCTCAAAATATCTCGCTTTGGGTATGGAAGATACAATGCCGCCCCTTCCCGCCAAAGACAATTGAAATCCCTTGCTTCGGGAAAGAGTTTTTGAGATAATTTTATTATGAAAACCCTTACATTAGCAACCTATAATATCCGCCACGGAGCGGGTATTGACAACATTCTCAACCTTGAAAGACAGATAGATGTCATATCAAAGATAGATCCCGATGTGATTGCCCTTCAAGAGGTTGACAGATTTACTACGCGTACGAGAAAATTTGATGAACCGGCAATTTTTGCAGATGGTATCAAATCTCTTCCCAACTGGCATTTTTCAAAGTCGATAGACTTTAGCGGCGGCGACTACGGCAATGCCATCCTTTCAAAGGAAAAACCGCTTTCCACCTCTGTTGTAAATATGCCGGAGCCAAATGAACCGCGCTCAATCGCAATCTGTGAATTCAATGATTTCATCTTTTGCGGAACACATCTTTCACTTCTCGAGGAATTTCGCTTTAAGGCACTTGAACACTTTCGTGAAATCACCGCCTCGACAAACAAGCCTGTCTTTTTTGCCGGTGACTGGAATGCCTATCCAGATTCTCGATTC
The DNA here is from genome assembly GCA_045603485.1 of Kiritimatiellia bacterium. GTDB lineage: Bacteria > Verrucomicrobiota > Kiritimatiellia > RFP12 > JAAYLN01 > RGIG5952. The sequence goes on along the minus strand of JAZUMF010000010.1, from coordinate 16,320 downwards.
ATTCAGGAGTTAAAAAAGGATTTCACGCTTCTTACACCTCTTGACAAACCTACATTTCACGGCTCAAATGCTCGCGTTATTGATTACATCGCCGTTGATTCTGCCCATGCAAAGTCAGTTAATGTAATCTCAGCCGAAGTCATCCCCGACACCATTTCCTCTGACCACAAGCCCGTTGTAGTCAAGATTGAACTTTTATAACCACACAACTCTAGCCATAACAATAAGGAGTTAAAAAAAATGGAGAATTCAGACAACGCAATTTCACCCGAATTGGCTGCAAGCCGCAAATGGTTTCGAGAAGCGCAATTTGGAATGATGGTACATTGGGGCCTCTACTCAATGCTCGGTGGTGAATGGCGTGGAGAACGCATGACCGAAATCGCCGAATGGGCACAACAGTATTTCCGCATTCCGAATGCAGAATACCATGCCCTTGCAAAAGGCTTCAACCCAATGCTCTTCAATGCCGATGAATGGGTCCAGCTTGTCCGCGATGCCGGCATGAAATACCTAGTCGTCACATCAAAGCATCACGAAGGCTTTGCCATGTACAAGTCAAAGGTATCATCATTCAACATCGTCGATGCCACCCCGTTTGGTCGCGATGTAATCGGAGAGCTTGCGGAAGCTTGCCGCAAGCACGGCATTAAGCTCGGTCTTTACTATTCCCAAGACCTCGATTGGAGCGACCCTGATGGCGGCGGCTACACAGAAGGCAAGACCTGGTGCAATGGTAAAGGCTATTGGACAAACAACTGGGACTTCCCCGACACCGCAGCTAAAAACTTCACCCGTTACTTTGAAAACAAAGCACTGCCACAGGTTGAAGAGATTGTAACCCAATATGGAGACATTTGCCTTATTTGGTTCGACTGCCCATACACAATCTCGCAGGAACAAAGCCGTCAACTATACAACCTTGTCCGTAAGCATCAGCCCGGAGCCTTGATTAACTCCCGTATCGGCAACAATATGGGCGATTACAAATCAGCGGGCGATAATGTCATTCCGGAAACAGATCGAGGCGGTATGCTTTATGAATCCCCCGCTACGCTCAATGATACCTGGGGCTACAAGTACTTTGACGACAATTGGAAGAGCGCCGAAAAGGTTATCGCCATCAAACGCCACCTCAAGAGCATTGGAGCAAACTACCTCCTGAATGTCGGTCCCGACCACCTCGGTCGCATTCCCGGGCCCGCAATTGACATCCTTCGTGCTGTCGGCAAAGCCGATAACTAAAAAGCGCGAAATAAAAACAATAGCTCAGCGTTCATCCGCTGAGCTATTGTTTTTTACTTTTGTGTCTCTGTGTTGATTTTAGGATTGAGTTTTTTGACAGGATTAACAAGATTAAACAGGATTAGGAAATGGGACTTTGTGTCTTTGTATCTTTGTGTTAAAATCAAAACTACCGCTCACATTTTGTTCCGCACCGTAATCTCATTTTGCACTGAACAACCACCTATATTAGCAACTTTTTCAGATTGAATCATAATTACTATTTTGCTAAAATTACTTATTCTGTTTAATAGAAGCGCTTCATTACTATGAATTTCCCTAAAATCTTCTCCGATAGGAACTCCAAGTTTACCGCCTATGTAAATGGAGTCATCAACCATTTAACACCAAGATTCTTACTTAGTTATCAAATCGAACAAAAACTTAAACATATCAAAGATGATCCGAATTATGATTACATAATGTCTCGCGTAAACTATTACAATAAACTTAATGGTGAAGCAAAAAATTCCACTTTGGGTAAAAAAGCCCTTTCTGTGGGTGATTTTAAACATCGCAAACATCAACTAATGTATTATATCGACTTGAATAATGCTATACGAGGTTTTGATAAAAAATACAGATATAATGCGCTCTTTGGAGATATTACAGTCGTACCACCTGAACCGACCTTTGTAAAAAGCCGCCCGATTGCCGGAGATAACAGTAATTCTGTACTTCTAAAGTTAAATTCAATTCGCCATTTTAATTTTATAAAAAGAGATATTCCGTATACCCAAAAGGCAAATTCCGTAATCTTTAGAGGGAAAATAGCATTAAAACCTCACCGGATCGATTTCTTTGAAAAATACTTTAACCACCCGATGTTTAATTTGGGTGATACTAGCACAGAACCCTCTCATGACAATAAGGAATGGCTGGCAGGTAAGATTTCCTTGGCTGAACAGTTGAAGAACAAATTTGTCTTATGTATTGAGGGAAACGATGTCTGTACGAGCCTAAAGTGGGTTATGTCTTCAAACTCTATCGCTGTAATGCCCAGACCAAAATATGAAACATGGTTTATGGAGGGTAAATTGATACCCAATGTCCATTACATTGAAATTGCCGACGATTACTCAGATGCCGTTGAAAGAGTGAACTACTATATAGAGCATGAGGATGAAGCGCTTGAAATAATTAGAAACGCTAATCGGTTTGTTGAGCAATTTAAGGATAAAAAGCAAGAAAAAATTATTGGCTGGTTAGTTGCTCACAAATATTTTAACGCAACAAACGAAAACACTTCAAATTGAGCTTCGCAAGACCTGAATATAGGATTTATCTGAAAATTTTGGTAGAATATCTGTAGACTATTTTTGGTTTGAGGACGAATTTATTATGAAGGCGATCTTTTTATCTGACAAGGAAAACTATCTCAAGCTTGTCTACACGGGCAGGCAGGTGCAGGATTTGACCTTTGAAGCAGGTCTATTTCCGCAATTTTTCAAGAAGCAGGACATTTTAGATGACCCTGCTTATTTTGCCGATGTTGAAACTGTCTTTTCAACTTGGGGTATGACTCCTTTCACCAAGGAAGAAATAGTTAAATGCTTCCCCTCGCTCAAGACTATTTTTTATGCCGCCGGAAGCGTGCAGCACTTTGCCCGTCCTTTCCTTGAAAGTGGAGTCAGGATATTCAGTGCCGCCGCGGCAAATGCAGTTCCTGTAATTGAATATGCGGTATCGCAAATTATCCTTGCAAACAAAGGCTTTTTCCAATCCTCTGCAGTAATTAGGGACAACAAATCTCGCGCCGACGCCTTTAAAATATTCAAAACATTTCCAGGCAACTACGGCTGCACGGTCGGCATTCTCGGCGCTGGCATGATTGGCAAGGGCGTCATTGCCGCCTTACGCCAGAACTACAACCTTAAGGTTAAGGTCTTTGACCCATTCTATCCTGACGAGGCCGCCGAAAAAGCAGGTGTTGTCAAGTGCGACCTAAAGGAAATCTTTGAAACTTGCCAAACCATCTCCAACCATTTGGCGAATAATGCTCAAACCCAAGGTATGCTTACATACGAGCACTTCTCTCTTATGGGTGACAACACAACCTTTATCAACACAGGTAGAGGTGCTCAGGTTGTTGAAGATGACCTCATCCGCGCTTTGAAGGAAAAGCCCACTCGCTGGGCCATTCTTGATGTAACAATGCCCGAGCCTCCTGTTGACGGACATCCTTTCTATTCAATGCCAAATGTAATATTGACCCCCCATATCGCAGGAAGTAGCGGCGACGAGGTGCATCGGATGTCTCAACTTATGGTTGACGAGTTTCGCCGTATCAAGCGCGGCGAAGCCTCAAAGTATGAGGTTACTCTTGAGATGCTAGCTACAATGGCATAATCAAGGAAGAGGCGAGGAACCAATGCAAGACGCGCGAGATCATTTCATAGCTATTGTGGGAATGTCTTGCCGTTTTGCCGGAAGCGAAGACTTGAAGGCCTACTGGCTTCGTATCCTCAAGGGCGCTCCGGCAATTACACCATATCAGGATAAATCTGCAGAACGCTATCTTCATGAGGACGCAGACTCTTTTCGCAGAATAACAACCCTTAACGGCGGTTATCTAAATGACCTTTGGCAGGTTCGCGGAACATCACTGAATTTGCCGCAGAGTGCGCTTGTCGGTACGAATCCGGAATTTCCTCTTGCCGTAGAGCTAGCCCTGAATGCCCTACGCGATGCCGGAGAAAATGCGGCTGCATTGCCAAGAGATCGGATTTCTGCGATTATTGGCTATTCTCCTACCATAACTCCTTCTATTGTCGGGTGGTGTCAGCACGCTTTCGTTGTTGACCAAACCATGGAGGTTATCAGAAGATGCTTCCCTCACGGTTCCTCTAGCGATTTTGACACCCTCAACAAAAACTTTATAGCGTCACTGCCTGATTACGACTCGCGTAACACCATAAATCTCTTCCAACACACAATAGCCTCGGCTATCGCCGACAAGTGTAATATCTGCGGCTCCACATTTTGTGTTGATCGAGGTGAGATTTCTTCGCATGTGGCGATTCAGGCCGCTTGTGACGCCCTTATTTTGGGAAGAGCCGACTTGGTTTTAGCAGGGGCGATACAAGGGCTTGTCACCCCCGCGGCATTAATGCCATACAGCCGATTGGGCGTTCTTTCCAAAAACGGAACCATCCATCCATTCGGCAAAGATGCCAATGGTTCATTACCTGGCGAGGGTGGCGGATTTTTGGCATTAAAGCGCCATTCCGACGCTCTAAAGGCCGGCGACCGCATATACGCAATCATCCGAGCTTGCGATATTGCGTCAGATGGCAATTCTATGCACATCGACGGAGGTCTGGCATCTGCCATCAAGAAAACCTGGAGCAGGTTACCGACAGAATTGGACACCTTTGGTCTGCTTGAGGCGAACGGCACCGGAATCCCATCTTTCGACAAGGCCGAAGTAAAGGCTGTAAACGCCATCCTTGGGACACCATCGCAATTACCGCCTGAATCAATCGCGTTAGGTTCAGTGAAGGCACTGATAGGTCATACCGCAGCCGCATCTGGAATTGCAGGCACCATAAAGGCTGCCCTTTCCCTCTATCACCGTGTAATACCGCCTTCCCAAGAGGCGGGCAAGGCCGCAGACTATCTCAAACTCGCAGAAACCCCGTTTTATCTTAATCCACGCCCACGCCCTTGGATTCACAATGATGCCGGTCCTGCCAGACGCGCAGGAGTATCAGCTATAGCCTTCGGGAGATCTTCTGCCCACCTGTTATTGGAGCAATCGTCATAGTCATGAACTCTAAAACACATATCAATGACGAACTCCGCAGTGAGCTTATTGTAATTGGCGCCGAGGCTGAATATGCCATTCCTGATGCCATAGACAGGGTTGCCGCTTTTCTAAAAGAGACTCCAAATGTAAAGCTCCGGGATATTGCATATACAACGGCGTTAGAAGCAAGAGACTCTCATTCAAAAATCGCCATTGTCGCAACATCGATTCAGGATTTGCTCGATAAATTTGACATGGCGAAGAGGCGTCTTGAAAGCGGAAACAAACGCAATGCCTTTACAAAAGGTGTTTATATCGGTACGGATATGTGTCCTGCTCCCGGTCGTACCGTTTTTATATTCCCGGGAGAGGGATCGCAATATCCCGACATGCTCCGCGATTTGACTCTACACTTCCCTGCCTGCCGTGCTGCCTTTGATGCTGCCGATACAGCCGTTGCCTCATCAATCCACGATTTGGAGGTGAACAAAAAGAGTGTAATACTTCCAAGTCGTTGGATATATCCGATGTCCGACGCCTCTACGAGCGCCGCATTGGGTACGGCTCAAACGATTCAAGGAGTTATGGCCGCCGACACCGCCCTGCACTTCCTCTTTCGGCAATTAGGGATAATGCCTGATGCGGTAATGGGTGTCGGCGTCGGTGAAATAATCGCCCTCGAATGTGCCGGAGCGATAGTTCTCCCCGAAAAGCGAAACCGCATTACAATGCTCGGCGGAGGCTTTAAGCTCATATCTGACATCACAACTAACGAAAAGTTGGTCGCAAATTGCGTAAACTTGTCGGTAGTATGCGCAGACCGCGAAAGACTTGAAGCGATATTTTCAAGATTTGGAGACCAGGCAATAATTGCATGCGATCAAACTCCCGAACTGTTTACTGTTTCTGTTGATGCTCATGCGGCAAAAAATATTGAGGAAGCATTGGCTCAAGAGTCAATATCATTTAGACGCCTGCCTACTGTCACCAAGCCGTTCCATACTCCAAAGATGGCGCCATATAAACAGCGCTTTACCGAATTTTACGAGTCCGCTGTTTCCTGCGAGCCCTCCATCCCCGTATATTCCTGCAAAACCGCAGATAGAATTTCAGGCTCTCTGCAAGAAATAGTAAATACCGCAGCAGAGCAATGGCTAAGTCCTCTAAGCATTTCCAAAACAATCGAGAAGCTTTACGATGACGGCTATCGTGTCTTTGTAGAACTTGGAGCAAGAGGAGTTCTGACAACCTGCGTAGCCGCCACATTACGCCATAAACCTCATTTAGCACTGGCGGCAAATCGCGGACACCGCCCTGACATGCTCCAATTTCACCATACGCTTGCCGCACTTGTAAGCCATGGTGCGGAAATCGACCTGTCGCAACTCCATCGAGGTCGCAACTCTGTAAAATTAGACTTTGATCATCCCGGCATATTCCCTACCGAGCAAAGGATAAAGAAGGTAAGCCTTCCACGCACACTGCCCTCATTTGCCGACGCTGCAATCCCCCAAGGGCTGACAGCTGCAGCACTTCAGCCTCAATCATCGTCAAAGCAGAACGATCAGAATGAAACACCCGGAAGACTTGATTTCCCATGTCTCAATTATGCCGAAATTGTCCGCTTCACACCTGAAGAGCGCATTGATTTGACACTTAACATATCAACTACCGATTTCCCATATCTTCTTGATCGTGCCCTATCTTCAGGTCCTATCTCGGCATTCAACAAAAACGCCCGAGGTTTGCTTCAACTTCCCGTAGAGCTCTTTCTTGAAATAATGGCTGAGACAGCCCGAAAACTCTATCCCGAAAAAATCGTATATGCCATTGAAAATCTCAAGATTGGCAGCCTCCATACAATATCTGGAGACGCCCTGACTGTAAAAATACAGGCGCAAAAAAATATCAGGCAACCGCAAAAAGGCGCAATCGCCATTGAAGTCACGGCACAAAAACAGCCGTCGCCATTATCAACATCAAGCGAAGAGTTGTCAACTTGTACGATTTTCCTTGCCGACACCTATCCGCAGTCTCCGTCGCCAGCTCCGATTTCACTTAAAAATCCGATACGGGTTGCCTGGAAAGACTATGACCTATACCCCGAACGCCTCTATTCCGGCGAGGCCTGTCGTGCCATAAAGTCAATCCCCGAACTGGGAGAAAACGGCCTTAGAGCAGAATGTATTTTACCGCCCAGAAGTGGCATAATTAGAGCATCCACATCCCCATGCTTCTCGGTATCGCCGATAATACTTGTCACAATCTCAGACATACTTGCCGCCAGACACTCTCTTGAACCCGCAAACGGTCTGCTGCACTTCCCCGAAACTTGCGAAAAGATAGAATTCTTCGCACCACCTCAGACAGAGTGGACTCCCTTTGATGTCAATCTAAAGGCAAATCCGCTGAAACAGGATGCCCGATATGCCGCCGCAACAGCAGAAGTCATCGATAAAGAGCAGCGCGTAATAGCAAGATTGACAAATTGCCAAAACAGAATCATACGCATTCAACCAGAGTTCCATAGGGAATTACTCCACCCTCTTACCGATTTCTTTGCTGTAGATGTTCCAAAGTCAACGATGCCGACATTGCCGCATGAAGTATTCTGCTGCAAAATCGGAAAATTTGACGAAGCGGACGAAGATGAAGAAATCCGCATGAAAATAACGGCACACCTCACACTCTCCCCAATCGAGCTAGACAAATGGCACGACATTGCGACACTCTCATTGTCCAGGCGGCAAGAATGGTTGCATGGGCGCATTGCGGCAAAAGACGCCGTTCGCAAATGTCTACTGGCCCGCTATGGGCGCAAATTAGGGGCATCTGACATAAGAATCGAATCAGATGAGGCAGGAAAGCCCAGCCCGCAAGGGCAATGGCGTAAACACTGCGGTGCACAAATGGATATCTCCATCACCCATACGCCAGGCTTTGCGATTGCAGCGGCGGCACCGAATGCCTCGCTCGGAATCGACATTGAAATTCGCGGACGAACTATAAGTGAAGAATTCGCATCCTCGGCATTCTCGCAGCTGGAGCAGGAAATCGCCGCAGAAAGCGGAGATGGAGAAACAACACTCTTCCGCTTTTGGTGCGCAAAAGAAGCGCTTTCCAAGGCTCTTGGAACTGGTCTGCGCTACGGACCGCGCGATTTATGCGCAAAAGCGTTTGAGCAAACCACAGGCAAGGTTGAAATGGAAGCGACAAAGCTCTGGCTCAACCCATTCCCGCATCTGCGCGGAAAACATATTGATGTCCATACCTGCCTCGTTGACGATGTGATTCTAGCTTTGGCGGTACTCAACCCAATTGTCGCCAAATCTGAAACAGGCCCATTCCTTCGCCTCAGTTGATAATCGAAACATATCCCAACAAAAGCTTAGGGCATATGGGTTCTAATCCTACGCCCTACCAGTCTAGCACTATCCCTAGCCGGCTAACGACAATATTTGAATTGGCGGATAAATGACTGGCGGCATTGAATTTTCATCAATGACAATTGAGAATTTGCGGCATTTAACATTTTCGTTAAATATGATATAATAAAAGGTTGTTATTTCATTTAAGTTTCAGCCGTTTAGGAAGTGTATAATGAATCTCGCAGAACTTCAAAAACTCCACGGGGAGTCGATTGACGCTATCAAAGCCGCAGCGACCTCGGCAGACCTTGAGCAGATCCGTATCAAGTATTTAGGCCGAAATGGCATTATCCCTGCTCTTATGAAGCAGCTTAAGGATGTACCGGCCGAAGAACGCCCGGCCTTCGGCAAAGCCGCCAACGCTTGGCGCCAGGAAATAGACGAAGCGATGAAGGAACGCTCTCAAAGCTTTACAGAGAGTGCAGCAAAAGAACCGACAGCGGCCTTTGACTGCACACTCCCCGGCAGATGGCAAGCCGCCGGAAGCATCCATCCTCTCAATAAGGTCATCTCTGAAATTGCCCGTATTTTCGGCCGCATCGGTTTCACCGTAGCTGATGGCCCGGATATTGAAAACCGCTTCAATAACTTTACGGCTCTCAACACAGCTCCTCATCACCCCTCTATGGATCAGTCCGACACCCTTTGGCTGGATGATGACAAGCTTCTACGCACTCAGACATCGCCCGTTCAAATTCGCGCAATGATGTCTCACGAGCCGCCGCTTCGTATCATTTGCCCAGGTCGCACATATCGCCGCGATACTATGGACGCGACCCATAGCGCCAACTTCCATCAGGTTGAAGGCCTTTATGTTGATGTAAAGCCAGTTTCCTTGGCCGACCTAAAGGCAACGCTTGCCTATTTTGCCCGCGAAATGATGGGTAAAGATGTCGGCGTACGCTTCCGTCCGCATTTCTTCCCGTTTACCGAGCCCTCGGTTGAGGTTGACTTCACTTGCCATGTCTGCGGTGGAAAAGGCTGCCGCGTCTGCAAGCAGTCAGGTTGGATTGAGGTAGCCGGCGCCGGTATGGTAGACCCCCGCGTTTATCGGTTTGTTGGATACGATCCCGCAAAGGTCTATGGCTTTGCCTTTGGCTTCGGCATCGAGCGCATTGCCATGATCAAGTATGGAGTACCCGACATTCGCTACTTCTACGAAAATGACATACGCTTCCTAGAGCAATTCAAGTAGCATTTGATTCAACAACCTTTTTGAGGATTTAAAAGATGAAAGTACCAATTAGTTGGCTTAATGAATATGTTGAGGTTGCAGACCTTTCGGTTCAAGAGCTTTCAGATAGACTCACCTTCTCAGGTGTCGAAGTTGAATCAATCGAGACCTCGGGTCCGGTTTTTGATGACCATTTCGTCGTTGGCGAGGTTTTGACCTGCGAGCCTCACCCGGATTCCGATCACATGCATGTATGCAAAGTTTCTGTCGGCGAAGAAACTCTCGGAATCGTTTGCGGTGCTCCCAATTGCCGTCAAGGGCTCAAAGTCGCCGTTGCGAAAATCGGCGCAATCATTCCTGACGGCGGCTTCAAAATCAAGGCCGCAAAGCTTCGTGGAATCCCCTCCTCCGGCATGCTTTGCTCAGGCAAAGAGCTTGGAATATCCGAGGATCACTCCGGAATCCTTGAGCTGGACAGTTCGCTTGTCCCTGGCACGCTTCTCGCAGACGCATTGCCAAAGGGCGAGACGGTCTTTGACCTCGAGATCACCTGGAACCGTTCAGACTGCCTCTCCGTTATCGGTATTGCTCGCGAATTCGCCGCAATCCTTGGCCGTCCGCTGAAACGCCCCGATGTATCATTTGAAGAGAATGGCGAAGATGTCAACAAACTGGCGAAGGTTATCGTTGAAACCGATAACTGCCCCCGCTACACGGCTCGCGTCGTCACCGGCGTTTCTGAGCTTACAACTCCCGACTGGATGGCTCAACGATTAGAGCAGTGCGGTGTTCGTTCTCTTGGTCTTGTCGTCGATATTACGAACTATGTAATGCTCGAATGCGGGCAGCCGCTTCACGCTTTTGACCACACTCACCTTGCTGACAGCACCATTATCGTCCGTCAGGCCAAAGACGGTGAAGCCATAAAGACTCTTGACGGAATTGACCGCAGACTCAATTCATCAATGGCTGTTATTGCGGATGCGAATATTCCAGTTGCGGTCGCCGGCGTTATGGGTGGAGCCGACAGTGAAATCGAAAATGCGACACAGACCGTTTTGATTGAGAGCGCGCTTTTCAAAGCCCCCTCGATTAAGTCCACGGCAACGGCGCTAGGCATCCACTCCGAAGCCTCTCACCGCTATGAGCGCACCGTCGACCCTGATATCGCCGATTGGGCATCCCGTCGCGCCGTATCCCTCTTGGTTAAATACGGCAAGGGCACAGCCGCCAAGGGCGTTATTGATATAGATAACCGTCCCGAGCCAACCCCTCCCGTAAAGCTTTCCTTTAAGCGTGTCCGCGAACTCATCGGCATTGAGCTTCCCGCCGAAACAATGACTTCAATTCTCGTCTCCCTTGGCCTCGAGACGATTGAGCAGGATAGCGAAGGCGCTGTATTCAAAATCCCTTCGTGGCGCGTTGACCTTCTTGAAGAAGCGGATCTTGTCGAAGAGATTACCCGCATGTACGGTCTTGACAAGCTCCCCGACATCACCCCTCAGGCGATTGCGGTCGCAGGTGCTGACGATACGCCATTCCGCGCTGAAGATGCATGCCGTCAAGCGGTAGCCGCTATGGGCCTCGCTGAAGGTATGCATTACAGCTTCCTTTCGCAGGCCGAGCTTGACGCCTTTGATAAAGATGCGTCAAGAAGGCTCGTTCTTCCGAATCCAGTCAGTGGCGATTACGGAATACTTCGCGACTCGTTGCTTCCACAGCTCGTCCAGACCCTCGGTCGCAACTATGCAAGACAAATTGAAGCCCCCGCCCTCTTTGAGATCGGCAGAGTCTTCTGGAAGGACGCACAAGGCTTTGGTGAAGAAAAGCGTCTTGCACTTGGCTTCTGCGGGCCATTCGGTCGCGGACCGCTCCAACGCCGTGCAGCAGTCTCGAACGAAGAGGCTATGCTATGGCTAAAAGGCATCATTGAAAATCTTGCCGCCGCACTTCACTCACCGGTTCCCCGTTTCGAACTTGAAGACTATGCTCCGTTTGAAAAGGGCTGGTCTGTTGTAATCCGCATGGGCAAAGGCATTGCAGGAAGAATGGGCTTGGTTTCGCAGCCATTACGCCATCCCTTCCGCGTAAACACACCTATGGCGATTGCCGAGATTTCTCTTGATGCGTTACTGATGAACTTCGGCAGCCATAAGGCGCTTAAACCCGTGCCTGCCTATCCCGCCGTCAAGCGTGACCTTGCTCTAGTCGTATCAGACAATGTTTCCAATGGTGATATTGTCAAGACAATAACCAAGGCTGCGCCAAAAACATTGACAGATGTCACTCTTTTTGATATCTTTAAGCCGAAGACGCTTGAGGGCGCAAAACGCTCACTAGCCTATTCGCTTGAGTTCCGTTCACCTGACAGAACCCTCACCGACGACGAGGTCAATGCGGCATGTGAAAAGATCATGACTGTATTGAAGAACACCCTTGGAGCCGAAGTCAGAGCAAACTAACCCACCTTGAACGCCTCTTTCACAAAAGAGGCGGTTATGAACCGAAATTGGCCCTGCCCGAACCGCGGACATGCTTTATTTCTCCGTTCTACATTTCAATAGGGGAATCGGAATGTCGTTTTTGAAGGCGATTGCCTATGGCTATTACCGGATCGACGAACTATGATGCCCACTTAGACATACAAAGAACAGGTAGAATCCAGCGATACGATCGGGTGGGGTTATTCTTTTTCAAAGACTGCTATGAATACTGTAATTAAAAAAATTTGCTTCATTACCCTCGCCTTGGCGTTTTTTGCAGTTCCATGGATTTGGTCTCCCGCAAAAAACTGGGCACCCGGACTTGCTGTTTTGATTGGAATTATCTTCTCCATAACCTGCGGTAATCCATTCTCAAAGCAAACCTCAAGAATCACATCAAAGCTCCTTGGTCTTACCATAGTAGGCATGGGCTTCGGAATGAATCTCCTTGAAGTACTTCATGCTGGCGCAAATGGCTTTCTTTATACCTTTATCGGCATAAGCCTAGGACTTGGCCTTGGCGTAATCCTCGGCAAAACCCTCAAAGTCACCAAAAACACAGCCTATCTCGTCAGCGTCGGCACATCTATTTGCGGTGGGAGCGCCATTGCAGCTGCCGCTCCCGTACTAAAGGCAAAGGCTCATGAAATAGCATTAGCCTCTGCAACAGTCTTCCTACTCAATGCCGTAGCTCTTTGGATCTTTCCGATTATCGGCGAAACACTCGATTTTTCAGAACACCAATTTGGCTATTGGGCAGCGCTTGCAATCCATGATACAAGTTCTGTCGTCGGCGCAACAATGGCGTATGGCAATGAAGCTCTAGAGATAGGCACTACAGTAAAGCTCGCTCGAGCGCTTTGGATTGTTCCGGTTACACTTTTTATAAGTTTAACAGCCGCCGATCGCAGCAATGATGAAGAAAAGAAATTCAGCCTTAGAATACCTTGGTTCATCCCCTACTTCCTACTAGCCTCAGCAGCAGTATCATTTCTGCCGGATCTCATACCCGGCTGTGAGAACATCGTAAAGTCCGGTGGCGCGTTTATCAAGGAAATTTCAAAATTCCTCATGATTACAACTCTCTTTTTGATTGGCGCTAATCTCAGCAGAGAAAAGCTCAAAGAACTTGGACTTCGCCCGATTTTTCAAGGACTTATACTGTGGATTATCCTATCGGTTATTTGGTGCTTGGCAATTCACTTCAATCTAGTCAACTGCGTTAAATAAGGATAAACAATGAAAATCATCTTCAATGAAAATAAAGAAATTGTAAATCGAATTCGCGAAGGCCTCGCTAAAAAAGGCGGATATTGCCCTTGCCGCTTGCAAAAGACCGAGGATAATATCTGTATGTGTAAAGAATTCAGAGAACAAATCGCCGACCCCGACTTTGAAGGCTATTGCCACTGCCGTCTCTATTACAAAGAGAAGTAAGGCGTTCGCCACAGCAAAAATCCTTTAAGTGTCACACGATAACACTTGATCTTATCCATCCCGACCTTCTTCGCGACAGATTCATTCTTGAGACTAAAAGTAGGATTAATACTACCCATCCTAGATTAACCATCTTCCAGCCCTTGCCGCTCGGTCGTCTCGGTTGTCCCGGATGTCTCGTTACCATTAAAGTGTCAGTTACACAAAGTAGATTCCAGGCATATAGAAAGGCAAAAAGACATTCCGTCCATTTGGCTCTGGACCAAATGCGATACGCTCAAATTCACCAGGCTTAAAAGATTTGCCCTTCAAATCGTCGAAGGCGTGTGTGTATGGCGCATAAGCGTCAATTACAGCATCTGGATCAATCACATGAATTGTATTTAAAGAAGTTCCAATAAAGATGCAGTGTTGACGCAATAAATCATTTATCGGCGCATTGTGAGGCATTGCCGTATAGATTTCGCCAAACTCATCACAGCCAGCGGCAATAATCTCAAGGACGCCATCATCTGAACCTGCGCAAAGAGCCATAGTATTGGAAGGACCGGAAATCAATGCCCAAGAGTCGGGTTTTGTGCTGCCAGCTGGTGTCGCGGTCCAGACTTCGTATGAGTTACGGGAAAATCTTTCGAGCAAACGCTGTCTGCTCTCGGCGACAAATGATGGTGAGGAGGTGAAAAGCATATCATAAAGCTCTGGGGTAAGAGCGTCAAATTCTCCGAATGGATGTCGCACAATTTTGCGGGAGCGTTCTATTCCACGCATGGTTTTCACATCGTGGCTATACCTGAAGGACCAACCGGCAAACTCAAAGCCAAAGCGGCTGTAGCGGTCTCGACGCCCCCCAAGCCATGACATCGCAACGCCTTTTTCCTTAAGAATCGCATTTTGCGCCTTAAAGAGTGCGGTCATATACCCCCTGCCTGTGTAGTCGTAATCAGTGGCGACCTGCCCCACTCCCGCGCCGGGTATATCGCATCCGGCAATGCGCACCGTCATGGGATAGGCACCGACACAGGCGACTATCTTACCATCTTTACGGACAAGGAGATGGTCTGAAATTCTGTCGTCAGATGTAATAAAGAGATCGGGATACAAGACTTCAAATCGCTTATGATTTGGAGCATTACGCCCAAAAACCCTAAAAAGAAAATCTAAAAGCTCTTCACGGTCAGATGTTGTGGCCAAAGAGATTTCAGCGCCGTCATCAAGCTTCTTTATCATCTTGATCTCCATGTTGCTCAATCTATTTACGGAACTCCTCGACCATCTTTGCAAAGCGCGAGCAACGCTCAAATGCATCTTTGGCAAAAGCCAATCGAGCCTCGTATGGCTGTGAAATACGCTTACCGTCGGGATCGGTCACAAAAAATGGCGTATTATTGATGGCCATTTCAAAGCTGACTTCGCGTGTATAAGACGATGTTGCGATAATCTTGGCTAAACGCTCCCAGTTAATCGTTCCATAAAATGGGGGCTGGTGCAAATCTCCGTTACCATCGTTATCATGCAAGTGAAGAGCCTGCAAGCGCATCTTGTTTTTTTCAAGAAGAGCCATTCTTTCACCTGCACTTGCGTTAGCATGTCCTGAGTCATAACAAATGCCGAGATACTTTTCGGGATAACGCTCCATAACGCGTTCTATTCCCTCCCAGGTATCAGCCCACATATTTTCAACGGCAATCATGGTGCCATTCTTTTCAAGATGGGGAATAAGCTCATCCAATGAGCGATAAAGAGCTTCCATGTGCCTGTCAATCAAGGCTCGGCGCTCAGGCGGCTCATTTTCCTTATAGAAAGGAATATGCATCATTATAGTGCCTCTGCCGTCAAGCTCACGAAGCATTTCAATGCGATTTTTAACGAGCTCAACACCTTCCTTGCGTTGATATTCATCAAGGGCGCACCATGCTTTCTCTGCGCCATGTGAGCCATGGATATCCAAGAGCTCTAAATCGTATTTCTTCAACAACGATTTGATGTAGGCAATCTCGTGCTTTCCATACAAAAAGTCATCGCACCAGTGGTGACACCAATGCAAACTCCTGAAACCACCTTCGGAAAGTGCGCGAAGAGACATATCAGGATCGCCCGTTGAACCGGCAAAATCAGTTGCTGCTGCAATTTTCATAAATTCTCCTAAGATTTCAAATAAGATAGATATAGTTTATCAAACTTCTTGCCAATATGCCATTAGCGACAACACAAAAAGAGAATATACACTATCTAGGTAAGGTCTTAGTATATTATCTGATGATTAACCTAAGCGAATCGGGACGGCGAACTGCAGGCGCGGCAGTTATGAAATTCTTGTTAGCCATTGAATCGTATTCGGCCTTAATCCAATCGTCAGAGGCCGCAACATTATGGATACGGATTTCATCGGTATATCCTTGAGAACCACCAATTGAATATGTCATGCTAATCATGTAGTTTATGTACTTAAGCTGTGATGTAGTTCTCGTTTGTTGCCATTTGCCATTGATAAAATAATCCCACTTTTCCTTGTTTGAAACTCTAACACTCCAGTGAAACCAGGCTGTATGGACATAGTTTGTTCCAAGCTGCATTTCGCCGCCAGCTCCAAACCTTGAATAAAGCTTTTTGCTTTTAATATATAACTGCCCGCCATCCAGTAGCCAGTGCAACACTCGTTGCGTAGCCCTGTGCTGACGAAGCTTTCTTGCTTGTTGTCGGTATTATAGCAGTTTTGTTTTGGCTTGTAAAGCGGGCTTCAGCCGGAGATTCCGCCTTTCGGCGACA
>JAZUMF010000009.1:0-29445 GCA_045603485.1 Kiritimatiellia bacterium | reverse complement strand
CCCACATTGTGCCTTGCTTGTAGTCGTGTCTTGCGCGGTACCAGGCTGAGTAGCGTTGCTTTAGGCACTGCATAAAGGGTGTTATATCTCCCATGCGGCGAATGAAGGCTCCCTGCTCTTCTTCGACAATATCTGGGCGGCTTTGCTTCTTTAGCTCATACCTGCGACTTTTGAGCTCAGCTGCGTGGAGTCTTCCATAGAGTGCGGATATGCGTTTTAGTAATAGTGCCTCTGTTGGTTTAGATGGCTGCGGTACATGAACGAGGAGATGGAAGTGGTTGTCCATTACGCAATAGTTGAGCACATCTATTCCGCTGAAATAGGCTATTGTACGCATCATCTTGACGAACATGTCTTTATCTGTATCCCCCAGCAAAAACTGACTGAAGATACATCTGCTTACTATATGATAGTAGCTTTCGCCTATATTCTTGACTCTTGGTTTTCTCATTGTTGTCTCCTTGTGGTGAATGTGGCAGATGTTGGGTCTGTCCCTCGGTCAAATATATTACCAAAAAATGGGGTATTTGGCAATATTGTTTATGTAAGGCCTGTCCCTTGAGAAGCTATATTACCCAAAAAACTGTGTGGCCAATTCTTCGCTTAAAATTCACCTAAGAAAATTTGTGTTTCTAAGGGTTCTGTCACAGATCCATCTGTGGCATATATATCAAATAGTTGATCGAGTTCTTTGATAATTTCTTTGTGGTTTTGGTCACTCGGTATTGGGAAATAGGAACGGGAGCGCATATTGCCTTCAAAGACTTCTTTGCTCATTGTAAATGGATTGCTGAAGGCCGCCACCTCTACTTTGCGGAAATAATGGAAGCGGAGAAATATATCTCCCTCGGCTGGAGAGCGTTTCCCCGCATAGCCTGTTCTGAAACGCGGACAATGTTTTTTGCAGATGTTGTCGCGGGCTTTGGTAAACTCATTTTCTAAACTTGTATTCCAAATGATAGCGACTTTACCACCTTTAGATAAGATTCTAGCAGCCTCGCTTTTGAATTTGTCTTCGTCTAACCAATGAAATGCCTGCGCTACCGTTATCAAATCTACGGAGTTGTCTGAAAGTCCCGTCCCCTCACCAGTTCCCTTTATAATTGGAATATGCGGTAAAATTTCGGTGAACTTACTTAGCATATCGTCGTTGGGCTCAACCGCGGTGACATCATTGAAGAATCGCAATAGGGCCTTTGTGAATATTCCTGTTCCTGCTCCTATGTCGACTACGCGTTCACCACTGCATCTTTCGCGTAACCAACTGATTGCAGCATCTGGATAAGATGGCCGAAACGAAGAATAGTCTTCCGCCTTCCCTATGAAGAGTTTTTTACTATCCATTGATCTTGTCACCCGCCAATCTGAAAATAAAGGTATCAATAACGATTAAATATAGCATAAAGTGCATTGTACATCAAAGACGGGACGATAAAAAAATTGACAGAATCTCAAAATTTATAGAAAATTATAAAAACTATGAATCGACTATTCTTATCTGTTTTTGCCATTCTCACATTGAGTTTAGGCATGTACGCCCACGCATTCCCGCTTGCAAAAGAGGGAAAGGCTCTTGCTGTAATTGTTCTTCCGGAAGACCCTGAGGCCAGCACTAGATATGCCGGTAATGAGCTTGCTAAATATTTGGGGAAGATTACCGGAGCAAAATTTCAAATTCAATGGGGAGAGGATCCTCCCGTCACGGGGCCTAAAATTCTCTTGGGTTATCCGTACGAGGGAACAAAAAACGAAGAGGTCTGCATAAGGTTAAAGGGCAAGGATACTTTGGAAATTACAGGGCAAGGAACACGGGGCACTCTCTATGCTGTCTACACTTTGCTCGAGGGGCTCGGTTGCGGCTTTTGGACTCCTACGCAGGAAACCGTCCCTTCCAATCCCAACCTTGCGGTCCCCCAAAAATTCTACTCTTACCGCTACGCTCCTCCATTTGTCTATCGCCAGCCATTAGGCCATACAACTTACACTCGCGAGTGGCGAACAAAGGTCTATATAAATGGCGATATGTGGATGCTCTGGGCAGAATCAAAGCCCGAGCATGGAGGCGCCCATCCAATGCAGATGGGCCAATGGGCTGCATTTGTCCCTCACTACGAAAAAAACAAGGATTTTTACATCCAAAGGCAAGACTGGCTAGCATATCGAGAAGATACTGGCAGGCGCACGCCCGAGGGGCTTTGCCTAACCCACCCCGACCTTATTAAATATGTCGCACAAAAAATAATTGAAGACCAGACAAAGAGGCCGCGGCTAAAGTACTATGCCTATTCTCTCGGCGATAACGACAAATACTGCCAATGCAAGGAATGCAGCAAGATTCTCAAAAAAGAAGGCAGCGCGTCAGGACTAATCATATACGGAGCAAACGAGGTGGGCAAGCTTATTGCGGAGTCTGCTCCTGAAGCAAAAATGATGTGTCTTGCTTATTGGCCGACCAGGTGGCCACCCAAAAGACTTACTCTTGAGCCAAATGTATGTGTTTCAGCGGCAATGTTGCGAGATTTTACGAAATCGGCGTCAGGTAACGGCACTTATTGGGCTATGCTGCAAAAATGGAATAAGGTAACTCATGCAAACTTATATCTTTGGGATTACAGCTGCAACTTTAAGAGTATGATTACCCCTACTCCTTACATTGATGTTATGGGGCCGACTTTCCGTGATTATCAAAGAATCAAGATTAAAGGTGTTTTTTCTCAGATGTCAATGAATCCTTTGGCGGACTTTATTGATTTAAGATGTTGGCTTTTCGGCAAGCTTACTTGGAATCCTTTGCAGGATGAGTGGAAGCTGATAGACCAATGGTGTGATGGAGCGTGTGGCAAGGGAGCTCCGCAGATGAAGGCTTGGCTGCGCCTTACCAAGAAGGCTATCAAGGGTGGCGGATTCGGGCCATACCATCCTGACACACGCCCGTTTTTCTCACCGCTTGAAGTGCTGGAAGGATACAAACTCTTTCAGGAAGCTTTGGAGGCGACAAAGGACGAGCCTGAAGCAAATAAGCA
This sequence comes from Kiritimatiellia bacterium, assembly GCA_045603485.1. Taxonomy (GTDB): domain Bacteria; phylum Verrucomicrobiota; class Kiritimatiellia; order RFP12; family JAAYLN01; genus RGIG5952. The sequence continues at coordinate 26,422 of JAZUMF010000009.1, read as the reverse complement.
AATCCGTAAGCAATATGCGGGCGTTGTTGTTATGATGCTTACGCGCTATAACTTTGACATTGAGAAGGCGGCTCGACGCAAGCGTATAACGATTCCGACTCGTGAGGATTTCCTGAACGAGCTTAAGTATGACATTAAAGCCTACCGAGTGAATGTAAAGTTCCACCAATTTGCCGAGGGCACCCGTATGGACAAATTTATGGAGCTTATCGAAAAAGGAGAATGGCTCAAGAAATAGGCACGCTTAAAGTGCAAATCTTAATCCATCATACGCCGGCTTGATATACTCTAGCCCTTTTTCTAACAGATTTTGCATGAATGATTCATGCTCAATGCGGTGGCTGATATGCGTTAAAAGAGCCTTTTTGGGTGATAATTTTGAAATTGCCTGCAAGGCCTCATCAACTGAAAAATGAGTCGGATGGTCGGTATATTTTAAGGCGTCGACAATCAGGCAATCAAGGTTTGCCAGCTGTTTCATCGCCGCTTGCGGCAGTTCGTGACAATCCGGAATATAGGCGAAGGATCTGCCGTTATAATCGAATCTATACCCAAATGTGCGCGCCCAGCCATGGACTACATCAATGGGAGTTATAAAAAGAGACTCACCCCCATCTTGCGGAAGCTCCAGTGTCGAATCGAACGAATGCGTCTCCAGCTTAGGGCGAAATGTGCCGGGAACGGAATCTGTAAAGACATACGAAAAAATCCTATGTATATCTTTTATGGCCTCCGGGCTTGACCATACCGGGATGGAAGCATTTTGAATGGTATTTATCCTTCGTATGTCATCAAGTCCGAAAAGGTGGTCGACATGGGCATGCGTAATAAACAGCGCGTCGACCTTGCGAATATTATGGCAAAGAGCCTGCTCTCTAAAATCGGGAGATGTATCAACTAAAATCTTCAGATTCCCTGCAGTCAGATAGATGCTTGATCGAAGCCGACGATTATGGGGATTATCCGATTTGCAGACGGGGCAATCGCAACCGATCATTGGGACGCCAGTAGATGTGCCAGTACCTAGAAAGAGAATCTCTAGATTGCTCATCGCTTTTCTCCGTCAGAGGGCTTCAGGAGTTCGGCAGGAATTACAGCACCACCGCTCCAGGGAAGTGCATTATAGAAGTTGGCGACAGCACCGGCTAAGAAGAGCGAGCCGCAAACTACTACGGCGCCATTATTTGCAGCCGCCCATTTAGAAGCGTCCTCTAAAGCCCTATGCCAATCATCACACGAAGCAGGATCGGTAAAGCCTGCGATACGCATCCTTGATGCGAGCTCTGCCACGGCAAGCGATCGCGGCGACGGGGTTAAAGTTGCCCACGCAGCGTGAAAAGCGGGCTTTAGGCACTTTAGCGCCTCTAGGCAATCCTTATCGTCACAAAAGCCGGCGACGAGGGCGACGGGGCACTCAAGTTTTGCTACCGATGAAACCAAGGCGCGAGCGGCTGGAGGGTTATGGGCGCCGTCAACAATTATCGTTGGATTGTCTGAAACGACTTGGAAACGGCATGGCCAAACAACCGACTCTAAACCAATCTTGAAGGCATTATCATCAATTGGCAAAGCAGTGACCTCGCAAAAAGTCTCCAATGCCGTAATGGCTGTCGCCAAATTCTCACCCTGATATGCGCCTAAAAGTGGAAATGCGATACTTGATATTGAACGGTTAGAGGACTCAAAGGCTAAAAGGCGTTTACCTGCCTTTGTCGTTCGGAAGGATATTGAAGCCTCGGCATCTATAAAAGGCGAACCTAACTCTCTTGCGCGCGAGGCGATAACCTTCTTTGCCGCAGCATCCATTTCACCGGCGACAACAGGGCGGCCGTTCTTAATAATGCCGGCCTTTTCAAAGGCGATCTTCTCTACCGTATCGCCAAGATATTCACAATGCTCCAATCCGACATTGGTAACAACAGAGAGAAGCGGGGAGATTATATTCGTTGCATCTAAACGGCCGCCAAGTCCAGTTTCAACAACAGCCAGTTTTACGCCAGCCTTATTAAAAACCTCAAATGCCAAGGCTGTCACACATTCAAAAAAAGTCGGATAAAGCCCTTCTGAATCCAACCTTGAGACTATCGCCAGAATTCTATCTAACGCGGGCTCAAGCAAAGCATCTGAGGCGGGCACTCCGTCAATGCAGATCCGCTCGTTAAAAAAGACCAGATGAGGAGAAGTATAGCGGCCGATGGAGCCAAAGCCTGCCGCCTGCAGGACTGATGCAATTATGGCTGACACCGAACCTTTTCCATTCGTACCGGCGACATGGATACAGAGAAGATTATGCTCTGGATGGCCAAGCTCCTCAACAAGGCGCTCCATCCGCTCCAACCCGGGCATCATACCGAAGCGCCGACGCGAAGCTATGAAATCAATTTTTTCGGCAAAGTTCATAAAATTAAAACGGCTGCGGCATCGCCGCACCCTTCATTGTAAAACCGCAATAACTTAAGCGGTCTTGATTGCGCCTGTGGGGCAACTGCCTTCGCAAGCACCGCAGTCGACGCAGAGATCCTGATTAACCTCGAACTTTGTCTCGCCCTCAGTGATAGCCTCAACAGGGCAGGTTTCCTTGCATGCGCCGCACTTGACGCAATCATCTGTAATAATGTGTGCCATTGTAATTACTCCTTCACAGTTAAATAATGCGCCTGTACGCGCCACAAACAAAATGCCGCAATAAATCAGGTCACAAAATTATTATATGCACTTCAGCGGCAAAATGCAAGATTTTACTTTACGAATCACAAAAAAAGGCACTCCGAGCGGAGTGCCTTTTTGCTGCTGTTCTTTTTTAGAATTAGACTACACCTTGAGCGATCATAGCCTCTGCAACCTTGACGAAGCCCGCAATGTTGGAGCCGATTACATAGTTGCCCTTGTGACCATACTTGGCCGCGCACTCATAGGCATTGTCATGGATGTTCTTCATGATAGCCTTGAGGTTGGCGTCGACCTTCTCACGAGGCCAGCTGAGGCGCTCTGAGTTCTGAGTCATTTCGAGACCGGAGGTTGCTACGCCGCCTGCATTTGAAGCCTTGCCTGGTGAATAAAGGATGCCCGCCTTGACAAAGGCTGACATAGCTTCAGGCGTTGAAGGCATATTTGCGCCTTCGGCAACAAGCATACAACCATTCTTGAGAAGGGTTTCCGCATCGTTGCCGTCGAGCTCATTCTGACGGGCGCAGGGAAGTGCACAATCAACAGGAACGACCCATGGACGACCCTCGGCATGGAACTCTGCCGACTTGAACTCCTTGGCATACTCGGAGAGCTCGCCACGGCGGACAGTCTTAAGCTCCTTAATCCAATCGAGCTTCTCCTGCGTAATGCCGTCCTTCTCGTAAATCCAACCAGAGCGGTCAGACAAGGTAACAGGCTTGGCGCCGAGCTGAATGAGCTTCTCGCAAGCATACATAGCGACATTGCCGGCACCTGAAATTGCACAAACCTTACCCTCAATGCTGTCATTGCGCGTGGCGAGCATATTCTCTGCGAAATAGACATCGCCGTAGCCAGTCGCCTCGGGACGGATGAGCGAACCGCCAAAGGAAAGGCCCTTACCGGTCAAAACACCGGTAAACTCATTGGTGAGGCGCTTGTACTGACCGAAGAGATAGCCGACCTCACGGGCACCGACACCCATATCGCCGGCGGGGACATCGGTATCAGCACCAATATGACGATATAGCTCAGTCATAAAGGACTGGCAAAAACGCATAACTTCGCCATCGCTGCGACCGCGTGGAGCAAAATCGCTACCGCCCTTGCCGCCGCCCATCGGAAGCGTTGTAAGCGAGTTCTTAAAGACCTGCTCAAAGGCGAGGAACTTGAGAACGGAAAGGTTCACTGTCGAGTCAAAACGGAGGCCGCCCTTGTATGGGCCGATAGCGCCGTTAAACTGGATGCGGTAACCGCGGTTTACATGAATCTTACCATTGTCATCAGTCCAAGGAACGCGGAAAATGATAATACGCTCGGGCTCGACCATACGCTCGAGAATTGCATTCTTCTCGTACTTGGGATTGTCCTTGATAACTGGCTCAAGGGAGACAATAACTTCTTCAACTGCCTGAAGGAATTCCTTCTGATCGGCATTCTTGGCGCGGACATCGTCAAGAACAGACTGGATATACTCGGTCATTTTGTCACACTTTCGTATGTTAAAAAAAGAGACCTAAAACAGGTCAAAATACAATAATATTATATCTTTAAGTACCCTTTACAGTCAAGTAAATACAAATTTATTTACGCCGCAAATATGTTTTATTGAACTTACCTGACAACAAATGGTAAAATAATTACAACCTTTTGGATACCAATGGAGGTCCTTATGTACATTGATTTTCATAGCCACTTTGACTCAAGCGATCCCGCAAAAGTTCGCGAGTTTGTCAATACTTGCCATGCCAACGAGTGTATGGCTGCCATCTGCGGCGGTCGCTGTTATGGAGGCAAAGGCTTCATAGACGGCGGGTACGACATGGTTCCCAACGACGATGTCATCAAACTTTGTCACGAATACAGCGATACCCTTATCCCACTTGCAAAAATTGATTTATGGGACGGCCCCGTAGACCTTTCAGAGCTTCGTCGCTGGGTCGACATGGGAGCTAAAGGCATTAAACTGATCTATCCGTATTACCGCTACGACGACGATCGCTATATGCCCTTTTACGAAGAAGCCGAAAAATTAGGACTTCCCCTGCTCTTTCATACCGGTCTATACACCTTCCATGACGCAGATGCCGTCTATCATCGTCCCGTTCAGGAAAATATGTCACCGCTATGCCTAGACCGCATAGCACGCTCCTTCCCCAAGCTTAACATAGTTGCCGCACATCTCGGAACAGAACTTCACCGAGAGCAATGCGCGATTATCGTCCAAAATCTCAGCAACCTCTATTTCGATCTTGCCGGCGGAGGAAATTTCTGGGCGGTTACTCCAGAACGCCTGGCGCATCTAATGAAGGGCAATGCGGATTGGGCGCGTTCCCCCAACTCAGAGAGATATCGCAAAATGATTTTTGGATCAGACTCATATGTATCAAAGCCTGCCGCACAAAAGGAGGCTATTTGGGCATACCGCAATATGCTCTTCAGAAACTTTGTTTCAGACGAAGACTTCGCTGATATAATGGGCGGAACTGTCGCCTCATGGATGGGCATCAAGCTCAACTAACATTTTCACGCACACAACGCTAACCAAACCTCAACAGACAAACGAGACAAAAAAATGAGCAAATACACATCTTTCTCCGTTCACAATGTCTATTCAAGCCACATGGTCTTGCAGCGCAACAAACCGATTCTCATTGCAGGAACCGGCGTTCCCCAAGCCAGAGTCTCAGGCAAGTTTGACGATCTTCAGGCCGAAGCCATCGTCAAAAAAGACGGCGAATGGGTTCTTGAATTTCCTCCCTGCAAGGAAGGCGGCCCGCACACAATTACCGTAACCTCAAACACCGGCAACACATATACCTTTGAAGATATTCTCATCGGTGATGTTTGGGTATGCTCGGGGCAATCTAATATGCAGTTCCCCGTCTCAAGCGCAAATCAGTTCTGGAGCCTCAAGGATGGTAAAAGTGTTGCGGAAAGCGCCGACGATGACGGCATTCGCCTCCTTGATGTAAAGCGCGAAATACAGCCCTGCGGTCCCTGCGATGAATTATCAGGCGACCCCAAATGGCAGCCGGCGACATCCGCCGACGCCGTTGCGCCTTTTAGTGCAGTCGCCTACTTCTTTGCCCAGACACTCCGAACCCGCCTCAATAAGAGCATACCTATCGGTCTTATCAACACATGCTGGGGCGGCACACGGATCGAGCCCTGGATGCCGCTTGACGCATTCAATCCCGAGACAGACCAGAAGGAACTTCAGCAACAGCAGATTGCAGTCAAAATCATTGAAGAAGGCCTTGAGCCTGACGAAGGCTCAAAGAAGCTTTCGCAGGAAGCCTTAGCCCGCTTTGAAATTTGGCTTAATGAAAAGTTCAACACCGTAGCCCCTGAAACTACCGCAAAAGCTCTCGCCGAGTGGCCAAAGCCAAATCTCGACGAAAGCACCTGGTTCCACGGCGCCCGCGGACGCGGACGCTTCCTCTCAAATGTTGGCGTCACCTGGTTCCGCAAGACATTCACCGTTCCGGCAGAATGGGAAGGAAAAGACATCTATGTCGAGCTTGGCATGATTGACGACTGCGATGAAACCTTCCTTGATGGTGAAAAAATCGGCCAAACGCTAACCGATGTCAAACACTACTGGGCACAACTCCGCAAATACAAGGCAAAGCTCGAGAAAACCCCAGACGGTCGCCATGTTCTCGCTGTCCGCGTAATAAACCATTTCAATTACGGTGTTTTCCAAGATCCAATCATCATCCGCTGCGACGAGCTCCGCGAGACAATTCGCATAGATGATGAGAACTGGGCTGAAAAACTGGAGTTTGCCGCCGATGTTGAAAAAATTGGCACGCGCCCCGATGTACCATCAAGCGAAATGGAATTCCCGTTCCTCAATCCCGTCATTCCGACAACGCTTTACAACTCGATGATTCATCCTCTCACCTATATAAACATCGCAGGCTTCACATGGTATCAAGGCTGCTCCAATGCCAATATGCCGGACCATTACCGCGAATTCCAAAGAGCGCTGATAAGCTCATGGAGGAAAATCTTCCGTGATGATAATTTACCATTCATCATCACACAGCTCTCAGCCTTCAAAGCCCACTCTCCCGCAAACCGTGGCCCCGAAGACTGGTGGAAGGAAACGACCCCGACCCAATTCCGCGGCTACGCACCGTTCCGTGATATGCAGATGGGCTTCCTCGATGAAAGGCTGTGCGGTGTCGCCTGCACGATTGACATCGGCGATGCCTTTGACATTCACCCCGCCAACAAACGCGATGTCGGCATTCGCCTGGCAAACGAAGCAATGCGCCTGGCCTATGGAGATAAAGCCGCGATTCCGGGGCCCCGCGCAATCAAAGCCGTCCGCGAAGGAGACAAAGTCCGCGTCTCATTCCGCGATGCAGGAGAAGGTCTCTATGTAGATGGAGACACCTTTGGCCCGCATCTCTTTGCACTCGGTGACGATGAAGAAAAATACGATTGGGCAGAAGGAGTCCTCGATAAAGACGGCACACTTCTCGTCTCATCTCCGAACATCAAAACTCCCACAGTCGTCGAATATGCCTATAACGCATATCCTCCGCTCGTAAACTTCCGCCGCAAGGGCGACGACTTCCCGGTATTCCCATTCAGAATCAAACTCTAATCATAGAAAGAGAGAGAATCATGTCAACAAGATGGGTAAACATAGCACCGCTCTTCGATCACCACCAGGAAGAAACGGCAGCCGACTTGAAACGGCTATACAACGAAACCTGCATTGATTCAGTCGCATTCTGTTGCACCTTAGTTCCTGAAGCGAACCCTCCGCTGAACAAAGCGGCAATCTTAGCGGAACGCTTCTTAAAGATGAAAGAACTGCTGAAAGACTGCGGCATAAAATGCGGCATACTTCTTCAGGCCACAATGGGACACGGCTGGACACCCGACTCAAAATCGCCATTCCAAAATACAGTACTGCCAGATGGCAACTCACCTTATGTTTTTTGCCCGCTTGGCGATGAGTTTTTGAATTACATAAGAGGACAAATCGCAACACTCGCAGGCACAGAGCCTGACTTCTTCATGCTTGATGACGACACAAGGCTCATAACCGGACGAGGCGGCTGCTTTTGCCCGCTCCACCTTGAAGAATTCAAGCGTCGCACAGGCAAGCTCTACACACGCGAAGAGCTGGCAAGCCTCATCAAAACAGACCTGGATATTGCGGCTGCCTACGACCTGATGATGCAGGACTCCATCATCAAGCTCGCAAAAGTCATTAGGCAGGAAATTGACAATGTGAACCCCTTGACACACTGCTCCTTCTGCTGCTGCTCGCACGACGCCCACCATGCCGCCAATATTGCAAAAGCCCTTGCCGCCCCTGGACAGGAAATAATCGTAAGGTTGAACAACGGGCGCTACTGCAGCGAAGGAACGCGCAACATCGCAAGCTGGCTCAACAGAACAGCCCGACAGCTTGCGCTCATTCCCGAAGATGTAATCGTCCTAGGCGAACCTGACACATGCCCGCAAAACCGCTACTCAATGGGTGCTACACAGCTCAATGCCCACATCTCAATGTCTCTGCTGGAAGGGTGCCGCGGAGGGAAAATCTGGATTACACGACTTGGCGTATATGAGCCCAAATCAGGTGAAGCCTATCGCAAGATAATGGCAAAATACCGCAATTTCCACGCAAAGCTCCTTGAGCTCGCACCCAAATGGAAGGGTGTGCGCGTTCCCAAAACCGGCACGCACAGTCCCATGCAATACAAGGGGAATGGACTCGATTGGGGCTCATCGGTTCTTGGCAGATTTGGCATAGCCTACTACAACTCCAAGCATCCTTCCTCAGTCTCAATGATATCGGAAGATGCCGAGCTCCTCACCGATGAGGAAGTCATCGCAGCACTGTCAAAGGGTGCCGTTGTTGACGGAATTGGTGCGACCTGGCTCACAAAACGCGGCTTTGCGCACCTGCTCGGAGCCAAAGCGGTAAAATGGGATAAACCGGTCCCCGCCCTCGAAGTGTTAAACGACGGATCGCAAATCAATGCGAAGCCAAAAACCGAGATGCTCGTCGATGTAGACCCCAAAGCGAAGGTCATATCAACCTACCACTCACGCACAGCAGCGCTCTCAAGTGAAACCGCGCCCATCAGCCCCGCGGCGATATACTTCGAAAATGAGCTTGGCGGACGAGTGGTGACAATGGCAATGAACATTCCAGACGCGCTGACGCTCGGCTCCTTCTACTTCTACAACGAAAAACGCAAAGCCATGCTGATTGACCTCATAAAGCTAGTCAGCGACACACCTTTTACATACCATACCGGCGATGCGGAACTACTTGTAAAAGACGGAACGGCGCAGGACGGTACTCGCATACTCGCAATCTACGGCGTCTCAATGGATACCGTGGAAGAGATACCGCTCTCAATTCCTGAGCCACCGACATCAGTCAAACGGCTGATGGCCGACGGCACATGGAAAGAAATAACCATAACTCAAGGCGATAGCGGCGAAACCGTCTTTATAGACACGATAGCCCCTCTTGACGCCGCAGTCTATGCGCTAAACTAAAACTGCCGGCAATACTAAAAAAAAGCGCCCATACAATCGTATGGGCGCAACTTTTTTCAGCCACATGGAGTGTCAGCGGATTATCAGCAATAGCCTACTTCAGCAGCAGGATTGTCGGCCACTCAAAAAACTGAGTAGCAGTTGTTGCCGCTGAATTGACCGTATATTGATAACGCTTATCATCTACGCGGAAGCGCCGCGAACCATTCGGCAAATAGAAGTAAAGCCTACCATTGGCATCGGTGTAGATATCCTTTACGCCATAATTACGCAAGACCCTGACCGAAACCTTTGCATTCTTGACTGGTGTGTTGCCGTTCAGTACCGTCGTTGTCACGCGGTAGACATTTTGCGAGCCGTCGGTCGGGGCTGGTTTAAACGACGAACTCAAAAATGTTCCGCCGTTAATCGTCACCACCGCGCCCGCGCTTGGCGCACCCATACTCCCTGAAATCGTTCCTCCTGTGATTTGGATTATTCCCCCAGCCGACTGATATCCTCCGCCTATCGCATAGGCGGAGCCCTTAGTCGAAGCCGTTATTCGACCGCCTGAAATCGCGATAACGCCACCTTTAGCGCCAGCGCGACCGGTGCCTATGGCAGCACCCTCCTTTGACCCAGTCGCAGAGACTGTGCCACCAGATATTGATATCGAATGATAACTCCTGGAATACGGTCCGCCAATGGCTGTACCTCCAGCATTACCAGGCTGCGCACCGGCATTCACCGTTATCTTTCCCCCTTGGATATCAATTGCTCCAGCGTGTTGACCTGTTCCTCCACCGATACCCGCACTTCCCGATGTACTAGTACTGGTGTAAGAACCGCCTACCACATAAAGCGAGGCATCAGGGTTGAGCTCACTAATCGTCAACTTGGCACCACACTCCACAAGGGCAATGTTTGTCGACACAACCGCAATCCCCGCCTTATTCGGGCCTCCATAAAATTCATTGCGGTAGGGAGCATCGCTCCAAAATTTCAGTGCAACATCGTGGAAGTTACAATCAAGTGCAGGCGAGGGTAATTCCACAGCACTCACATAAAGATTTGAAGCGATAATCGTACAATCGGCATCAACAAATATCCGCGAATAGGTACTCGTTCCGTGAATAACGAAAGGACCTGCCGATGAAAGCGTAAGCATATTGTTTAAATATGTCCAGCCATCACCGCTGCCGTGGCCTACCGAACGCCCATTCACATAGATTGGGTCAACAAAGTGCGCTGTCAGTGTAACATCTCCATTACCCGTCATAAACGATATCTCAGGCGAACGGGCATCCACCCCGTCAGGCATAATCCCCGTCCACTTGTCAAATACAGAGTCCGTTGAAAGCGGTGTGGCGACAACGGTAACGATTGTACCTCCGGGATAAGATCCGCCCTCCGTGCTTATCATCCCCCTCTCAGGGTTTGCATTCACAAAAGTAATGTCAAAAATTTCAGATGCGAGATAAGCTTTTGTCGCAGTGTCTATAATCGTATAGCAGTATTCTATTCCCTCAACGCTGAAACTTCCATTCCCCTTAGGAAGATAGACATATATCTGACCATTCGCATCGGCATAGACATCTTTGAGACCATAATTATTCGGCAAACCCGTAACATTTGCGAGTACATTTGGAGTAAGCCCAGGAATAGTCAGCTCAAAAAGCTCGTTAGTACCATCCGTCTGAATAGGCAGTGGAGAATCCAGCATCGGACTTTGAATAATTGAACCACCTGTGATAGTAACCGCACCAACATTTCCGCTAGTGGTTTTACCGATTCCCTGATATTTTCCGGTTGCCTTTACTGTTCCGCCAGAAATCAAAATGCTCTTTAAGGAGCCTCCGATTGCCACTGAGGAATTCGCGAGATTAGAGGTCGCGGTAACGCGACCGCCGGAAATTTCAACGCTTCCGCTAGAGCCACCGATAGCGTAGCCACTACCTGAAGCGGAGACCGTTCCTCCAGATATTTGAATGTTTGAAGCCGCACCTCCGATACCAGCGGAAGAACCAGAAGACGCCGTCACCGTGCCGCCCGAAATCACGATAGTACCACTACTAGAGCCAGTATAACCGGGACCGATTCCAGAACCGTAGCTACTTCCCTTTGCTATAACAGTTCCGCCAGAAATCTCAACATATCCGTTGGAGCCATCGCGCCCGGCTCCAATACCAGCACCTTCTTTTGCGCCCGAGGCAGTAATCTTACCGCCCGAAATTATAACTGAAATGACGCCACCCTTATATCCGCCGCCAATTCCCGCACCGCCGCTGTTACCGCTCGGAACACCAGCTGTTGCAGTAATAATACCGCCACGAATGATGATAAAGCCGCCCTTATGCTGATTATTTCCTCCGATACCCGCAGTACCGCCACCGCCTTCCCCGCCCTTTGCGACCATAGTCGCGGTTTCGTTCAAATTCGAGATTACCAGCGTCGTTCCTGTTTTACCGGTCGAGTCCGCCTGTGCCGCAATACCGGCACATTGCGTGCCGCCCAGAAAAGTATTATTAAAACTGTTATCGCTCCACAAGAGCAGCGTGACATCACAATAGTTACAATCAAGCCCCGCCTTCGCCAAACCGACCGCACTCACTGAAAGGTTTGAAGCGACAAGAGTACAATTCGCATCGGCTCGTATACTCATAGCAGTCCGTGTTCCGTAAGCGACATACTGCCGCTCAGCGGAAAGAACAAGGTTAGTCCCGTCAAAAGTCCACCCCTCTCCGCTATCGCCCATGGCAAGTGCGGCAACATCAATAGCAGTATCAGCACGCAACGGCGGCACCGCAAGTGCAATGCAAAATACTGAACAAAGACTTAAAAACAATGTGCTATGCAGTTTCATTCTGGTTCTTCCTTAAAAAGTGTGGGTAAAACCAATTTTTAATTAGGTCGAAGTTTACATAAAAGACCTGGAACACGCATTCCGAGAAAGTCTTTTATTTAACCTAATGTTAATAATTTATGCTTTATAAAAACGATTGTCAAATTTTTTGCTTTGAAATCACCCCCCCCCCATAAAATTTTTACATATATTACTACATTGCAACATTTTATGAAGGTTTAATATTTTTTATATAAAAACACAAGACATCATTTGATGTCACAAATGACGCAGTGTTATTACACTTTAAGTGCCAGACTATTAGACTTGACATAATAACAAAACCTCGCTATACTAACACAATAAATAATCGGTATCACAAAATCTCTGCTTTCTTTGCGGTAAAACCTTTTAAGGGGACAGGCCTTCCCAATTAAAACTGTAACACTCGCAAACTGTCTTTACTGTCAAACTTGCCACCTAATAACCTTTAAGAACCAAGTTGCAATTTATCTGCATTATTACCTATTACCTATTACCTATTACCTATTACCTATTACCTATTACCTATTACTTATTTACTAACTTTTATGGGGACAGGCCTTTTCGTTTCATTACGGCTCTGTCTAAAATTATTGATATGCGGCAAATTATTTTGTTATACTTGTATCAAATCTAGTAAAAAGGAGAATTATGAAGCATTTGAAGTTTACTTTTTTACTTCTTTCCATTATTTCCACATTTGCTTTTGCCGATTGGGAAAAGACGATTTCCGGTAAAACGACAGTGATTGTCGATGAAACCGGCTGGATGCTTTCTCTCTCTATTTCAGGAACCAACGCCACCATTACAAGTATACTAACAGCAGGAGATGCGACAATAGACCTCTCCAAGCCTGTAAATGGCTTGGGTGACGGTGTACAAATAACCGGTATTGCCCAAAAGGCATTCTTAAATAAAAATAATTTCAGTACCTTTATTACTCCACCCAATCTTCAATCAATCGGTATTCAGGCCTTTGCTAATGTCACGAGTCTTACAAATCTTATCTTGAATGAAAATCTGAAAGTCATAAGCACCAGTGCTTTTTACGGTTGCTCGGAACTGAAAAACATCACATTCAAAGAGGGACTTGAGACTATTGGAAATTCTGCATTCTATAAAACAACCAACCTCGGCGACATAGTTCTACCAGAATCTTTGAAATCAATCGCAAATAGCGCATTTAACGAATCAGGGCTGAAATCTGTCGTCTTTGGTAAAAAGTCTGTAGAAATCGGGGAAAATGCTTTTTATATGGCAACCTCCCTGAAACGCATCTTTTTTAAGGGCGACCCTCCCATATTTCTTCCTAAGGGTAGTGCTTTTAGAAACAACCATGCAAACATCGACCCTGCGGATTTCACTCTCACAAGATGTTATTTCATACCCTACGGCAATGAAAAATGGAATAATCACATTGCCTTATTTCCTTTTAACAATGGCGATGAAATTTCAAATTTTTCAAATTTGTTCCCTGATATCAATGCCACTCCATACGGACTGGTCAACTGGCTATCTTTCCGTGAAAAAAGCGCTTACTGGTCAAGCATATCTGAAAATTTTCAGTATATATGCCGTTGGCTTCCTGACGAAACCGGAGAACAGATTTTTGTAGATGGTTCACCTGCAAAAATAGGTTCCCCCACTCCATCATACGGTCATATCGCAACGCTGACCGGGAATCAAACCGTCACGCTCTCGGCACCGGCTGCATACGGGACGACAAACTGTCTGGGCTATGTACTTGCCACCATACCAAAATATGGCGAGCCATACGGGTTCGTCACAAATCTTGGAGCCACCTCTGTAACTTTGACAAATACCGGTTCCAACGGCAAAGTTATCAAATGGCTTTGGGATATTAAATCCCCATATATCTGGCTCACAAAAAGCGACGAAAAAGACTCCCCCTCCATGACTCTTATAGGAGGATGGTCAGATAATCGCGCGCCACACCCCGACGCCGATTATCTCATATCAGACGGCATGACGGCATATATGGCTCGAGGACTTGGCTCAGCCTCTTCCCCATATATGCCAACAAGCTTTAACGGAGCATCCTTGACTCTCGGCGAAAGCAACGGAAATGACGGATGGCTTGTGTATATTGACAACGCACACCGTTCACAACAGATTATCAACAACCTCACAATAGTCAACGGCGGCATCAAGCGCCCGGTGGCGGACGCGCAAGCCAACTCAATAATAATCGGCACATTAAAAATCCTGACGACACTGTCAAACCCCGCAAAATTCCTCGGTGCCTTTAATAACCCTGTAAGGGTCAACCTGTCGGGAGACATTCAGGGTGATGACGATGCCTGTTTCGGCGTTGCAAACGAAGAAGGCGTCGGAAATGGCATATCACTTATCTTACCCGAAATGAAAAATTACTCGGGAGGCTTTTACGCAAGTGGTGAAAATTGTTGGATATGCTTCAACTCACACTATGGCTTTGGAGCGGCAGCCGCCCCATCAAAACTTGTAGAGAAGTCTATTTATCTGGAAAATAACGGTGGTCTCTTCTGCTCGGCAAGCAGGCTCGTCAATATTCCTGCTACACGCGGCATCTATATCGGCAATGGAACCGGGAAAATCAAATTCTCATTGAACGCCCAGATAAAAGGCCCCATCTCAGGTCATGGCAAGGCACTCTTCATAGGAAATGTTCCCGGATTGAATATTCCTTTTTCGGCATCATTCACAGCTCCATGTATAGCGATTACCAACATCGCAGTATCATTTACACAAACGGCGGCAATCGGCGAAAATGTGAATCTTGAACTCCACACGGGCGGCACATTAAAAGCGCCGGCTCTAATATATAATATGCTCGACACCATCACGATATCATCCAATGGAGTTGTAAATGTTTCAGACGATAAGCCCGTCACATTCGACAATGCGGTTTTGCAAAACCACGCAACGCTTAATCTGAATCTCAATGCGGAAGAAGCCGCCTCAAATATCTACAATTTTACCAAAAACACAAAAATCAACGGCAAAATCAGAGTGACGACCTCGGCGCCATTTCCACTCAACAATGGGCCGAAAGAATACAAATTCATGACACTGCCAAACTCAGTCAAACGACTTTCAGGTCATGACTTCGACACTTCCTCAATTGTATTTGACACCGACGACGGTAAAGACCCCAACGAAATCTACATCGTAAAAGCCGTAGTAAAGCAAGGTGACAACGGCTCGCAAAATGTCTATCTCAAGCGAGGTCTGCCACGCAACAACACGCTTCTACTGCTGCATTGAACAAATCATTGAGACTTGTCATCACATTTTAAAATGTAATGACAAGCAGCGCATCCGTAAAACAATACTCTTCACATCACCCTTATCCCGAATTTTTACGGGATAAGGCGTAAAGTTACAAATTGATTTTGTTAAGGTTGCGTGATAAAATTTAGTAGAAGGAGAGGTTTATTATTATGAAAAAAACAACATTTGCTCTTTGTTTCTGCAATCGCGGCTTTATGCCTGGAGAATTGATTCTCGGCGCCCGTCAAGATATGGTTGAGGCTGTCACCAAGGCCGGTTATGACTATATCATTATGGATGAAAAACTGACTCGCTTCGGCGGCGTTGAAACCCGTGACGAAGGTCGTCTTTATGCAGAGTTTTTGAAACAACATCGCGGTGAATATGACGGCGTTATTTTCTCAATGCCTATCTTTGCCGATGAGAACGGAGCCTTTGAAGCACTTCGAGATGCTGGTGTACCTATCCTTCTTCAGGCCTATCCTGACGAGATTGGCAAGATGGGATTTGCGACTCGCAGAGATGCCTATTGCGGAAAATTTTCTGTAACGGATGTCTTTACGCAGGCCAATATTCCGTTTACCGTCATGAAGCCGCATGTCGTACATCCTCTGACGGACGCTTTTCGCCAGAACCTTGACGACTTTGCCGCAATCTGCCGCGTAGTAAATGGCATGAAGCGTTTCTCAATCGGTTGTATCGGCGCTCGCACTACAGCATTTAAGACAACACGCTTTGATGAGATTGCTCTTCAGAAATACGACATTACCGTTGAGTCTTTTGACCTTTCCGAGCTTGTCTGGAAGGTGCAGCACCGTTCTCTAGACGAGGCCGTGAAGGCTAAAATTGAGCGTCTCCGCAACTATACAAATTGCGAAGCGGTTCCTCTTGACCGTATGGAGATGCTTGCAAAGATTTCATGCACTATCGACGACTACATCGAGGAATATCACCTTGACGCGATTTCTCTGCGTTGCTGGAATGAAATGGAGACGATTCTCCGTGTATGCCCATGCGTTCTTCTCTCTGAGCTTAATGACCGCGGTATCGCCGCTTCATGCGAAATCGACCTTTGCTCCGCAATCACGATGCGTGCAATGCTTCTTGCTTCTGGCAAGCCTACTGCCGTTCTTGACTGGAATAACAACTACGGCGATGACGAGGATAAGGTTATTCTCTTCCACTGCGGCCCTGTGGCCCAGTCTTTGATGGCCGGCAAGGGTACTCTTGGTTCTCACAAGATGTTTGACAAGGGCGATCCCGGCTCTGGCTGGGGTGTGAACGAGGGTCGTATTGCGGCCTTCCCGATGACCTTCTCCAACTGCCAGACCAAGGATGGCAAACTTGTCATCTATGCTTCGGAGGGCGAGTTCACGGAGGATGTTATTGAGGACGGTTATTTTGGATGCGGAGGCGTCGCCAAGATTCCTAATCTTCAGGATAAGCTGATCAAGCTTGCACGCGGCGGCTTTAAGCATCACACCTCCGTTGGCATGGGACACATGCAGGCAATTCTCAGGGAAGCATTCACGACATATCTCGGCTACGACTGGGTGGAGATTGACGCATGAGGTTGATCGCGGGTCTCGATGTAGGCACTACGGGCTGTAAGGTCACCGTCTTCTCCGAGACGGGCGAAAATCTCGGTCGCGAATATCGCGATTACCCTGTCACGCGCGCAACTAACGCTCAGGAGGTTGATGGGGAGGCTTTGGCTGAGAGCGTCCTTGATGCCGTGCGCGCAGCCACGGAGCGTTTCGGTTTTATTGAGGCTATCGGCGTTACAAGCTTTGGCGAGGCCTTTGTCATTACCGATGGCGACGGCAAACCGTTACGCCCGATTTTGCTTTGCACAGATCCGCGCGGCATTGATGAATGCCGCGCTTTTGGCGATCTGTTCGGCATTGAAAGAGCAACTGCAATTACAGGAGTTAAGCCTAGCGAGAGTTATTCTCTCCCTAAGCTTATGTGGATTAAGAATAACGAGCCCGAGATATTTGCCAAGGCACGGTATGTTATGCTTATAGAGGACTTTGTCATCTATTTGCTGACAAATGAGCGTGTAATCGACTACTCTCTTGCGGCTCGTTCTATGGCCTTTGATATTCACTCGCTTTCCTGGAGCAAGGAAATTCTCGATGCCGCCGGCATTCCTCTTGAGATGTTTTCGAAGCCTGTTCCAACTGGTGCCATAGCTGCGATGACACCGGACGGAATGAAGGTTGTCGCAGGCGGTCACGATCAAGTTGCTTGCGCCGTCGGCGCTGGCGTCTTTGAGTCTGGCATTGCCGCTGAGGGTGCAGGAACAGTTGAGTGCATAACTCCTGTTTTTGCCGACATTCCCCAATCATCACAATTTCAAAACGACAACTATTGTATCGTGCCCTATTTTGGCAAATTTGTCACCTACGCCTATTCATATACCGGTGGAGAGCTTTGCAGATGGTGCCGCGACGCTCTTTGCCGTAGACCCCATAGTGAGATTGAGGCGGGACCATACGATGGG
Organism: Kiritimatiellia bacterium; assembly: GCA_045603485.1. GTDB lineage: Bacteria > Verrucomicrobiota > Kiritimatiellia > RFP12 > JAAYLN01 > RGIG5952. The sequence goes on along the minus strand of JAZUMF010000009.1, from coordinate 8,570 downwards.
CCGACGGGGCTTCTTGTATTACCCCATTTTGCCGGAGCCGCAACGCCTTATATGGATTCTGGCTCTCGCGGTGCGATTTTGGGTCTCTCTCTTGCGACTACCGATCGCGACATTTATCTTGCCTGTCTTGAGGCTGTTGCCTATGAGATGAGGCTGAATATGGAGCGTCTCGCCCGTTCGGGCGTTGTCTTCAAGCGTCTTGTCGCAACTGGAGGTGGAGCCAAATCAAAGCTTTGGATGCAAATCAAGGCTGATGTTTTGGGGCTTCCCTTTGAAACTCTTGAGACTGAAGATGCGGGGACGGTCGGTTGCGCCATGCTTGCAGGAATCGCCGCCGGCGTATTTGCCGATATAGAGGCCGCCAAGAGTATCATGATTAAGAGAACAGGCAGCTATGAGCCTGACATGGAGCGACACGCTCTCTATAATGAGCTTTATTCGCGTTACGAACGGCTTTACGAGGCTGTGCGTCCCCTAATGTAGGAGTGTAATATTACCTATTACCTATTACCTCTAACCTATTACGTGCGCCCCCTAATGTAGGAGTGTAAAATCGATGAATAAAAAAATTGGGAATCCTTCACAGGTCTGTACTGCAATCCGTTCTCAGATTACCGATGGTCGCGCAAACGGTGCGCGAATTATTACGGTTTCGAATGGCAGACTTAATTTTGTTTTGACCGAATCTAATGCCCTTGACATTCTTTACCTTTGGCATGAGGGGATGAATATCGGCTTTGTCTCTAAAAACGGATATTGCACGACAGACTCAGGCTTTATGCACAACTTCCCTGCCGGGATGCTCTATACTTGCGGCTTAGATGCTATCGGAGGCGTTGAGGGCCATCCGCTTCACGGTCGCTTCCATTCAATCCCTGCCGAAATAATTGAGTGTAAGGCTGATGAAAACGGCGTTCGCATCGTTGGCGAAATTGCCGTCACAGCACTCTTCGGCGAGAATCTCATTGTGACACGCATAATTGAGACGAAGGCCGGCTCCGACGAGATTACACTCTCGGACACCATTCGCAACGAAGGATTCCGCAACGAGAAATATTGCATGCTTTATCATGTCAATGTCGGTTATCCTCTGGTTGATGAGGGAGCGGAGATTGAAGGTCAGATAGACCAGTCCATGCCGCGTACAGACTGGGCTGCCAAACAGATGAAGAAGATGCTTGAAATGGAGGCTCCTGAGGACGGCATTGACGAAACCTGTTATTTCCATCTTACCGACGATGGCAAGCTTTCACTTAAAAACACTAAGTTAGGCAAGCGCATTGAAGTCACCTCAAACTACAAAAAGTTTGTTGAATGGAAGTCTCGCGCAAGCGGTGATTATGTGATTGGGCTTGAGCCCTGTTCCAGCTGGCTTGATGACGAGCTCACATATTCAATACTCAAGCCAGGGGCTAAAGTTGTCAATAAACTGTCCATTAAAGTTGAAAACATCTAATACAAAGGAATTTTTCTATGAAGGCAAGCTTAAATGAAGTGCTCGCATGGGCCGAAAGCCATAAATGCGCCGTCGGCGCCTTTAACACACCCGCTCTTGAGTGCATAAATGCCGTTATCGGAGCGGCCGAGAAGCTCGGCACTCCATTGATTATCAGCCACGCTCAGCTTCATGAGCCAGAGGCTCCGCTTGATATGATCGGCCCCTTGATGGTATGGGCCGCCGAGCGTGCAAAGGTACCCGTCGCCGTATTTTTAGACCACGGCGAAACCGTTGAATATGTCAAGCGTGCAATTGATTTGGGCTTTAACGCTGCGATGTTTGACGGCTCGCTTTTAAGCTACGAGGACAATGTCGCTGGCACCAGAGAGGTTGTCGCATACGCCCATGAGCGCGGAGTACAGGTTGAAGCCGAGATAGGTTCACTTGCCCAACGCGAGGGCGGCGGCGAAGGAGGAGCGGCGGTTTACACCGACCCTGAGCTTGCTAAAAAGTTTGTACTGGATACAGGCATTGACGCATTGGCGGCCTCGTTTGGTACGGCACATGGCATCTACAAGGAAAAGCCCAAGCTGGACTTTGAGCGTATTGCAAAGATTCGCGAGCTTACAGGCCTTCCACTCGTTATGCACGGAGGTAGCGGCGTAAGCCCCGAGGATTACCGCAAGGCAATCTCTTGCGGCATACGAAAGATTAACTACTACTCTTATATGTCACGCGCCGGGAAAAATGCCGTTCAGGAGAAGCTCGCCAATGAAGATGTCACATTCTTCCACATACTTTCTGATGCGGCGACAAAGGCGATGGAAGAGGATGCCGCTCGCGCAATCAGAGTATTTCGCGGTGAATAGTAAACAGCATTCATAATTTCAAACGGACATTTCAACTCATTTTGTAAAGAAGTGATTTTTATGGCGGAAATAAACGATATCGGCAAGATCGATAAAAATCTTGCTGCAAGTTGCGAATCCTTGAATGGTTATGACATTTATAATGTAGATTCGCCGTTTTTCGAGTTTAGAGGTCTTCCGTTCCGTAAACCTGGCGGCCCATTCGGTCGCTTTGCCCCAGATGCAGATCTTGATTTTAATCAAGGTGTGAAATCTCTGGCTCCCTGCACGACAGGTGCTTGCTTGCGTTTTCGTACCAATGCGAAGGAGGTCAAACTCCATGCGGTAGTTGATGGTTGCCGCATGTGCCATATGACTCTTATCGGCAGTATGGGCTTTGACCTCTATGTGGGCAACGGCCGTACCCAGGTCTTTGCCCAAAGCACAAAATTCAATTATAAGGATAATGAATATACATGCCTTCTTTATTCAACTCTCACTGCGGAGATGCGTGACTTCACCATCTATTTCCCTCTCTATTCCGGCGTGCAGCGAGTTGACATCGGTCTAACTGAGGGAGCCAAGGTCGAAGCACCGACTCCATGGAGCGATAATCGTCCTGTCGTGGTTTATGGCACCAGCATTACGCAGGGTGGATGCGTCTCTCGTCCGGGCATGCTTTATACCAATATTCTCAGCCGCCTCTTAAATCGCCCATTTTACAACTATGGCTTCTCAGGCAATGGCAGAGGCGATCCGGAGCTTGCCAGGCTTCTGACAGAGATTCCCGAAGAGCCCGCTATGTTTATTTTGGATTACGATTCAAACGCCCAGCCTGATCGTCTCTCTAAAAACCTGGAGCCATTTATCGGCATTCTTCGAGAGGCTTATCCCAAGACTCCAATTCTTGCGGTTTCCGCACAGCCCAAATCTATGGAGGCATACGATCCCTTCGCTCCTGAAGAGACTCCATGCGTTACATGGAATTTCATCAATCACCGTGAAAGATTTACCGATATTCATACATCAGTAAATAAGAAGCTGCGCTCAGAGGGAGACGACAATCTCTACTTTGTCGACGGATATAATCTCTACGGTGCGGATTTTGATGAATGCACCGTCGACGGAGCCCATTTCACCGATTTGGGAGCCTATCGTTATGCACATTCATTAGCTCCCGTAATCGAGCGGATTCTCGCCCGTTGGTGGTGATAGACACGCCTCTTAAACCACACTATGAGCCTACACGCAGAATGGATAAGCTGTCCTAAAGATAAAAGCTGGATTCCCGAAGAGTGCATTGGACGCGAGCACAAGCCTTATTCAGGCGCCGTTTGCTTTCGCCATGAGTTTGAGGTTGACAAGGCTGAGTTGGCAAAAGGCGCAATACTGAAACTCTCGGGACTTGGCTATTGCTTTGCCTACATCAACGGTAAACGCGTAGGCGATATAAGGCTTGAGCCAGTCCACACAGATTACACACGCTCGGTCTACTATCGCACCTTTGACATCAGCTCATTGATTCATTCTGGGCGCAACGCCATTTCAATCGTCGCCTCCGGCGGTTTCTACAATTGCAGAGTTTCATCAGCTCGTAAATTTGAAGTAGTGCCCTATCAAGGCACTACTCAGATTTGGGCTGAGATTTACTCTACGGCAACCGGTAAAATTCTAGAGGCTACACAGTCGAACCAATGGCGCGTCACAGCAAGCGGTCCCCTTCTCTACAGTCAAGTCCATAGCGGTGAGACATACGACGGGCGCTGCGAGCTGCTCGGCTGGGAAGATGCTTGGTACAACGACTCCTCTTGGGCGACAGCCCGTATAGCCGACATACCGATGGGTGAATTTCGCGAAGCCGATTATCCCCCATGCCGTATTACCGGTCTTCACGCTCCCATTGCACAAAATAGCCTGTTTCTCAACGAGATAGAGGCTGAATCGCTAGGACTTGGCAAAAAGGCAATCAAGGCTACATTATTTGACTTCGGCAAGCTCATCTCAGGTGCAGCAAAGCTATGCGTAAGAGGCGATGCCGGCGCACTCGTAACCCTTAAATATGCGATTGAAGTTAACGACAACGGGTTGCCGATAAAAAGCGCAGAGGCTTCCATCCTAGAAGAAATCCAGACCGACCGTCACTTTTTACGCGGAGCCGTCACAGAAGAACGCATATCAGATTTTGCGTGGCATGGCTTTAGATATATCTTAATGACCGTTGAAGGAAACGCCAATATTCTAAGCCTCAACGCCGCGGAAATACACTGCGATGCTCCCATTGCCGCGTCCTTTAAATCATCAGACCCGCTCCTCAATTCTCTTGCCGACGAAGCGACAGATGCCCTCCTCGCAAATTCAGTCGGTTCCCTGACAAACAATCCGATAGAGAAGCTTTGCTGGAGCGGTGGCGCCTTAACTGCAGCTGAGGCGATTCTCTATTCGTTCAATTCAGACAATAACCCTCTTAAACTCTTTCTGCAGACATACCTCGAAGAACAGGCACCCTCCGGTGCTGTGCCATATATCCTCCACACAAATAAAGCCGCAAGCTTTTCAGTAGAAAACGGCGGCCCCGCATTTGACGCCGCATTCATCTTAATCCCGCTCCTTCAATATACCTTTAACGGCAACCTTGAATATATCAAATACCATTATCAAAGCTATCGCAAGCTACTTGACTATTACCTTAAAAACATTTGCGATCCCGATTCATATCTCGTTGAATTCGGAGGTGGAGATTCACAAATTGCCGGAGGTGACCTAGGCGCAAAATCTCCACTTGTTTCCTCAGCCTTCTTCTATGGTATGATCTCAAGCCTTACCAAACTCGCGAAGGAAATTTCAAAACTCGATGATGCCGCATATTTCGATTCGATTGCAGAAACATTAAAGGCATCGTACCAACAAGCCTTTTATAAAGGCAATGGCATATATGGCTCCGGGTCTATAACTGAACAAGCGATAACGCTTCTCTTTGGACTCTCCAATGACAATCAGTCCATATCCAAACTAATATTCGCACTGGAAAGTGCAGAAGTCGAGAAAGAGCAGTTAGGCTTCATTGCCGCCTGCAGAGCCTTGGGAGAAGCCGATTTGCCTAATGAACTTTATGCGCTCTTAAAGAAGGCAAACGCATTCTCCAGGCAATCCAAATCATACATTCAATTCTCCGCCATCCTGCCAAATCTCTATAAGTATCTTGCAGGCATCAGAATTGAAAAATCAAAGCTCGTTATAAAACCACTTGTACCCACATCTCTAAATTCAGTCACCGCCCATTACAACTCCCGTTACGGACAGGTCGAAACAAGCTGGGAGCAAACGGCTAAAGCCATTTCATTCAAGGTCGTTATTCCAAAAGGAGTAAATGCCATATTCAAGTGGGCAGATAAGAAACTCGAATTGGCATCAGGGCTTAACGAATTACACTTTGAGCATTAACTCGACTGCACCGTCATGCAATGACGACTCCACGCCCAAATGCTTACGCATTAACAGCATCACCAGCTACGCATCAGACAAGCGGCAATATTTAAGACAGCTAAAATCGAGTATTTTATTACAAGCAAAAATGCCTTATTATAACTAATATTCAACTCTTGACATCTGCATCGTACCGCAGCAAGCCTGAATTGACGGCACTGGCGACATTTTTAACGGATCTCAAAAATCGTTTGCAAGCCATGTGGCAGAAATTCGTAGCATCCTATATCTATATTTCCGTTCATTCGAGGATTACCCGCTATATCTAACACATTGGTTGCCCATGCGTGCCATGCCCCAGCATCGCGGGCAGGAGAGCCTCGTCTGATAGAATAGTAAGGAAGCTTTGGATTATTACCGAAATTAAATCTCGGATTAGATGACTTGATAGATGTCGAAAGGTCAACCGTATCTGATGCAACACTACCATAAAGGCAGTTTCCATACTTAACATTCTTTGACGAAATATCATAAGGAATGTTCTCATAGAAAAGACAATTCGTCGCAGGGCTGCTAATCACACCGTTGCCAGCCACAGAATTCCCGATAAATGTGCAATTATTTGCAGTAGAATTTTGCAGTAAGCCTACGCGGTTTGAATCGACCACAGTAGATTTATTGCTGATAACAAGACAATTAAACAACGGAGTGTTACCAATTGCACTTTTAGGAGCTTCATTTTCGATAAATACAGAATTGACAACCCTTGAAGAAGCCGAGCGAGGCGTTATGCAGCCATCTGAACTGCCGGCAGAATTTCTTATAAAGACGCATCCTTCCGTAGTATAAGTATTTTGACTTGCAACTCCTGAAGCACCTTTTGCACTATTTTCGTAAAAGAGACAATCCTTAAAATCAGCGTGAAGACCTACACCACCGGTATTGGCCTTATTTGCAATAAATTTACAACGAATTGCCATAGCCTCGCCATACATGCAACCACCTTGACTTACTGCCTCATTTCCAATAAATGTGGAATCGTAGACAGTATAATAAGTGCCGGTCAATGCACCACCGTTTCCCTTTGCATAATTATTTACAAAAAGACAATTTGTATAGACACTGCCTCTTCCACCTGAACCGGAGGCTCCGCCGTTACCGCTAGCCATATTATTTGTAAAAATACATCCAGAAACCAACGAAGCTTGCACGCCCCCGCTGTAACCGCTATTACCTTCAAAAAGAGAATCCTTTACGACAGAAATAGGTCCGATGTGAACCGAGCCTTGATTTTTCAAAAACCTGCAGTCATAAAATTTCCCATATTGTGCAACACCCCATCCACTAGCGCTATTTCCCAAAAAAGTACAGTTGGTAATAGTTGAATTATTAAAGCGACCGACACCGATGGAATTTATTGATTGATTATTTACAAAGAGGCAACGCTCAATCGTATTTGCAGATTTTGCATCCAGACAGCCCGAATATTTAGTCGCGACATTATTAGAAAAAACGCAATCAATCAAAGTACCGCAAAGACCATCGATACATCCCGCCATATAGGCACTATTCCCGATAAAAAGACAATTTGAAATGATTGTTGAATATCCCGTAGTAATCACTCCACCATTGGCAGTCGTAGAATTACCGCTAAAGGTAGAACCATAAAGATTGGCACAAGTACCGATGGCAGATCCCGGCACTCCAACATTACCGGCTATAAAGCAGTCATAAATAGTCAAATACCCAGAAGTACCGGAAATTGCAGTACCATTCACATTATTGTAAAAATTTGTAATCGTTAAGCCGCAGAGGCGACTTATTGAAGAGGAACAAAGTGCTCTCGAATAAAAGGGTTCGTTCGTGGTAAGCAAATCGTCACTGACTATAACCTCACTGCCGCGACCTTTAATTATAACATCCTCAAAATTACCACTTTGTGATTTAAGAGTAAGGTAATTCTTGTTTTTAGGGATTTCTATGCAATTTTTTCCACTATAAACCGCATCAGAAAAATCATATGTCCCCGTAAGAAGAATCACAGTATCTCCATTGTCCCACGAAGTTCCATTAACAGCCTTATCAATTGCAGCCTGAATCGTACCTGGTGCATCGATAGTGCAATCGGCATCAGCCTCTCCATTAGGAGACGCATACCAGATAGAAGCACCCATAGCAGTGGTGCAGATAAATAAAATGCAGAAAAGATATTTCAGCATAAAAACACTCCCAAAGTAGTTTAAAAAAATCAAAATTCATTTTACAATTTTAATAAAATCATGTCAAGAATCCCTTATCACACGCAGTTTCTCTCTTCGGTGTACTTTCTATTTGACAAACTGCGCACAACCTTATCCAGTTACCCGACAATCACTTTTAAGTGACAGACTGTTAGACTTGACGCAATATATAAATCCCGCTATACTAATAAATGAATTACTCCAAAGCATATTCTAATTTACATAATATATAAAGTGCAGCAGGAACCCTTAACAATCACTTTTAAGTGACAGACTGTTAGACTTGACGCAATATATAAATCCCGCTATACTAATAAATGAATTACTCCAAAGCATATTCTAAATATATAAAGTGCAGCAGGAATCCTTAAAATGTCAATAGTAATTGGCGCCTTATTGAAACCAATATCAAAAGTCACACAAGTAATTTTTATAATTTACGAACTCTCAAAAAACAAAAAAACCGCCTAGGAGGCGGTTTAAATAAAAGTATAAAAAAAATTCCGGCAGCGTGCTACTCTCCCACGGGCAACCCCCGCAGTACCCTCGCCGATGAGACCCTTCACTACCGTGTTCGGAATGGGAACGGGTGTTTCCTTCTCTCTATGGCCACCGGAAAAA
>JAZUMF010000008.1:0-32170 GCA_045603485.1 Kiritimatiellia bacterium | reverse complement strand
AACGGAGCCGCCACAGCAACACTCTTGCGGAGCCGCCACAGCAACACTCTAGCGGAGCCGCCACAGCAACACTCTTGCGGAACCGCCACAGCAACACTCTTGCGGAACCGCCACGGCAACACTCTTGCGGAGCCGCCACGGCAACACTCTAGCGGAGCCGCCACGGCAACACTCTTGCGGAGCCGCTACGGCAACACTCTTGCGGAGCCGCCACGGCAAGACTCTAGCGGAGCCGCCACGGCAACACTCTAGCGGAGCCGCCACAGCAACACTCTAGCGGAACCACCACGGCAACACTCTAGCGGAACCACCACGGCAACACTCTAGCGGAGCCTCCACGGCAACACTCTTGCGGAGCCGCTACTGCAAGACTCTTGGGAGGGTGAGGATTTTATTCTTTGGTTTTGTCGACTGGCTTGTCTATGACCATCTGCGGTCGTTTGCCCATTCTTTATCCCATTCGGTTGTCGGAGCCCAGGCTTCGGGGAAATCTTCGTGAAGATGTTCTTTTATTAGGTCTTCGTTTAGTGACTCTATGCCGAGACCTGGGGTGTTGGGGACTTCAATGAAGCCGCCGTCGTACTTGAGGGTCGGGAAGATGAGATCACCCCACCATGGTACATCGACTGAATGGAGCTCAAGTGCCATAAAGTTACGCGTTGCCGCCGCAACATGGACTGCTGCCATGCAGGCGATGGGGCTTTCTGCCATGTGGAGGCTCATCTGCACTCCGTAGCTTTCTGCAAGATCTCCGATTTTTTTGGTTTCGAGTATGCCACCTGCGGTTAAGAGGTCGGGGTGTACTACGGCTAATGCTCCGGACTCTAGTAGGGGGATGAAATTTTCTTTTAGGTAAATATCTTCACCTGTGCCGAGTGGAACTGTGGTTGCCGCATGGAGGGCTTTCCATTGTTCGGTTTGTTGCCATGGGAGTGCATCTTCCATCCATGAGAGATGATATTTTTCAAGTCGGCGCGCCAATGCTATGCAGTCTTCAAGTGGAATATGTCCGAGGTGGTCAATTGCAATGGGTACTTCGTCACCGACTTCGGCCCGTACATCCGCCATATATTTTTCGAGGAAGTCGAGTCCTTTTTCGGTGATATGGATGCCCGTTAGGAAGTGCTCTGTATTGAAGAGGTCATAGGCTTCTCCTCGCATGGCGCGCGGGTCGATTGAGCCATGGGGTGTGGCGAAGACGGTACGCTTGAATTTCTTCATCGTTTCGAGGAAGCCAAGAGGAGCGGAGAGGGCTCCTGGGATGTCCATTAGGAGTTCAATCCCAAGATCCATCTTTAGATATGTAAAGCCCATTTTCATGCGTTCGGAGAGGGCTTTGCCCATGTCGCGTCCGCCACCTTCGCTGTCGGTGTCGCAGTAGCAGCGGATCCTATCGCGGAATTGTCCGCCAAGGAGCTGCCAAACCGGAACTCCCCAGTATTTTCCTGCGATATCCCAGCATGCGAGTTCAATGGCACAGACTCCACCGGCTTGACGCGAATCGCTTCCAAACTGTTTTATACGCCTGAAGATTTTGTCGACATCAAGCGGGTTTGCTCCTAGGATGCGACTTTTTAGCATCGCAGCATAGGTTCTTGATGACGCATCGCGGACTTCACCGTAGCCTATGAGTCCTTCTTGATTGGTGTAGACTTTTACAAGCGTGCAGCGCTTTGGTGCTCCATCGATGTCGGCAAAGCGTATGTCTGTTATTTTGAGGTCGCGCGGTGAATGCTTCATTTTGTCCCTTTTGTGTTGGAGGTTTCGTCAAAAATGACGGTCATTGTCGGTTCTGAAATTTCAAGCGTTCCAATAAAGTCGCCATCTATGCGATATGAAATTCTTCTTATGCTATCGGTTAGGCGGAGTGAATTGCTTTTTTGCATGGTGCTTTTTGTGGATTGAAATTCTTCAGCTTTTTTTAGATTTAATGACTTTTGGAGGAGTATTATCTCGCCTTGTAGGCCTCGATTTGCGATTACATTGATTGTCGCATGGCCAGAGAAGTCTTTGCCTGGTTTTGCCTGCATCGAGATTTGTATGCGTCCGCCGTTGGCAAGACCGTTATGAATCCATGGTGGAGCCTCGAGCTCAAAACCAAGTCGGGTTTCATTGTGTATTATCAATGATGGTGTGTTGGAGTTGGTGTTTTTTCCGATTTTCAGAATTTGGCGTGAGGCGTCTTTGATTTTGTATCGCCATCCGCTGATAGCGGCTAATCTGCGAATCGTGCCGTAATTCGACGGAATGCTGGGGAGCAGATTCTTTGCCCAGATATCGGATGGCGTCAACGCTTCAACGGCCTTTAGCGGGGTGTATGGCACGAATGCGGAAGCCTTGCGGGCGTATTTTGTCGCGAGTCCGCAAAATGCGCCGACAGAAGCCGAGAATATGATGATTAAAATTGCGATTGCATGGCGAAGGCGTGTGTTGCTTTTGCGGAAGGAGTTTATCTCTGCCGATTCGGCAACATTTGTTGCCATTCGGCTTGCATCTTTCGGAGGTGCAAAGCCTAGTGTTTCACGGACGGGTTCACGCTTTGGCACTGGATCGCGGCGAAGCAGTGCAACTGATTCCGGGGCGATGCCAGCCTTTGTGACGGCATTCATGACTGCCGAATAGTCAAAGGCTACTCGGCGGAAGCAGATATCTTGTGTCTTGTCATTGTAGAGGCAGTATGAGGCGCGCGGGTCTTCGTCGCGCGGATCGCCAACTGAGCCGACATTGACTATGTAGCGTTTGCCGGGTTCACGCTCAAAGTCTTGACTTTTTAGGAAGTGGGGAACTCCGGACGCCCCCAGAACGCAGATTGACGGGATGTGTGAGTGGCCGATGAATACGAGTGAGGCGTCTGTGGCATTGAATGTGGAGAGGGCTTCTTCGGGCTCGAGGATGTAGTTGAATGCACTGGGGCAATCAAGGGACCCGTGTGTGCAGACGAAATCTGGGGATTTCAAAACGAGCGGCTGCTGTCCCAAGAAAGCTCTGCCTTTAGCGGAGACTCTATTGGCGCTCCATTCGATCATTTCTCTTGCGTGGTCGTTGAAGCTTTCGGCGGACATTTTGCCTGCGGCGACTGCATCGTGATTGCCCATGACGAAGGCGTCGACATGGCGATAGACTGATTCAAGGACTTCCGATGGTTGCGGACCGTAGCCGACGATATCACCAAGGCAGATGATTTTTTCTGCCTTCATTGCGGTGAGGTCTGCGAGTACGGCATTCCACGCTGCCAGGTTGCCATGAATATCAGAAACGATCGCGTAGAGCATACCAACAAGCCTCCTTATGGACAGTCGTTAAAGACCGAACATTTTAAGACATCTTCTAAAGTCCGCGGGCAGTGGGCTGTGAGCACGAAGATGTCCACGCCCCATTGGGTCGTCAAGCTCGATTTCCGTTGCGTGGAGCATCTGGCGTGGAACACGAAGAACGCGCTGGTCTTTGCACTTTTTGAGGCCGTGGACACGGTCGCCGATTACTGGATGGCGAATGCCCGCAAGGTGAATACGAATCTGATGGGTTCTGCCTGTTTCAATTCGCGCTGAACCGAAGGTGGCGTCTTCATTGTATGCCATGCGGCGGATTGTGGTTTTTGCGGGTTGTCCGTCAATCGGGTCTGTGATAGTTGTCGGGTTGTTTTCAATGCGGCCTACTGCGAGAAACTCGTAGAGTTTTTTGACTCGTCTTGTCTTGAAGATTGACACTGCTGCATCAAGGGCTTCCTGGTCTCTGGCTATCAGGAGGCAGCCAGATGTGTCACGGTCTAAACGATGAACTACACGGAGATTTGGCTCGTCAAGCTGGACGCGAATCAGCTCTTCAAGCCCGCCAGGGCCAATTGTGAGCATTCCGCAGGGTTTGTCGACAAAGAGGTAGTGTGGCGTTTCAACGAGAACACGGATGTGTTTTGGTTTTTCCGTTTCGGCGAATGCAACAGTTCCCGCCTGTGTCTCTATGACATCTCCGGCTTTGAGGGAGTGGCGGGCCATCCAAACGCATTGGCGGTTGACCCATACTTGTCTCTGGTCGATAAGATCTTTGGCGCCGCGCTTGGAGAGCTTGAGCTTTTCAGCGAGGTAGTTTTGCAATGTTGCGCCGGCTTCTGCTTTAGTGACTACGAGTTTTGTATTTCTGGGGCGTGATTTTGAATCCATGGCAAACTCCTGCTATTTGTAAAAATTCTCTATGATTTCCGTAAGGAGTCCAAACTCCGTTGCCGTAGGAATGGAGTGCTCTTGGCAATAGGCCGCCGCTGCGGCATCGTCGATGTCTGCCGATATGCGAATTGCATTGATGCCGGCGTTGACGCCTGCTTCGAGGTCGCGTTTTCTGTCACCAACCATAAAGCATTTAGACGGATCGAGCTTGAAGTTCTCAATCGACTCTAGAATATACTTAGGAGAGGGCTTGCGATAGTTCTGTATCGGAGAATCGGGATGCTCTGGCGCAACGCAGATGTCGTCGAAGATGTCTTTATCGCCAAGAAGCTCGGCAAGACGATTGTTGACGGCATTTACAGCATCCATTCCAAAGAAGCCGCGACCTACGCCGCTTTGGTTGGTGAAGAGGAAAAGCCTGTATGATTCGCGAAGTTTGGCAAGAGTTTCTTTAACGCCAGGAAGCAAAACAACCTGTTCGGGGCTGGAAAGATATCCCGAATCGTGATTTAATGTTCCGTCCCGATCAAAAAAAATCGCACCTGAATGAGCTTCTGGTTTAGAGGCTGGCATGGGCTAGAATCTCCTCTGGTGTAGCTGTGGCGGTGCCAAGCTTGCCAACGACGACTCCAGCAGCCTGATTGGCGAGCTGAGCCGCCTTTTCCGGTGTAGAGCCGGCAGCAAGAGCTGCGGAGAGAAGGGCATTGACTGTGTCACCTGCGCCGGAAACATCAAAGACATCACGGGCTGCGGTGGGAATTTGGCAAAGCGGTTTGCCGTCACGCGAGAGAAGCATGCCATCGGCGCCAAGCGTTATGACCAAAAGCCTGGTGGCGTAGAGGTTGTGCAAAATTCTGCAGGCTTCTTCCGCAGGGAAGGGGTCGGAGGGCGATATTGACTGCATTCCTGCCAACTGCAAAGCTTCGATGCGGTTGGGTGTAATCAAACTCAATTCGCGGAAGGCCAACCCGTTGCGCGGCTTGGGATCAAGTGAGACCAATTTGTCCGGTCCCGCCAGCCTTTGGATGTGCTTAATCAAGTCTGGAGTGACAATGCCTTTTGCATAGTCCGAGACGATAACGGCGTCAGCATGCTCAATCAGAGACGGCAGGGTTTCATCAATCCAAGATTGCGGAAGAGCGTATTTGGAGGGTGTTTCCTCGCGGTCGATTCGGCAAAGCTGTTGATTCCGACACATTACGCGCATTTTAAGAATGGTGCTGCGCGACTTGTCTGCAAGGGCGGGGTCAAAGCAGACGCCTGTCTTTTCAAAGACCGATTTAAGGTTTGCTCCGGCTTCGTCGATTCCAATGGTGCCGACGAGGTCAACCGCTGCACCTAAGGCGCGAAGGTTGTGAGCTACATTCGCCGCACCGCCGGCTGTGAAAGTATCGCGGTCGGCCTTAACTACTGGGACAGGAGCCTCAGGCGAAATTCTTGTGGCATCGCCCCATAGGTAGTGGTCAAGCATTAAGTCGCCAACTACGAGGAAGCGCATCCGGCTGATTTTTTCAAGCAGTTCTTGCACGATTCACTCCTCTCCCAGATAAAAAAATGGCGGAGAGGGTGGGATTTGAACCCACGATACCATAAGGTATACAGCATTTCCAGTGCTGCGCCTTCGGCCACTCGGCCACCTCTCCGCAAAAACGAAATTTATGTATATATAATAACGAAAATGGAGCAAATGCGCAAGTTTTTTTATTTATTTGATTCAAGGAATGGTTTTTGATAGTATGGTGTAAGTTGGTTGAAAAGGATTTTTTTGCATGTTTAAGTCGGTAAAAGATCAAATCTGGTTTTTTGATTGCGAGTGGGTTCCTGACCCCAAGGCTGGTCGTCTTTTATACAATCTTCCTTCTTCTGTTTCGGATGAGGAGGTTTTGAAGGAGATGTGGAGCCGTGGCGGGGCAACGGAAGACAATCCGCAGCCTTTTTTGAAGACTGTTATGTGTCGCGTTGTCTCTGTTGCCGCTTTGATGCGAAAGGTGGCGCCTGCCAGCGCGAATCTTCCGGAAGAGGAGAGGGTTAAGCTTCATTTGCTTTGGCTTCCGCGAGATTTAGAAGATGCGGAGAGCCGCTCGGAGGCGTCCATTGTCGGCACATTCATCAATGCCGTTGGAAAATGCAAGCCCCAGCTTGTGGGATTTAATTCTCGCGCCTCCGATTTGAAGATACTTTTCCAGCGCGCAGTCATCAATGGTATTTCCGCCCCTGAATTTTGCAGCCGTCCCGATAAGCCGTGGGAAGGTGTCGATTATTTCTCTAAGGACAGCGATTGGAATGTCGATTTGATGGATTGTCTCGGCGGCTGGTCAGGCCGAGGCGCTCCTTCATTGCATGAGGTTGCCGTTCTTTCGGGTATCCCTGGCAAGATGGATGTGTCAGGTGATGATGTCGCTTCGATGTGGATGAGCGGTAGATGGCGCGAGATAGTTGAATACAATTGCTATGACGCGCTTACAACCTATCTCGTTTGGCTTCGTATGGCTCATCTGGGCGGTTATATCTCCGATGAGGAATATGAGACGGAGCAGATGGTTTTTACCAATATGCTGATTGAGGAGGCCGAGAAGCCCGGGTTGGCATTTCTTTTGAAGTATCTTAATGAATGGAATCGTCTAGAAGGGATGTGCTGAAATGTGTTCTAATGATGTAAATACCAAGGTTGAATCTGCCTGCTCATGCGGTCATGACCATTCGCATGAAGGAAAGGCTAAGGACCTCCGTCCCGATTGGGACACCTATTTCATGCAGATTGCCCATGTTGTAAAGCTTCGTGCAAATTGCTCCCGGCGTATGGTTGCCGCGGTTATTGTAAAGGATAAACGCATTATCGCGACAGGATATAACGGCACACCTCGCGGAGTTACCAATTGCTTTGAGGGCGGTTGTGCCCGTTGCTCCGGCTCCGCTCCGTCTGGCAGCGGTCTTGACGAGTGCATCTGCTCTCATGCCGAAGAGAATGCCATAACCCAATCGGCGTATCATGGCATCTCTACCAAGGACTCTACCATCTATGTCACTCTCAATCCTTGTCTTACCTGCGCTAAGATGATCATCAATGCCGGTATCAAGGAGGTGGTCTATGACGAGGAGTACCGTTTTTCCGCTCACACCAAGGCTCTGCTTGCGGAGGCGGGTGTTATTTGCCGTAAGTTTGTCGCCAAAACCCAGGAGTAGATGATGAAGCAAAGAATCGTTTTGATTATTGCTGTGGCGGTGGGGCTGATAGCAGCCTTGCTGACGCGTCAATATTTGGTCGCCAAGGACCGTGAGGTCAGTGAGAAACTTTTGGCCATCAACAAGAAATATCGCCGAGTCGAGGTGGTGACTATGAATCGCGATCTTCCTGCCGGCAGTGTGATTCAGCGCAGCGATATCGGCTTGAAGAGCGTCTTCGAAAATCAACTTCGTACCGATGCGGTACTTGAAGCCGATTGGAAGGATATCGTAGGTCGCAAGGCGCTCCATCGTCTTGATAAGGGTGCCCCGGTTTTTTGGACTGACATTGAGGGCGGTGCGCCAGGTCGCCGCGGTCTTTCCGAGGATATCAAGCCAGGCTGCCGCGCTCTTTCAATCAATGTTTCGGGAGCGGCTTCTGTCAGCGGCATGGTGCGTCCCAATGACCATGTTGATGTTTTGGGCACATTTTCGTTCCCTTCTAAGACTCGTCCCGACGAGCTTGAGCTTGTCACCTTGACGGTCGTTCAGGATGTGACGGTTTTAGCTACCGGCAATAAGACAGCCAAGAGTTCGGTCGCCACTCTTCAGCAGGCCAGCTCATACAATACCGTCACATTGGAGGTTACACCCCGCGAAGCGGAGATGCTGGTTTTTGCCGAGCAGATTAAGGGGCGCCTCTCATTGGCTCTTCGCAATCCTTCCGATGTACACTACGAAAAGACGCTTCCGCGCGTCAACTTCGAGAAGATAGAGTCGGAAATCGAAGAGCTCAATAATTATCGCCAACGCACATTGCTCCGCAAGCGTGACTGATTTTAGAACGGGGGCTTTGATGGATTCGATTACTTTGATGATTGCACGAGACGGGACTGAGCCGCAGCCATATCAAATTCCGCTCGGAGATTTTGTTATTGGCCGTGGTAAGTCCGCGCAGATTCGCCTGGAGGATCCTGCAATCAGCGATCGTCATGCCGTCATTCACATAACGAGAGATGGTGTTTCCATTGAAGATGTCGATTCCAGCAATGGCACCTTTGTCGGCGGTAATCAGATACATCCGAATTTCCTGACGATTCTCTCTCCCGGCGATGTTGTTTCTATTGGCGGGTATAGTCTACAGGTGGATTGGGATGCTCCAATCGCGCCGGCAGCTCCAAAAAAGGCGCTGGTTGAAGAGAAGAAGCCAACAGAGATGCCTCCTGCACCTCCACAGCCGATACGCGAGGAAAAACAATCTGAAGATCCTATGCGTAATGTCCGTCGCGACATTAAGAATCAGATTCATCGTGAGCTTGTTCAGCGTTTGGATTTGAAGCGGCTCAGCGCATCACGCACATCCAGTGAGGAGTTAGGGCAAAAGGCTCGCGAGACGCTTCGTTCTATCGTTGATGAAATTCGGGCCCGTCTACCTGAGGGGGTTAATCCCGAGCGCCTTTGCGAGGAGATTTACAACGAAGCCCTCCGCCTTGGACCGCTTGAGGAATTTTTGGCCGACGATTCAATCAGCGAGATTATGATAAATGGTCCACACAAGGTCTTTGTCGAGCGTAAGGGAAAGCTTGAGCTTACCGATCAGACCTTTATGGATGACGCCTCGGTCCTTGCCGTAATTGAGCGTATCGTCAGCCCCATCGGTCGCCGTATCGATGAGAGCCAGCCCTATGTAGATGCGCGTCTGCCTGACGGGTCTCGTGTAAATGCGATTATTCCGCCTTTGTCGCTTATCGGCCCTTGCGTAACGATTCGAAAGTTTTCAAAGGTGCCGCTTACCGTTGAGGATTTTGTCCGCTTCGGAACCTGGACGCGGGAAATGGCAAACTTCCTTGATATTTGCGTCAAGATGCGTAAGAACATTATTGTCGCAGGCGGTACGGGCTCGGGAAAGACGACCTTGCTTAACCTGTTAAGCTCGTTTATCCCCGATCGTGAGCGTATTGTCACTATTGAGGATGCCGCGGAATTGCGCCTTGAGCAGCCCCATCTCGTTCGTCTTGAGTCGCGTCCTCCCAACATTGAAGGACGAGGGGCTATTACCATTCGCGATCTTGTCCGTAATGCCTTGCGTATGCGTCCGGACCGAATAATCGTCGGCGAATGCCGCGGCGGAGAGGCGTTGGATATGCTTCAGGCCATGAACACCGGCCATGACGGCTCGCTTACCACCGTTCACGCCAATTCTCCGAGAGATGTCGTATCGCGTCTTGAAACGATGGTTCTTATGTCTGGAATGGAGCTCCCGTCGAGAGCCATTCGCGAGCAGATTGCCTCTGCGGTGGATTTAGTTGTCCACGAGTCTCGCTTCAGCGATGGCTCGCGCCGTATTACTCATGTTACCGAGGTTATGGGGTTGGAGGGCACCCAAACGGTTATGCAGGACATCTTTGTCTTTAAGCAGACTGGTGTTGACGATGATGGCCGTATTCAGGGTTATCTGGCACCTACAGGCTCCGTACCGTCGTTTTTTGAGCAGATTAAGCAACGTGGTCTTACGCTTAATCCTGAAATCTTTCAGCCTGAACACGCGCAGGAGGCCTTTTTGAAATGACGGATACTGCGTTTATTTTCTGGGGTGCTATTATTGCCGTTGCGCTCACCTTCGGCTTGCTCGCATGGATTCTTTTGCGTTCATTTTCGGAGAGTGCCGCAACCTACACGGGAGAATACAGCAGTAAAACCTCGCGCCAGTTCGAGGATCTCTTCCTCTTTATTCCGGCCCGTCGAATTGCCGAAGCGGGGTGGGCTTGCGCGATTATCGCCTTTATTCTTTTCTCATGTCTCCTCTTCAATCCTGCAAAGCCCATAATGGTTATCGTCGGAATTGGTCTTGGGTTAGCCGCTGGATACGGCGCATTTCAGCTTCCACGACAATTTTTAGCCGTTATGCGGGATCGCCGCCGCCGTAAGTTCAATGAACAGTTAGTCGAAGCCCTGGGGCAGATGTCTAATGCGCTAAAGGCAGGTTTCAGCATTACTCAGGCATTCGAATCTGTTGTTGAGAATGCGGAAAATCCGATAGCTCAGGAGTTTGAGGTTTTTTTGCAGCAGCAGCGCGTCGGTGTAAGCTTTAGCGATGCCTTGCAGGCATTAGACAAGCGCGTCGGCAGTGAAGACCTTAATTTGGTTTGTGCCGCAATGGATATTGCCCGTCGGACCGGCGGTAATCTAACGGAGATATTTGACAAGATATCGTTGACTATTCGCGAGCGCATGAGAATTGAGCGTCGTGTGATGACTTTAACGGCACAGGGTCGCATGCAGGGAATTATCGTTGGCGCCATGCCGTTTGTTGTCGGCCTCGGCATGATGCTTTTGCGACCTGAAATCATGATGCCGTATCTCCATTCTCCACAGGGAATGGCCGGTATTGCAGCCGTGATTGTTCTCGTTACCTTGGGTGCCTTGGTGATCCGTAAGATTGTTAAGGTTGATGTTTAGTTAATTCAATGGTGAAGATTAAGTAATGACATCTCTCATAGGAAATTTATCGATACTTTGCTGGATGATTGCCGCATCTGGTATTGCGTGGTATTCGCTTAACCTGACGCGCGAAATCACATATGTGACTCTCGCCGACGGCCGCAGGCAGGCGCGCTCTTTGCCTTTTGTCTTTAAGCTTCTGCTGCCGTTTGCCGGCAACTTGAAACCATTGCTGATGGCGCCTAAGTTTGCAGAGGCTCGCGAAAAGGCCGATCGCAAGATAGTGACGGCAGGCTTTGAAGGGCTGCTCACAGGGTGGGAGTTTTTGGCAATCCGCATTCTAAATCCAATCGTGATGGGTGTCATCTTCGGCATTGTAATTGGCATTTTGGGTATGTCAGATGAATCTATCCGTTCTAATTTTTGGATGCTTGAGATTATAGGCATACTGCTTTTTGCCCTACAACCTTCAATGTGGCTCTCGCAGACGATAAAGAATCGGCAAAAATCGATTCTGCAGGCAATGCCATTTATGATTGACCTTTTAACTCTTTCAGTTGAGGCAGGCGTTGATTTTATGAATGCCCTCCAGCGTTCCATTGAAAGCCGCAAGATGGATGCTCTAACGGAGGAGCTCATTCGTGTCAATCATGAAATTCAGCTTGGCACTCCGCGCCGCACGGCATTGAAAAATCTGGCACTCCGCGTCGATATGGCAGATATGCGTTCATTTGCCTTTGCATTGATTCAGGCTGATGAGCTTGGTGTGAGTATCGGAACAATTTTGCGTATCCAATCCGATCAGATGCGGCAAAAGCGTTTTGCCAGAGCCGAACGCCTTGCCAATGAGGCACCTGTAAAGATGCTCTTCCCTCTGATGATATTTATTTTCCCCGCGGTATTTATTGTTCTCCTTGCACCGATTCTCTCCAAAGTCGGTAATGGAGTGCTTTAATTTTGCCTATGATGACTGATTGATAATGAGGAGATTCCCGATGAAAGTTACACATGTTTCACTTTGTCAGACTGATGCGGCAAAGGCTGCAGGACGCGTAGCGTTAACCCCTGAGCTGCTTGCCGCGACCGGCGCCCGCTATTCTCGAAATAATGAAGGCCTTGATGCTATAGTCGCCAAAATTGATCCAAACCGTCTTGATGCGTCGGTTGATTCCATCTTCAGGATGCTCGACTACGGCCATCAGTCAATCGCCGATATGGTGCCTGTAGCAATCTTTATGGATGATATTTCCATTTGGCTTGCATACCATATTTGGTCGCTTGCCCCACAGGCCGGCGGGCAGGAAAGCTCGACAAGATATATCCGCATTTCGCCGGAGTCTTTGCTGGATTGCGATACGATCGGCATTCCTGAAGAGTTCCGCAATGAATGGGCGGATGCAATGTCAGAGGCTTTTGGGGAATATAGCACACTTGAAGCCGCATGGGATAAGCTCAGCGCAGAGAGACCACAGTTCCTTCATATCCCTGCGGAGCTTCTTGCCGATGAAACCCCGGCCGTTCAGCGTCAGGTTGCACGAATGAAGCGCAACTATGCCTTTGATCGTGCCCGCTACCTCCTTCCGTCAGCAGCCCGTACAAATGTCATGATGACGATGTCAGCCCGCGCCTGGGCGCTTTTGGCTCGTCATCTCTGCTCTGATCTGCTCCCCGAGGCTCGTGCTCTAGGTGAGGCGATTCGCGGTGAACTTCAGCTTGTGGCACCCCATCTTTTGAAGCACAGCGGTGCTACCGCAGACTGCGAATCTGGCATACGCGATGCGTTCAATGAGCGTGTCGCAAGGGCTAAGGCAGGTGTGCCTTCAACTCTTACTCCCGAAGCCTTCGGACCCATGGCTCCATTGCCGCATCTTGAGGTTATGGCCCCGGACGGACTAGGCGACGCGGAATTTGCCGAAGCCCTAAAGTATCACTCAAACCGCTATGCCTGGCAAGGCTCTCCGCTAACTCGCACGGCGGTGCGCTTTGGATGGGATGCCGTCGCTCTTGCAGAAATCCGAGACCTCAACCGCCATCGCACAGGCTCAAAGTATTCGTCGCTCGTCCCTCAGGGCTTCTACTGTGCAGAGGATCAGATGCCGCTCGACGAGGTGTTGCCAGAGGTCGCAAAGGCCGCCGCCTTTGGCCGTAAACTCACGCGTCGCGCATACGACCTCCTTGCCGCGGGCGATCCGACCTATGTCTATTGGACGCTCCTAGGTACGCAATTCGATTTCGAACATGTGACGACCGCCGACAAGTTTATCTATGAGTCAGAGCTTCGTACAGGTACAGGCTCGCACTTTAGATATGCAAGGCACCTCGCCGATACCTTGGCCATTTGGTACCGTCGCTATCCTTCCACGAAGGGCCTTGTCATTGAGGGCTCCGCCGAACCAGAATGATAGCTCGCATAACACCATCGGCATTTGCAGACAATTCACCAATAAGGCTTCTTTGTAGCACGCAAGGATTGGCATATTACTTATGACGGAAGAGTACCGTAAGTTTATCTTTTCAGATGATATAACAAAGCCTCTTGATTTAGAGGCTCGCTTTGGGAAAGGGCGTCGAATTGAAATTGACATCGGGTGCGGTATGGGGCGCTTTATTCTTGCCCGCGCAGCGGCTCATCCCGAGGTTCAGTTTATCGGTATCGAGCGTCTCAAACCCCGCGTAGAAAAGATTGCTCGCAAAGCATGGCGCATGGGTCTTACCAATATATTTATAATTCGCCTTGAGGCAACCTATGTTCTTCGTTATTTGATTCCCTGCCATTCTGTTTCAAGGTGTTACCTCTTCTTCCCTGATCCGTGGCCCAAGCGTCGCCATGCGGGTCATCGCGTCTTTAATGCGGAGTTCCGCTCTTTGGTCTGGTCCAGGCTGATTGTTGGCGGAGACCTTCAGGTCGCGACTGACAGTGAAGATTATTTCTCTGACATGGAAGGGCAAATGGCGACAGATACAAGGTATCGGCGTATCCCCGCTATTGAACGCCCCTTGGAACAGCGCACCGATTTCGAGTTGATATTTTTAGGTCAAGGTCTTCACCCGCAAGCGGCAGGTTTCCAGGCAAAGTCGCCCTCTGAAATTGGCGACGAAGAAATGGTGCGCTACGCGAAAGAAGACCAAGAGCGCGCCGAAGCTTTTTGGAATATTGAAATGCCACATGCCGAATCTGTCCATGTCGTAGGAATCGGCGGGGTCGGAATGAGTGCGATAGCGCAAGCCTATCTTGACGCTGGCGCCGAAGTCACTGGCTCTGATAGACTTGTTGACAACGGGGATATGACACCCGCGCTGCAAATACTTGCCAATCAAGGCGTAAAGCTCTATCCGCAGGATGGCTCGGCAATAGGTGAAGCAACAACAAAGGTTATAGTCAGCACAGCCATTGAGAGTGATAATCGCGATATTACAGCCGCAAATGCCCAGAGCATTGAAGTGCTCCATAGATCTCAGGCACTTGACGAATTGATTAAGGATAAAAGCGTGATAGCCGTTGCGGGTACTAGCGGCAAAAGCACGACAACCGCAATTCTGGGTTGGATTTTGTCGTATGCGGGACTAGACCCGACGGTAATCAATGGCGCTGCCGTTGTCGGTTGGGATCAGAACCAAAGCCGCATCGGAAGCGTCCGCAAAGGAGATGGCAAGTGGTGCGTAATAGAGGCTGATGAAAGCGACCGCTCTTTTTTGCGTTATCATCCGGAGATTGCGGTTGTCACCAATGAAAGCGCCGACCATTTTGATATGGAAGAGACTCATAGGCTCTTCAACCTATTTAAGGCAAATGTCACAGGCAAAGTCGTTGAAGGACTACCCGAGGATTTCAAAATTGTAAATTCTGTAGGCTGGAAGACTCGCTTTTACGCTTGCGGAAAAGAATGGTCGATAGCTTTACCGGGTGAGCATAATTGCTGGAATGGTTGGCAGGCGGCTGAAGCAGCCAGAGCCGTCGGCGTTAGTGATGAAATCATTCGGCGCGCATTATTGACATTCCCCGGTGTAGAAAGACGCCTCCAGCGAATCGGGCGTACGCAAAGCGGTACCGTTGTAATTGACGATTACGGACACAATCCTGCTAAGCTTGCCGCCGCAATTAAGACTGTCGGCAATGTTGCACCTTCAGTAGCCGTGCTGTGGCGTCCCCATGGCTATAAGCCCTTGCGGACAATGCTAGAGCCTTTGGCTGATTCATTTGCCACAGTCCTGCGTCCATCAGACAGACTTTTGCTTTTGCCTGTCTACGATGCAGGTGGGACAACCGATCGCTCAATCCAGTCTGACGCCCTTCTCCGAGAGATTCTAAAGCGAAACTTCAAGAATGTCGCTTTAGTGCACAATATGGATGAAGCCCATAGCGACTTACTGTCGTTCGCACAAGAAGCCCGTGAAAATGGCGCGATACTCATTTGCGGTGCCCGCGATCCCAATCTGCCGCGTCTTGCAGAGAGACTCTCACAAGAGTAAATGACGATGAAAATTTTGTGGATATTGCACGGTTGCGGACTTGAAGGTCGTGGAATCACAGGAGGTCCCGTTAGATACCACGAGATATCGCGCCGCTTCCAAAAGCAGTCCATAGAGCAATTTTTGTTGACGACAAAGGGCGGGCACGATATGCTGCAAGGCATGGGCTCGTCAATACCCGATGCCATTTCTCCTGCCTCGTTAGTTTTCAAACGCGAGCCGTGCAGAGCCTTTCGTTTATGGTCTTATATCGTCACAACGCTTTCGTTTAGAAAGGCTCTTAGGGCAGCGCCGAAAAGCGATGTCGCAATTACGGTCAGCGATTATTTTTGCGATATAGTGCCCGCGCTCCGATTCAAGAGACTCCATAAAGGCAAATGGGTCGCTTGGATACACCATAGAGAAACGCCGCCGAAAATGCGCCCTGGTAATCCACTGGTAAACAGATTAACCTATAAAATGCAGGAGTGGAGCCTTCGTAAAATCGCTGCTAATGCAGATGAAGCATGGGTCTATGATACCGATGCCGGAGACCTCGTTAAAGAAAGGCTCATTGCATTTGGCATGGCGCCGGAGCGCATTCGCATAATGCGGTGCGGCGTTAATGTCGAAGAGATTTCCAGGTCAAGAGAACCGCAAAAAAATGTGGATGCGGTAATGGTGGGACTTCGCCCGAATAAAGGACTCTTTGATATCATACCGATTTGGGAAAAAGTGCTGGCCAAAAGGCCCGATACGACATTAAGACTTATGGGTGGAATGAGCGGCGAGACCGAAGTTCTAGAAGAGATACGGAATAAGGGTCTCGATAAAAATATCCAGGTCTTTCGTCCAGAGGGTGGCTTCTTGCCGACGGGAGAATACTACTCCAAACTTAAAAGCGCCAGAATAATGTTTGCGCCAAGCCACGAAGAAGGGTGGGGAATGGCGGTCTGCGAAGCAATGGCGGCAGGTCTCCCCGTCGTCGCATACGATTTGCCGGTTTATCGTAGAATCTACGGTAATGCCTTCAGGCAAATCCCCTCATTTGATTTTGATAGCTTTGCCGAGTCAATCGTTGAACTGTTGGACGATAAAGCCACCTTTGGTCAATATCAGTCCAAGGGCTTGGAAACAGCAAAAGACTTCGGCTGGGATGTGATAGCGGCATCTGATGTGAGCGCCTTGAAAGAGATGTTCGAAAAGCATTTGTAAAGTGGGATCGAGATGCAAATTTTCGCTTGCAAGTACGGAGAAGGAATCCTTCCCGAAAGTTGGATATTCAAGGGCGGAGCCAAGGATAAGTTTTATCCGATCTCATTACTGTTTCACCTCATCAAGTTAGATGAACGGTTGATTCTAGTAGATGTCGGCTGCGATGATTTCAAAATGGAAGGCGCAAAAAATCTTATGCGCCCCGCCGATTTAATGCGAGAAAACGGCTTTGCGACGGAGAGCATAACGGATATCCTGATTTCTCATCACCATGAAGACCATATCGGAGCAATAGCTTCTTTTCCAAATGCAAAGGTAGTTATACAGCGTCAGGAAGCGGAGCTTGCAAAGAAATATCTGGATGGATATTCAGTGCAGCTCTTTGATGACGAGATCGAGCTCTTCGATGGTCGCATGGCAATGCGAAAAGTTGGCGGCCATACAGTAGGATCTAGTATAGTGCTGGTGCCAACAGCCAATAAAACCATCGTCTTCGCCGGGGATGCCTGCTATGCAAATCTATGCCTGGAGCGACGGCTGCCGACGGGAATGACTAAGGATATTGAGGCCAGTCGCAGTTTCGTGGAAAAATATTCCACCAGTAAATATCAAGTTTTCATCTCTCACGACCCGTTGATTCTTCCAAATAAAAATGGAATTGTCAAGATTGTGTAGGGACTATTTCAGACTAGGCGGTATGTCGCTTTAAAGTATGTCGGCGTGGGATACAAAAGAAATCTTACTCTTAACGCCATCTGCGACCGCAAAAAAAAGACGAGGCATTCATTGAATGCCTCGTCTTTGACTTGCGGTATTTTTCTCAACTTAATCAGTAGAGAGGACCGAAGTTTTTGCATGCGCGGAAGTCGGCGCCGATTGGGTCATCGACTCCGAAGAGGCCCCAGCAGTGGGGACGAAACGCATCTTCTTCGGCGACATTGCTCATGGCAACAGGGATGCGGAGCATTGATGCTAGTGTAATTAGGTCTGCACCGATATGTCCGTAGGCGATAGCACCATGGTTGGCTGACCAGTTGTTCATTACGCTATATACATCCTTGAAGGCTCCCTTGCCGGTGAGTCTTGGGACGAACCAGGTGCAGGGCCATTCGGGATTGGTGCGAAGCATGAGTTTTTCCTGCTGCTCGGGATCGATTGTGACGGAGTAGCCTTCAGCAATTTGAAGTACCGGACCTTGTCCCTTTACATAGGAGATGCGTGTCATTGTGAGCGGCATTCCTGCGGGGGTGAGGAATGAGCTTGAGAAGCCGCCGCCACGGAAGTATTCAACACCGGCAGGAACCCACTTGGTGGAGTTCATCGTGGCGTCAATATCTTCCTGTGTCATCTTCCACCAGTTCTTGAAGACGCTTTCACCATTTTCCTTTGCACCGCCGGCGGCATCAAGGCAGCAGGAGCCGGAGTTGAGCAGGTGAATGATGCCGTCCTTGGCAATGCCTTCGAGCTCCTTGCCTGTGACGCGCTTTACGGCTTCATTTGACCAGTATGTGCGAACATCCGCAAACATTGAAGCTTTGTTTGTGATGAGGTTCATGAGGAGCATACATACGCCGTTGAGTGAGTCGTTTTCTGTGGCAACGATGTATGGTGCTCGCGGACCATTCCAGTCAAAGGTTGAATTGAGGAATGCTTCCATGAAGTCGCCGTTTGGCCAATGGTCGGTCCATTGACGCTGCCCCTGGAAGCCGGCTGCAATGGCATTGCGTCCGACGGCTTCTTCGCCGAAGCCCATTTCCGCAAGCTTGGGATTGCCAACCATCATATCGCGCATGATGATCGCCATCTTGACGATGTATTCCCAGTCCTTGTCCTTGGCTTCGCGTGATTTTTGAATTGCCTCGGGGTTGTAGTCTTTGCCCTCTTTGCACCATTTACGAGCCCAAGCGTATGCTTTTTCGTATTCCTCTTTATCGTAGATGCCTTCGGCGATGCGACGCTCGATTTCGCAGATGTCCATGTTTTCTGGACGCATTCCGAGATAGTCTTGGAAGAAATCGATATTTACGAAGGAGCCGGCAATGCCCATGGATGAGGTTCCGACGGAGAGATAGCTTTTGCCCTTCATCATTGCGACCGCTAAGCCGGCCTTGACGAAACGAAGAATTTTTTCGCGGACATCATCGGGGACTGATGTGTCGGTCGCATCTTGAACTTCGTGGCCATAGATGCCGTAGGCGGGCATTCCGCGTTGAGCATAGCCTGCAAGCATGGCTGCAAGATATACGGCTCCGGGACGCTCTGTGCCATTGAAGCCCCAAACGGCTTTTGGCATTGAAGGATCGGCATCCATTGTTTCTGTGCCATAGCACCAGCATGGAGTGACGGATAGGCTTACGCCAACGCCCTCGCGAGCGAATTTTTCAGCACAGCGCTGTGCTTCATAGACTCCGCCGATTGTTGTGTCGGCAATAACGCACTGAACAGGCGTGCCATCAGGATAAGAAAGTGATGAGGAGATAAGGTCTGCCGCGGTTTGCGCCATCTTCATCGTTTGGACTTCAAGTGACTCGCGAACGCCGCGACGCCTGCCGTCAATGATTGGACGAATACCGACCTTTGGGAAGGGGAAAGAATCCCATATTGTCTGTGCCATGATTTTATTCCTTGTGAGTGTTTTTATGTCTGTACGAATACAGCATAGTACAAATTTAACAAAAAGAGTCTTTATTTTCAAGCCACATCTGCTTCATGAGTTCGGTTGTAAATGCGGGGATGTCATTCAGATTTAAGTTAATGCATCGTTTGGCTATATTATCAACGGTATCAAGGAGTTTGGGGTTTATGATAATCTGCTCCGCACCAAGCAGGGCGGTGTTGCCTTTTTGGGTGGCTATCTGCGATGCCTGATGCGGTATAAGGCCAACTTTGATTGCCGATTCAGGTGAGACGCTTGATCCTAAGCCTCCAGCAAGATAGATGTGCTTTAGCTCTTCCACTTTAAGATTCGCTTCTTTAAGAATCAGCTCTATTGCCGCCCTTATTGCCGCCTTCGCTAATTGAAAATCACGAATGTCCTTTTGCGTAAGCGATATGTTATCGGTTATTTTGTAGTCATCGCCGTTAAGAAGGAGGCCTGTTTCGTCAATTTCTTTGGTTTTCATCAAGTGGGCTATGATTTCAACAAGTCCGCTTCCGCAAACGCCGACTGGCTTGGCGTCTCCAATCGTTTTGTAGATGACTTCACCGTTTGAATTATAGTCTAGTTTATATATTGCCCCTTTTACGCCACCTATGCCGCAGGATATTGTTGCGCCTTCAAGGGCCGGTCCTGCCGCGGCTGTAGTTGTGAGGAGTTTTTTACCGGTCCAGAGAACTATTTCGCCATTTGTCCCTAAGTCGACCATTAATGCGGGATGGGGGCTTGCACATAACTTTAGGCAGACTGCGCCTGTGGTTATGTCGCTTCCGATAAATGCCGATGCAAGCGGCGGGAGAATAATTTCGGTCGAATTATACCCAAGTATTTCGCCGGATTCCTTTCTTGCATCGGTGAAGACCGGAGTGAATGGGTATTTACCTAATGTCGATGGCGATATTCCGCAAAAGATATGCGTCATTGCTGGGTTGCCGACAATGATTATTTTTGATGGGCTATGGTCATATTTTAACTCTTCGAGAAGCCTGTCAATGAGTTCTTTTGCGGCACTTCTAACTATGGCTGTCAAATTTTGGAGGTCGCCATTGTCCGCGGCGGATATGCGGCTAATGACATCGGCACCAAAGGTCGCTTGCGGATTTAGCGCCGTCGCCTTGGCGCAGCGTTTATCGGTTGCAGCATCAATAGCAGAGGCTTCTAGGGTCGTTGTGCCGATATCGAGGGCTATGGAGAGGTCGATGTTCTGTGCGTTGACAGATGCTGTGTCACTTAAGGTTAATGTAGAAGCAGTTTCGCGTGGGTGAAGAATAGCAATTTCACCCTCATCGCCTGATAGCTTTGCCTGACAGGCCAAGATGACAGCACCGCCTGTTGCAATGCCGGACGGTGTCGAAAAGGCTCCTGACAGAACCTTTACCTCACATTTGCCGCAAGAACCATGTCCGCCACATTCTGAAACAATCGGTGCGCCAATTGAGCGAAGCCAGGTCAACAGGTTGCAGCCTGTAGCGTCATTGGTGACTTTGATTTGCTGCCAATTCACGCAGCACCTTTGAAATTAGTTGAGGCTGAATATGGCGCTTGGATCGAGAACCTTGCGTCCTGCGGCTTCCAAGGCTTTTTCTGCCTTTTCGGGGTTGTCGAAGCGAAATACCAATACGGCTTCTTTGCCAATATGGGATGCAAAGGCATACATATACTCAATGTTGACTTCGGCATTGCCAATGATATTGAGGAGCTCTTCCATACCGCCAGGCTCATCTCTGACCGCAACAGCAAGGACATCGCGAACATTGACAACAAAGCCGGCTTCGGAGAGAATGTCGCGTGCCTTTTCCCAATCGTTGACGATCATCCGAACAATGCCAAATTGCTGGGTGTCGGCAAGCGAAAGGGTGACTATGTTGATTTTAGCTTCGGTAAGTGTTTTGCAAATGGAGCCGAGATGACCGGGTTTGTTCTCTAGGAAAAGGGAGATTTGCTTTATTGTCATAGGTGAGCGCTCCTGATGATGTTGTTGTAAAATGGCAGATAATTTCTTTACCTACCTTTATGTATAGTATCACAATATGGGTAAAAATTCCAGTCGTTATTGCTCTTTGACGGCTGGAAGCTTTGTCTAATTTATAAAAATAGGTTGCCAAGAATGGCTTTTTTTTGTACAATTCACGGCAAGAAAGGAATGAGCCATGAACGATGTCAGGAATATGGTTTTTGCTATTGGTCGCCAATTTGCCAGCGGAGGGCGCGAATTGGGTTATGAGTTGGCTAAAAAGTTGGAAATTCCCTATTATGACGGGGATTTGATTTCTCACGCGGCAGAGCAAAGCGGCTTACATCCGGAAGCAGTTGAGCGATTTGATGAAAAATCACCTGAATGTATTTGGCATTCCTATTGGTTTGACACCTTTCCGATTATCTCCGAATCTTTAGGGCAGAAGACCTCTAATGCGCAATTTGATTTTATTCGCAGCGTAGCCAAAAAGGGTGGCGCTGTTATTGTCGGGCGTTGTGCCGACTATATTCTTCGCGACCACAAAAATCTCGTCAGTGTCTTTTTTCACGCGCCGATGGAATGTCGCATCGCTCGTTTTTTAAAGGAACATCCGGAGATGGAATCCAAGGTCAATTCTGTTATTACGCGGGCCGATAAAACTCGCGCTCAGTACTATTCCTTCTACACGGGAAAGACATGGGGCGCGGCCGAGTCTTATGATTTGTCGTTGCGCACAGATTTACATTCAGATGACTTTTTGGTCGATATGATTATTTCCTTTGCCAAGGCTAAGCTTGGTGATTTGTAGTCAGTTTTTAATTAGCACAGCCATGAAAAAAAATCTTGCACCATTCATTACATTGTTTGCGCTTGCCGCTATTTGTGCAATTGTAAGTCCGGATTTCAGAAATCCGCATAATTTGATGAATATCGCAAGGCAGGTCTCATATAGCGGACTGCTTGCTCTTGGAATGACTATCGTAATTGCGGGTGGTGGCATTGATTTGTCTGTTGGCTCTCTGTTGGCTCTCTCAGGTGTCTTTGGGCTTCAAGCAATGAATGCATTGCCGCCTGAGATGGCACCAAACTGCGCTTTTTTAGTGATGGCCGGCGTCGCTATCTTGACGGGCTTGTGCGGTGGCGCCATCAATGGAGCATTGGTAAATTATGGCAAGATACCACCATTTATCGCAACGCTAGGTACCTTTTCAATCTTTAGATCTATAGCGGTCTATCGCGCAGATGCAGGTCTGGTGCAGTCTTCGAATGTTGTTTTGAATGGAATATCTCGCGCCTTGGGCGGAGCTCTTCCACTTGTTGTTTTAGTTGCAGTTGCCGCAATTCTCTTTGTTGTTCTTCGATTTACCAAATTTGGCTGGAGAATTTCCGCAATAGGTGCTAATGAAAAGGCGGCAGTATATGCTGCCGTAAATGTGAAATTTGTCCGTTTTGGAAGCTATCTTTTGGTCGGGCTCTTGTGCGGTATAGCATCAATTCTTTTAGCGAGCCGCCTTCAGTCAATAAGCTCGACAGGGGCCGGCAATGCCTATGAGCTTGACGCAATCGCAACGGTTATCATCGGTGGAACGCCAATGACCGGCGGTCGCGCCTCAATTTGGGGAACATTGGCTGGCGTCTTGATTCTAGGTATAATTGCTAATGTATTAGACCTTTGGAGCATTTCGGCAAATCTGCAAGGCACTGTCAAAGGCCTCATTATCATTATGGCGGTCTTGTTGCAATATCGCCGTTCGCACTCATAGAATGACCTCCCATAACCAAGAAAAGCCGACTTTCGGTGAAATAATTGAGATAAGCGGTTCCGTTGAGCAAATATCATTCCGTAACGAAGAGACCGGATATGTAGTTTGTTCGGTGAAGTTGTTTGATAGGGAGTTTTCCTATGTCACAATTGTCGGTACCTGTGCGGCAATTTGGGTCGGCGAAGAGCTCACAGCAAAGGGGAAGTGGGTTGAGGATAAACGCTTTGGACTGCAATTCCAAGCCAGTGAGATTAAGTGCATAGCCCCTACATCCGTTGAGGGAATCCGCCGATTTTTGTCTGGCGGCTTAATTCGCGGCATAGGCGTCGTCCACGCAAATCGAATCGTTGATAAGTTCGGTTCCGAAACGCTCTACATTATTGAGCACATGTCAAAGCGGCTCGAAGAAGTCGAAGGCATTGGGCGAAAACGCCGTGAAATGATTCAAAAATCGTGGGATTCTCAAAAGGGCGTCCGCGATGTAATGATATTTCTACAGTCGCACGGCGTCGGGATGGGGCAAGCCACGCGAATCTATCGGGCCTATGGCGCACAAGCGGTGGCCATTGTAAAGCAAAATCCCTATAGACTGTGCCGTGATGTTTGGGGCTTCGGATTTTTAACTGCCGATTCAATAGCAATGAAGCTTGGTGTTGACCGTAATTCTCCAGAACGCGCAAGAGAAGGTCTTTTGTATTGTCTGCGAGTACAGCAAGATGACGGACATTGCTTTAGCCTGGAACCTGAATTATTGCTTGTGGCACAAACAATTCTTGATATTACAGTCGAAAAGCTTGCTGAAGCTTTGGAAGAGCTTGAGCGAGAGGGGGCTGTTGTACGCGACAATGGGCGCATATATCAGCGGGAACTTTTCCTGACAGAAAAAACGGTGGCGTCAAGGTTGCTGAAAATTTTGTCAATAAAGCCGTCCTATCCAGAAATTGATGCCAATCGTGCCTTGGCATGGGCTGAAGCCAAGATGAAGCTTATTTTGGCTGGTTCGCAAAGGCAAGCTGTCGCAACTGCAATCAATAGTAAGATTTCTGTGATAACCGGTGGCCCTGGCGTGGGCAAAACAACAATCATTAGAGCCCTAGTTGAGATCTTTAGTGTTCGTAAGCTCAAGGTGTTGCTAGCTGCGCCGACTGGGCGTGCCGCAAAGCGAATGTCGGAGTCAACAGGCCGAGACGCCTCAACACTCCATCGTCTTCTCAAGTTTAATCCGCAAAAACGCTCATTTGAACATGACGAAAACAATCCACTTGATGCAGATGTCTTAATTCTGGACGAGTCATCAATGATTGATATTCAACTGATGGATCAGCTTGTCAGGGCATTGCCAGACCGTATCACCTTAGTACTCGTCGGTGACACAGACCAATTACCGTCAGTTGGGCCGGGAAATGTTTTGCGCGATATCATTGCATCAGGGATTATTCCATTTACCAAGCTTGATACGATATTTCGGCAAGATACAAGGGGCTTGATAGTCAAAAATGCCCACCACATCAACAACGGCGAACAACTTGAAGATTCTGGCGATGACTTTTTCTTCATAGAAACTGCAGAGCCGGATAAGGTTATTGCTCGAGTTTGTGATTTAATGACTAATCGTATTCCTGCGAAGTTTCATTTTTCAACATCAGATATTCAAGTATTAACTCCAATGCGCCGAAATCAACTTGGTGCAGATAATTTGAATGTCGTTCTGCAGCAAGCTGTAAATCCCATGGGACCAAGTCTAAAAAAAGGGTCAACCCTCTTCAGACGAGGTGACAGGGTAATGCAGATGCGAAACAATTATGATAAAGAAGTCTTCAATGGGGATGTCGGTTTTATTGACGAAGTCAACCAAGAAGAAGGCTTTTTAACAGTTGATTTTGATGACCGCCATGTCATTTACGAATTGGGCGAACTAGATGAGCTTGTCCTGGCATACGCATCGACAGTTCACAAATCGCAGGGAAGTGAGTATCCAGCGGTAATTGTCGTTTTGGCAACGCAGCATTTCAAGCTTTTGCAGCGCAATTTACTCTATACGGCAGTTACCCGTGGAAGAAAACTTGTCTGCATCGTCGGAACCCACAAAGCAGCAGGCTTGGCAATCCGCAACAATGAAGTCCGTGAACGCCACACAGCCCTGGCTGAACGCTTACAAACTCCTAATTGAATGTCGCCAGTATTCAAAGCCTCGGATATACAGGAATCAGCAAGGACTGTCCCCATGGAAAGTTAGTAAATAGGTAATAGGTAATAGTAAATAGGTAATAGTGAAGAATTTTTGTAGTTTTTAGGTTAAGTTTTTTGTGCCTTTTGCGAAGTACACAAAAAGGATAACTTTTGCAATTTAATGACGGATAAGTTAAAAATTCTCCCGCAAAGACCTCAGAGACTTCTTGGTAAAATTTGTTCCGCACAATAATCTCACTTTGGGTGGGTCAAAAAATTTAGAATGTTTGTTATTAGTATATTGTGAATTAAAATCGAAAAGGACTGTCCCCTTATAAAATTTTCCCGCAAAGAACGCAGAGGAAATGCAGCTTGGTTCTTAAAGGTTATTCGGTGGCAAGATTGACAGTAAAGACAGTTTGCGAGTTATTGAAATGCAGAAGTGAAATAGGAAGGACTGTCCCCTTATGAGTGATATTCAGCTGCTTTTATATGCCGACGATGAAGTTTTTTTCAGTTGATTAAGAGATTGTTATATCCTTTGTGTAGTCTCCAATGTAAATATTTTCAGAATCGCGTTCAAGACGCTTGCCGTTGATTGTCACATCTTCTATATGGATATTTTCAACCGTATGTTCTGAATCTTTTCCTGCTATCAGAATATCTCCATGAAAAGTATCACTGGCTCCTGTAAAGGAAATATTACGGAATGTACAATTATGGATATTTCCCAAGCCAATCCACGGAGGACATTCCATCGGTACGATTTTCATAATCAATGTATTGGGTATGTCAACATAAATACGCAAATCTTCAAAAAGTAGATTGCAAATTGGCATTTTGTGCGAAGCCTGAATATGCCATACTGCATTGGCCCAATATGCTTCTTTCGGTCTGAAATTGTCACATAAATGAACAATGTCGCAATCCCGTACAGTAATATCTGCCATCGTTTCCCCGATACATTCATAACCAATTCGGAATACATTGGCATAATCACACCAGAATAGACATTTTTCTACAAGCACATTCCGAATTCCACGGTTGTCATGTTCGAAATGATTTTTATTTGTTTCTTTATTCTGCTTTGTAAGATCGGTCTTGTCCATCAAACCTTTTACGGCAATAATGTCATCTTGAGCACGGACAAAACAATTCCGAATCGTTACATTCGAGCTATTGCAAACATCGATACCATCGTCATTTAACATTCTGCCGCCGCAAATTTTCACATTATCAATTGATACATCACAGCAATCGCGTAGGACTAAATTCCAGGCGCAGGGGTCCATAGTAATGAAGTCGCGCAATGTTAGATGGTTGCATTTATAAAAATCCAAACAGTGGCGCACCGTACAACGCGGCATAGTTCGTTGTGTCAAAACACCATGGCCGCAAATCGTAATATTGTCTCCTTGCGCCCAAAGATACGCCTCTACAACTGCGCCAGAGGCAAGGTAAAGTGTTTCTCCTTCATTAAGTTCAATCTTGCCTGGAGAATGAAGCCCAGGCCCGTAATAATGAACTCCAGGTGTATCTGGCGATGGTGCATTTTTTTCCACAGGATTATAAAAAAGAATTAGTGGGGTATCCTTGTATGACTGCGGTTCAATTACATACGAACCATGTTTTGTCAATTGAAGCAAAACCTTGTCAGACCTGATTTCCGTTACGGCATCGTTTTTTTCGGGTAGAATTTTGGCAGATGACAAATCCCGCTCACAACGGATTTCCACAGAAACAGGTTCATCAGAATCAATGACTGCTATACCATAACAACTACCATCTTCTTGAATCCGTTCATCGACAAATGTTGCTGTAACGCGCAGAACGGGAATCTCTTTTTGATTGGCGATGACTTTGAAATCAGGTTGTTGTAAAATGGAATCCATATATTCCTCTCTCTACTTTACTCAGAAACTGTCAAACTCGCAAACTGGCAAACTGACTCTACTTGCAAACTTTGTTCAAGTTGGGGAAGTTGTGAAGTTTTACAGTTGGACAGTTTAACAGTTTGACAGTTTAGCAGTTGGACAGTGGAACAGTTTTTGTAGTTGGCGGAGGGAGAGAGATTCGAACTCCCGGTATCTTGCGATACGTCGGTTTTCAAGACCGATGCTTTAAACCACTCAGCCATCCCTCCGAGGAAAAAGCGCTAAAAAAATAAAATAATGCGCTCAGCTGTAAAAAAGCATGATTAATTATACTATAAGCCTCTGAATGGTGCAAGTAAAATTTCGAATAATTTTTACGACCAAAGGCTTTCAAGGAAGCTACGAGAAGCAATTAGTTCGTTCCTTTGCACTATTGGCGATATTTCGAAGACTAATGCTCTTCCTCTTAAGAAGAAAAATGACTTGAAGTCAATTCCGCCAAGACCTGGAGCTTGATGGTCGCCACCTGGGCCTATAACATCGTGAATATGAACTCCCGCTATAAGCTTGAGATGTTTTTTTGCTAGTGATATGGCATTCCCATAGCCGGCATTTTCCATCACTTGTGCATGGCCCATATCAAACCAAAAGGCGAATGAG
Organism: Kiritimatiellia bacterium; assembly: GCA_045603485.1. Lineage (GTDB taxonomy): Bacteria > Verrucomicrobiota > Kiritimatiellia > RFP12 > JAAYLN01 > RGIG5952. Next base: position 4,664 of record JAZUMF010000008.1, on the reverse strand, counting down.
GGGGAGTTGCTGAAGCGAGCTGCAAGTGTATCCATCTCCGTTGGCGTTGGTATTGCGTCGTAAGATGGAAGGTTTTCGATTCCAAGCCGAATAGAGGACTTTTCAAATTCGGGGAGAAGAATGTCTAATGAGCGGGAGAGTGCATCGAGAGCAGATGGGGCTTCTCTGTCGCGAGCCTCGTTCATTTTGCGAAGTCGCCTGCGATAGAAAAATCCGGAGTCGCTTTCATTCATTATGCGGTTGTGAACCCATAACCAATGACGGGCGGCATTGTTTATACGCCCAGCGTGAAGTACGACTAGCGGTATGCCTATCTCTTGTGCCAACCTTAGATTTTGTAATAGCTTATCAATCGCAGTTTGCCTGGCTGTTTCGTCTGTTGCTGCAATTGAGAATAGTTCAGGATGTCCTCCATTTCCTTCAATGGCAGGCGTGAAGGCATGGAGGCTCGAAACTGCAACGTCGCCTTTTTTTGAGCGCTCAATAATTTTTGGCAATGCTTCTGGGTTTAATCCATATCCCAATTCCAATGATTGAAAACCCATTTCAATGGCTTCATCAACCATTGCATCACCAGAAGATTGGCGTGAACCAAACCAGCATGTGCTTAAAGAAAACATTGTGATTGGAGGCTTTGAGATTAGTGATAGACAAAGAGGTGAAAATAAAAAAGGCAACGCTTTATTGCGTTGCCTTTTATCGCCTTTCTTACATAGATGCGCGGCGTGAGAATGCGCGTATGCGTGCACGGGCTGCTTTCTTACGCTTCTTCTCAGAGGGCTTCTCGAAATACCTGTTGGCACGAATCTGCTTGACAAGACCCTCCTTATCGAGAATCTTCTTCATGCGCTTAAGAGCGCGGTCAATTGTCTCACCTTTTTTTAGACGAATAATCAGCATCAGAGTCACCCCCTTCCGAAAATATTTCTATTATAATATCATAATTTCAAGAATGATGCAAATTCAATAATTTTTGAAATTTGGACAAGATGCGATTTTTTTTGTAGAATGATTGTTAAAGAAGGAGTCTTTTATGAATAAGAAAATTAAGGTCGGTATTTGGGGATTGGGTCGTGCTGGCATTGGTATGCACTTGCCAGAGACGAGGCTTTATCCTGAAGAATTTGAAGTTGTAGCTGGGTGTGATATCGATCCATCGCGCTGCGAGGAATTGAAAAAAGCAGTTCCTAATGTCCGCACATATACTGATGGCGATGAGTTTTTGAAGGATCCTGAGATGGAACTCGTAGCTGTCGCTGTGCGCTCTCCTGATCATGTTTCCTATGACATTCGCGCTCTCGAAGCAGGGAAGTATGTCTTTGCCGAGAAACCTACTGCGCTTACCCTTGAAGGCTTGGAGCGTTTGCGTAAAGCGGCTGAAAAGCATCCTGGTAAGATATTTTTCAGGCAGAACCGTCGTTACGAGGCATGCTTTAACCATGTTCGTGAAATAATCAATAGCGGTATTTTGGGTAATGTCTACGAAATTAAGCTTTGCCGCCATAATTGGCAATTTCGCGATGATTGGCAGACCTTAATTTCGTGTGGCGGAGGTCAGCTCAATAACTGGGGTCCACATTTGATTGACCAGGGATTGCAATTTCTGGAGTCGCCACTCAAGGATTTGTGGAGCGATCTCAAACTTGTTGCCGCACGCGGGGATGCAGAAGACCATCTTAAGGTGATTATGCGTGGCGAAAACGGCAGAGTTATTGATATTGAAATCTCTGGCGGTGTCGCTTTGGCATCTCCAGTCTATGCTGTTTATGGCGATCGAGGCTCTCTCGTAAGCCCAGATGAGCAGGATATTCAGCTTAAGTATCTCCATCCCGACTTTAAGATTCCAGATGTAAAGTCGTCGCCTGACACGCCTCCGTTGAAGGGTGGCTTTGGAGGCAAGGTCGCACCACGCTGGGTTCGCAAGACGATCATGGTTGAGCCGTCAAATAAGTATAATCTTAACAGCATCTATCACGAGATGTATCTTGCCATTAGAGAGGGCAAACCATTTGCCGTCACAATGGAGGAGGCGCTTGAGGTTGTTAAGGTTATCAATATGGTTAAGGCTCAGAATCCGGCCTTTAAGCCTGTGCCAGATTCTGAGTAGCGTTGTGGCGCAGAAATGCGCCACTATTTGAGAGCTTGGTCTGCGAAATTGAGCAGCCAATGCCAGTCAATTCCTGAAAGGCCATGGGCACCGCCGCGCCTTACATACCCTAGCTTGGGACCTATGCAGGCGGTGTCGTAATTTGCAGGGAAGTCGCCCTTTGGAAGTCCTGGAAGACCTAGGACTTCCCAAGCCGATGAAGCCGCTTGGCATGAGAGGAATTCGCCATAGGTGTCAAACCAGCCTTGATTAAAGCCCTCAACGAGGAGCGCGCGTGGCGCTATCGACGCCAGCAGCATATGCTGGTCAAATGGAAGCTCCGCTTCATTGTTGGAATATTTGTCATATTCAGGACAATACCAATGGGGGAAGGCTTCCATTTCCGTTGCCACCGTTTCTCCAAAAAGGCGTTTTGCGAGTGGTGCTCCACCACCGCCGGTTTGGCAGGGGACGCATACGGCAAACCTCTCGTCGCGTGAGGCTGCGAGAAGGGCTGTTTTGGCGAGCCTTGAGCAGCCAGTAGCTACGCTTTGAGCGGCATCAATCTCTGGGATTTTTTCTGCAAGATCAAGACCGCGTGATAGTGCCCATGCCCATGCGCCAAGAGCGGTTGGGGCATTTGGTATAGTTGTATCATGCTTACCCCAGAGCTCAAAGACCCCAGTCCATGCTTGATCTAATGTATTGCCGTGGAGAACCTCAACATCTGGAGATACTTGCCCGTAGCAACAACTCATAACGGCGTATCCCCTAGCAAGAATTGTCTCAACGGGGAAGGGGGAGCTAGAGGTAGTGTCTTGCTGACTTCCTCTCCATGTCTCAAGCGGGCGATGATTGGGTCTTTCGTTACGCTCTCTTACCCAAATGTTTTCTGGAACATGGACTTCGCCATCGTTGACCAGAGTATGATTGCCTCGATAGTTTAAGAAGAGGACTACGGGAACCTTATCTTTATTTTCGCAGACTATACGATTGTTTCCGTCATAATTTGGATTATCCTTGGCAATTTTATTTGGAATAAAAACTATCCAGTCAAGATATGGCCCTGAGCCATCAGGCTTGAAATTGATTCGGTATTGTCTGCGAATGCCCAGCCCCCCAAGAATAACACCCTCATCGAGCATTTCTATGTTTAGAGCCTCGGGTGGCGGTAGTTCTTGACCATACATATTATCTGAGAAAATCTTTACAATTTCTTTGCGCCGCGCATTCCAATCTGCCTTGTTTTTAACGATGCGTCCGTCAAGAAATTCCAATGGATTTGGCAATGTGTAAGGCGGAATCTTTGATTCGTCATAGTTAGGAGGAGTGGGGATGCGTTTGGTAAAATAGGTGTGTGACATTATTGCTCCTTGAAAACAGTAGATTTTGATGATGTATATTTTAGATATTGAAGCTCATTTTTTCAAGTCCCATAAGGAAAATATTGGTAGTATTATCGTGTTACTGCAGCAACCTGTAACTATTGTCCTAAAATTTTGATCCAATATTGCCCCACACCTCACTTTTTGCTAACATCTTTACTGAGGGACAGGCCTTGCATAAACAATATTGCCAAACACCCCACTTTTTGGTAATATATTTGCATAAGGGACAGGCATTCGAGACAACAAGGAGAACAAGGAGTACAACAATGAGAAAACCAAGAGTCAAGAATATAGGCGAAAGCTACTACCATATAGTAAGCAGATGTATCTTCAGTCAGTTTTTGTTGGGGGATACAGATAAAGATATGTTCGTCAAAATGATGCGTACAATAGCCTATTTCAGCGGAATAGATATACTCAACTATTGCGTAATGGACAACCACTTTCATCTCCTCGTTCATGTGCCGGAGCCATCTAAGCCCACAGAGGCACTATTACTAAAACGCATATCCGCACTCTATGGAAGACTCCACGCAGCTGACCTCAAAAGTCGCTGGTATGAGCTAAAGAAGCAAAATCGCCCCGATATTGTCGAAGAAGAACAGGCCGCATTTATTCGCCGCATGGGAGATATAACCCCCTTTATGCAATGCCTCAAACAACGCTACTCAGCTTGGTATCGCGCAAGACACGACTACAAGCAAGGCACAATGTGGGAAGGTCGCTTCCGCAGCACCCTAGTAGAAGGCACCTCAGAAACCCTCTCCTCAATCTCAGCCTACATAGACCTAAATCCCGTCCGCGCAGGCATAGTAGATGACCCCAAAGACTACAAATGGGCAGGCTTTGCCAATGCGCTTAAAGGCGACAGCAAAGCGATGGAAGGCATAGCAAAGATGTATGACAAAACCGCGAGTGACACATCCTTTGCAGATTTGGCGAAAGAATATCGTCTAAAACTCTATGTACGCGGCTCCGATGCAATAGAGCCAGAAAAGGTACAAGAAGTAATCGATGAAAAAGGCGAGTTACCGCTATCGGTAATACTTCGCTGCAAAATACGCCATTTCACCCATGGAGCCATCATAGGCTCTAAAGACTTCGTCAACGAAGAGTTTGAAAAGCATCGTAACCTCTTTAATCCTAAGCGAAAAACAGGCGCAAGAGGCATAGGCTTGTGCAAGGACTGG
>JAZUMF010000007.1:0-2230 GCA_045603485.1 Kiritimatiellia bacterium | reverse complement strand
CGAAAACACAAGCCGAGTAGATACGGGTGTTTTCTTTAACAGAGTTGACCTTGACGCAGAAGTTAGCGACAATTTGAAAGTAATGCGTCGCGACGATACCGACTGGCACGAACCGACGGTGGACTATCTTGGACTGGAGTAGTAAATGAAATGTGACGAACTGAAACCGCTTTTATTTTCGCTAAACAAATTGGCGTTCATTGACGAATCAGCGGTACAAAAGAACTTTGAGAATCCTCACGACCACGCAGTTTACAAGGCTACGGAAGTGGACGCCGCCATCGAAGAACTCAAGGCTGAAATCAATCGCAAAGAGGCTGTTGGACAGAGGTGGTTTGAACAGTGCATGGAAGCGAGAACCGAAAACGTCCGGCAGAAACGTGCGTTGTGGCTGGATAGGGCTGAATGTGCGCATGTAACAACTTTGTTATGGAATGTTTATTGCTATCAAAATAATTGTCTTTACTTTCGTGATTTTATGAATGAAAAATGCAATCCTTTTAGGAATCTCCCCAAAAAGACCGCAATGGAATGGAGTGATTTGTGGGAAACTATTGAAATAAAGTGCCGAGCCAAGGCGGAGGAATACAAAGTAGGAGACCGACAAATGTGCAAACTGAAAGAATGGACTGCATCCGAAATTGAAGAACACGATGATGCCCGGCTACATCAGCCACCTCGAGAATACCGCTGGAAAAAGTGCTGTGAGGGTTTGCCGTTGAAAGGACAAAGAGTTCTTTTTCTCGCAAAGTACAAAACAGACAAGGTAAGAGAATGGATTGGCGATTTCCGTCATATTGACGGCATGAAAGTAGATTTCGCTGTCTTTTACGCTAGCGCACCTGGTTGGGGATGTGACTTTTCAATTGATGAAGTAATTGGATGGATGCCGCTGCCGTCGGTTCCGGAGGAGGACAAATGAAAACGCTCACGCTTACAATCGCCGAACCGTGGTTCTCGATGATACGGGACGGAAAGAAAAGGGAAGAGTACCGGGAAATCAAGGATCACTACTTACACCAGTTCTATAACTACGCCGAAATGCAAAAGTTCTTCGGCGTACCTCCGCAGCCATACCACTTCGACCGTCCCCAGGTTTTCCACACAAAGCAGTTCCAGAAGAACTTCGACCTGCTCGTACTTCGCAATGGCTACCGTGCGGATAGCCCGAAGATAACGCTGAAGAACCCGAAAATCCGCATCGGCACGGGTCGCCCTGAATGGGGCGCGGAGCATGGAAAGCTGTATTTCGTGATTAGCTGGGAGGAGTAACAATGGCTAAAATTGCATACAACGGAATGGAACTGGAGATGTTCAATCCCGACTATACCGAATCCTTTAACCCGCCTATAAAGTGCGTTGGTTGGAATAATAAAGATGTAATGGTAGAATTTGAATTAAGCTCTGCTTTATCCAAAGATATATGGCTTCATCGTTTTATTGGCAAATCAAAAGACGATACGCCTGTTGCCTTTATGTTTTGCGCCCTTCTCCCAAGCAGAAAAATGAAAGACCCAGTCTTTAATAGTACAAGATGTTGCATATGCGGTGAAATCGTAACGCATAACGATGGCGAAATCTTGCAACCACAAATTTATGTTTGCCAGTTCTGCCGAGAAAATGCAAGACAGATGTTGCAGATAAAGAAATTTGCAACCGAAACAAATCTAAAGGTTGAAATAAAAGGACTAAATAATGATAATTTGCGATAAATGCGGAAGCACTATACAAGAACCCGTAAACAAAAACACTTTTTATTTGAGTGAATACGAACCGGAGCGCGGCTCCTATGGAGGATTTTTCAAGCCAGTTACCGTCCATCTTTGCTTAATGTGTCAAAAGAAGGTGGTTGACTTTATAAATGGGAAACGCGATAATGACTAGCGAACAATTTATAAAAATCCGAAATCTCATAGAAAAGGAATTCTCGCACGCCGTCACAAAGCACCCGAAATTTTGCGACCACTTCATAGACGAAAGTGCGCGAACATGGGCCGAAGCAGAAATGCGTATCAAATCCAAGAACAGCCAGCCACCGGAGTACGCCGATTGCGTCCTCATGGAAGAGGTGGCCGAGGCTTTCAGCGCCTATTCCAAGGGCGAGCTGGATAACGCCTTGCATGAGTTCGCACAGGTCGGTGCCGTTGCCATGCGCTGCATGTTCTATGTAATGGAAAAGATAGACATAAATGCAAAGGCTTGATTCACTCTATATTCGGGGGTTCAGGGC
>JAZUMF010000006.1:0-22621 GCA_045603485.1 Kiritimatiellia bacterium | reverse complement strand
ACGCGCAGGCATAGTAGATGACCCCAAAGACTACAACTGGGCAGGCTTTGCCAATGCGCTGAAAGGTGATAGCAAATCAATGGAAGGCATAGCAAAGATGTATGACAAAACCGCTAAAGACACATCCTTTGCAGATTTGGCGAAAGAATATCGTCTAAAGCTCTATGTACGCGGCTCCGATGCAATAGAGCCAGAAAAGGTACAAGAAGTAATCGATGAAAAAGGCGAGTTGCCGTTATCGGTAATACTTCGCTGCAAAATACGCCACTTCACCCATGGAGCCATCATAGGCTCAAAAGACTTCGTCAACGAAGAGTTTGAAAAGCATCGCAGCCTCTTTAATCCTAAGCGAAAAACAGGCGCAAGAGGCATAGGCTTATGCAAAGACTGGAATGGTCTAAGACTTTGCTCGGCAAGAGACCTCAAAAAGTCGCCGATAACCTTCAAGGCTTAACGAAAATCCCCGAAAATTGCTAATCTTACCAATCTCAATGTCGCCAATTTCTTGGCGGCATAGGTGGCTATTGTCTCTATATGTGCGATAACGGACAAAACAGTGCTATTTAAGCGAAAAACACCACTCCCAATATGCCGTTTTGGGTAATTTAGACTGCAATAATAGAGGCGAGTAAAACAAATGTTGCATTGGCATAGCATCGGGCCTGTCCCTTATGTGTAAAATGTAATAAAAAGAGATGTTTGGACTGTCCCTTATGCGGGAGATGTGAGGACTGTCCCTCTGAGGAAAATGTAATAAAAAAACGGTGGTGGGATGTGAGGACTGTCCCTTGAACGGGTATGTGAGCAAATTTGCGATATGTGGCTGGTATGGGTCTGTCCCTCGATAGATTATATGTAGCATTTGGTGGTTTGTGTGACAATGGTCTGTCCCTTGAGAGGAAATGCGGCGTTTTTGCTATGGGGAGTTCCAAAAGTTTTTTTAACTGATTATTGATGGGTGACGGGGATAACTAGGCACGGATTTTTCCGGAATAAGGGGGAAGTTTATGGAAATCTTGCATAATGAAGCTATTTAGGGTATAATAGTAGTATAATCAAAGTTAGGAGTTTTACTGTGAGTTTCATTGATCCTTTGCTTGCACTTCAAGATGTTGATATGCAAATTTTGCGTTTACAGCAGGAGTTAAAAGATTACCCTGCGCGCCAGCAGAATGAAGAGATTCGTCTTGCAGAACTTGCTCGTGAGCAAGCTGAAATTGAGAATAGCGGAGATGCGGCACAGATAGATGCGATTTCGGCTGAAATAGCTGATATAAACGCTTTTATCGCTGAAATTGTTGAACGCCGAGCTGAGGTTGAGGCTGAGCTTGCTACACTTAAGGCTCGTCGCGAGGAGCTCGCTAAGAATGTCAGCTTTGAGCATCTTCGTATTTATGATCGCCTTCGTATTTCACGCCGTCCTACAATCGTCAAGCTTGCTAACGGCACATGCGGCGGTTGTCACCTTGTTCAGCCACCTGCGGTATCGCAGTTGATTAAGCGTGGCGATCAGTTGGTCATTTGTGAGATGTGCGGTCGTATTCTTTACTAATGGCATCACAGCCCGCCCTTTGTCGTTCCAGGTTTATGGTTATTAGGCGGGTTTTTGCACTTGGGAGCGAAAGATGAAGATTTTAGTTACCGGTGGCGCCGGCTTTATAGGAAGCCACACTGTTGTTGAGTTGCTGACTCGTGGCTATGATGTCACGATTGTTGATAATTTCATTAACTCCAAGCCTGAGTCTCTAAAGCGTATTGCAGAGCTTGCGGGGCGCGCCCCTGATTTTTGCGAGGTCGATTTGACCGATGCAGAGAAGGTTGACGCGATTTTCGCTTCAGATAGGTTTGATGCTGTTATCCATTTTGCCGGGTTGAAGGCTGTCGGCGAGTCGGTGGCTCAGCCTCTCCGCTACTATGATAACAATCTTGTCAGCACTTTGGTTCTTTTGAAGGCAATGAAGAAATATGGCGTGAAGAATCTTGTTTTCAGCTCTTCAGCCACTGTTTACGGCGTTCCCAAGACGGTGCCTATAACAGAGGACTTCCCTCTTTCTGTAACAAATCCTTATGGCCAAACGAAGCTTATGATTGAAAATATGCTTCGCGATATTCATAAGGCAGAGCCCGAGATGGGTATTGCTCTCTTGCGTTATTTCAACCCTATTGGCGCACATAAGAGTGGTCGCATTGGTGAGGATCCTAACGGTATCCCTAATAATCTTCTTCCTTTTATTTCGCAGGTAGCTATCGGTAAGCTTCCAAAGCTTCGCGTCTTTGGTAGTGACTATCCAACATGTGACGGTACGGGAGTTCGCGATTATATCCATGTAGTTGACTTGGCGATTGGCCATGTTGCCGCGATTGAGCGTCTTGCCGGTCATCCAGGCGAGATGGTGACGGTAAACCTTGGAACGGGCAATGGATACAGCGTCCTTGAGATGGTAAAGGCCTTTGAGGAGGCTTCTGGCCGTCCTGTCCCGTATGAGATTGTTGAACGCCGTCCAGGTGATGTCGCGGCATGTTATGCTGACCCATCTCATGCATTTGAGATATTGGGCTGGAAGGCTGAGCGCGGTCTTCGCCAGATGTGCGAGGATGCTTGGCGTTGGCAATCTCAAAATCCAAACGGCTATGATGCCTAAGTTTGCTCAAGCCTAAAAATCCCGCGGGAATTACCTGCGGGATTTTTTGTATAGAAATGATAATTGGATTTGGTAATAATGGAAGATAACAAGCTACGGATGAGAGAGATTTATAAGTCTCTTATTGTTTTGGCAGTCCCGATTGTCTGTCAAAATTTCATCACATACGGTGTGACTCTTGCCGATAATCTTATGGTTGGCAGGCTTGGAGAGGCGGCAATTAACGGTCTTTTTATGGCGGCTATTGTCCAACTTGTCCTTCAGATGGTTTTGGGCGGCGTTGAAAGTGCGATGGCTGTAATTGCGACGCAATATTGGGGGCGCAAGGATACCGAGCGAATCAAGGATGTTTTTGCTATCTGTTTCAGGACTGCTCTTTGTCTTTCGGCGATTGCGGCGTCTGTAACTTTTTTCTTCCCTGCGGCAATTATGGGGCTTTTAACTTCTTCGTCTGAGGCTGCGGTGGAGGGCGTCCGTTATTTGCGTATAGTTAGTCCTTCATTTGTTTTCTTCGGCGCATCGATGATGCTTGTTTCGGTGATGCGTTCGGTTGAGGTTGTAAGAATCGGTCTTATCAATTCTATAATCGCTTTTTTCGTTAACATATTTTTGAATTACCTTCTTATTTTCGGCAATTGGGGATTCCCTGAAATGGGGGTGGCGGGTGCGGCTTTGGCTACCGTTATATCGCGTATGATTGAGCTTTTTGTTGCACTCTTTTTTGTCTTCCGCATTGATAACCGTATTTCAATGAGATTGCGTGATTTTTTGAGGCGCAATAATGAGATTGCTGGCGATATTGTCAGGTATGGCACGCCGTTGATGCTTGGGCAGATTGTCTGGGCGGTCAACAAGTTTACCATGCGTCATATCGTTGGCCATTTTGAGCCATCGGCATCTGCGGCTGTGAGTATTTCAGAGAATCTTGACGGGCTTTTGTGGGTCGGTACTTTCGGACTTGCCTCGGCAATGGGTATTTTAACTGGCCGTATGATTGGGGCGGGGCAATATGATTTGGTGAAGAGTTATGCAAAGCGAATGCAGCTTGTCTTTGTCGGGGTAGGTATATTGAGTTTTGCAGTTGTAATTTTTGGTGGCGATATTTTTGTCTCATTTTATAACCTTTCGGCTGAGACGATTTCTACAGCAAAGACATTTTTATTGGTACTGTCATTTTCTGTTTTGGGGCGTTCATATCAGGCACCTTGCCTAATGGGACTTGTGAAGGCAGGTGGAGATACTTCGTTTGTCTTTAAGAATGACTCATTTTGGGTCTTTTGCTGGGTCTTGCCTTCGGCATTTATCGCGTGGAAGGTCTTTAATGCTCCCGATTGGGTCGTATATGCTTGTCTGCTTTCAGACCAGGTGACTAAGTGCGTTGTCGCGGCAATAAAAATCAATCGCTTCCGCTGGATTAAGAATCTAACGCGAGATTGATTTTATTTCATAATGGTGCGATTCGGGTTTTGCTTTCAGGCGCACCGATTCTTGGGCTTCCCACAGCTCTTCGCGGGTCTTTCTGTAGTTGCCCCAGTAGGCGAGGTAGCCGGGAACATGGTTTGCGAAGCCTTCTTTTTTGTTCGGAACATTTTTTTCAAACCATTCTTTGAATGCTTCAAGGTCATCTACTGGCGCCTGGTTGTAATAGTACCAACGGGCGGAGTGGTGATTTCTTATGATGATTTCCTTTTGCGCCAATTCGTGGTTGAGTTTGAAAAACTCCTGCGCCTGCTGATATTGAGGCGTCTTTTCATTGAAGGCCAGTTTGACTCCTTGGGCAAATTCATCGGCGTCATAGGTGCCGACTTCGATGCTGTCTATCAGAAGTCGATATGAGCCGTTTTCAAGATTTGAAACCGTTAAAATCTCTTGGTTGAGTTTTTCTTCGACCTGATATTTTTCAAGAAAATCTTTGGCCTCGGGAGGTACAGGAAATGGTATTGACGAGGCGAGCATATCAAAGGCGATTACGCCATCTTTGGAGAATGCGAGATTTGAGATTACGGCGTTATCGCTTTTTTCGACCTTTTCATTGAGGCTGTCTATTGTGACATCGGATACTGTCGCGGGCACCTCTTGAGCCATGAGGAAGTGCCACGCCATAATGGAATGTCCCAATTCGGCGGGGTGTACCCTGTCAAATCTGGTGAGCATAAAATAGGGGTCGGTTTGTCTTTTTTCCATCAAGAGATTGTTGAGCGGCGTGAACCAGTCAATGGCTTGAACGCCGTCTGTCTTTGCGGATGAGAGTACATATCCCGCAATCAGAGCAAGTCCTGTGTTGCACCCTTTTTGGTTGACCTTTGCCCAATCAGGGGCTTCGGCTGGAATATTGAGTACAGTCGCCGTGTCATCATAAGGGGTAGGGGTGATATAGATGTGTTTTGCATTTGGCGCCGCTTCCTTGACCTTTGCGACGAGTCTTTGAAATGACTGGCGATAGTTAATCTGTGCCTTTTCCGCGCCTTCCAGCTGTTTAGGTGTTGGCGCTTCTACATAATAACCTCTGCCTACATCATTCATTCCAAAATGAAAGGCTATGTGGGTAGGATTGTATTCTTTGATGTCAACATCGATTCTGGGGTATGCGAGAGATGCTGTATCGCCGCCGATTCCTGAGTTGATGAGTCGGATTTTTGCGTGAGGAAAGCGTGTTCTGTAGAATGCGGTGAGATACTCGTAGTAAAAGCCCCCGTGAGTTATTGAGTCTCCAAAGAAGACTACGGTGTCGCCGTCCTTGAAGTATTTTGACGGGCTTGTCTCAAGGGTGTCGTTTGTCATAGTGTGCTTGCCTGTTTTTAGCGGCTTTATGCGTTAAAGTAATCCCGAAGTGCTTTTCTCATTGCCTTTAGATTAACTGAAAGGGCAATTATGAATGCCGCCGCTGCGTAAAGAAGATGGACAACTGGTCTGCAGTCAAGTTCGCCAATTGTAAATGGAATTGGATATGAGGTTGTGATTTCATAAAGTCTCAAAAGACTTGGAATCGTTTGAATTATGATGAAAAGAACTATTGATACAATTGGAATTAGAATTGCATTGATATTCCAATACCTACTTAGCAATCTCCATAGCGCTCTAATGTACAGGATAATTGAGAAGAGGTATAGACCTAATGTCATTATAATATACGGGGCCTTGAAGAAACCGTTATGGTGGTCATGGGAATAGTAGGATTGCAAGAGCGGCATAGATGATGAAACGAGCATTCCCATTATGAAGGTAAAGGTTAAGCCATTTACAGCTCCGTTGGAGAGCGGCCAACTAAGCCATCTTTGCCATTTTTTTGCCGGGAGCTCGAGGAGCATTCTGCGTGAGTATCCAATCGGCTCTGTGGAGGCTTTGATTCCAATGGCAAGGATTAAGAGCATTGAAAAAAATGCCCATGTTAGTATTGCTTCGCTGTCGCGTACTTTTACGGAAAACTCACAACAGTGATCAGTTATAGGCGAGTTAAGTATTGCATATATAAACCAACCTATAATTGCCACGATTGATACTAAGCGTATTGCCTTGTCGCGTTGTTGTGTAAGCGGTGCAATAAATGAAATTGCAAAAGAGCGGGCTATCAGGAGGTAGGTTAGAGTAAGGGCGATTATGGTTAATACGGGATAATCAAAATCGTTTGCCTCTGTCATGGATAACATTATTCCCGCAGAGGTTGTAAAAAAGCTGCAAATCATACCTAGCCCACATATGATTTTAAATGGTTTGGGAATTCGCATAAGTCCTATGCATAATGCCGTAGCAATTAATGTTGCCGCAATGCAGGATTGGAGCGTCAGTAATTTTGCCATTGATATATAATCAATGCCGTTTAAGAGATGTGCCACTGTGCAAAATGGTAATGAGGCTGTTATATATAAGCCCATCAGTGTGAAAGCTGATGCGAGCTTTCCATCGACGATATGATTAGGCTGGCAGGCGGTTATGAAGGAGATATCTATTTGATTGCGATTCCCGCATTCCTTTAGAAGCCTGATGAAGAGATGCGTAGGTATGAATAGCGATACCATTACCATACAAAGTAAAACAACAAATCTGAAGATTACATTCCCAGTGTCAGGCTCAATCCCATGCAGCGGGACAAGATAGGTTATGGCAAGGGCCAGAAAGAGGTAGGTAATTAGAGAGCCTGCAATAATTTTGGAGCGAGTGAGCTGCCTAAGTTCTTTTAATGTAAATGGATAAATTGTCATTGTAAATCTCCTTTGGTCATCTCCATAAAGATATTTTCAAGGTCAACACCTTTGATATTTTCTTCAATTTTTTTTACGAGTTTTCCTTTTTCAATGATAATGCATCCGCTGCAAATTTCAGATAAATCGGCAAGGATATGGCTTGCAATCAGGATTGCCTTGCCTTTTTGAGCAAGTTTTTGTGCAAAACCACGAAATTCTATGCGTGCCCTGGGGTCTAGACCATTGGCGGGTTCATCCATTATGAGCAGGCCCGGATCGTTTACCAATGCTCGGGCGAGTGAGACTCTTTGCTTCATACCGCGCGAGAGTGTCGATATAACCTTGTCGCGAATTTGGGTGACGCCGGTAAAATCCTCCACTTCACAAACGCGAGCATCTAATTCTGTTCCTTTGTAGCCAAATGCCCTTGCAAAGAAATCAATATACTCGTGTGCCGTTATATCGGTTTGATTTGGGAGGTAATCCGGCATAAAGCCTATTATCTGTCTAGCTGTTTCGGGGTAGTCAATTATAGATTTGCCGTCAATGAGAATATCACCGGAGGTTGGCTCATATAATGAGGAGATGATATTCATTGTCGTTGTTTTGCCGGAGCCGTTAGGACCTATAAAGCCAAGGACATCACCACTTGACAATGAGAATGAGAGGTCGTCAACGGCAATTGTTTTGCCGAATTTTTTCGTGAGATTTTTGACTTCTAATTTCATGTCTATCTCCTCCATTCGATAATATGCTTTATGGTATGCTTTTGGAGTCGTTCATTTGTCGGCTTAGTCACAATTCCCAATGGAAGATTATTTGTTATGACTAAATCATTTGCCGGTTTTGCTGCATTTAGTTCTTGAGTAGAATTCAAGTCTCTAACCGTAATTGTGCTGAAGGTAGCCGGCCATAGGGATGGTATCCATTTTGAATTGAGGATAAATTCTTCGCCGTTATAAAAAATTTCAGCGCCTCTTTTGTGAATATTGAATTCTCTGTTTGCAAATGAGAGCACTGCATTAGCAGAGTACCTAAGTGGGGCTCTAAGCTCGAAAGGCGCAACAATGATATCGTTTTGGGCAGTAATTACTTTGCCTGCCTTTTCATCAACGACAGTATAGGCATATTGATAGAGTGATGGAGAAATTCCTTTGGAGCATAGAATAATTATTATGGTTAAAATTGAAAAGATTGTTGCAATTAACGGGAAAATCCAAAGTAGTTTAAGACGCTCGTTTTTGCGTGCCAGAACGATAATTGTGACGGGGCCGGCAATAATTGAAAATATCAGGAGGATAATGATAAGAGAGCCAAATGGAGTTCCGTTTTTTAAAGAATTTATGACTTCAAGCGCCGCAATGTCTGATGGGAACTTTGGCATTTCAGTTTGAACTCTGCATAAGGCTGCGAATGCATCATTAAGCCTTGGAATTAAATCAGCCCAGTCGATTTTATCTTTATATCTGATGATTGCTCCAAGGCCGTAGCGACCATCAGATATATTTTCAAACCCTTTGATGGCGCAATCGCCTATCAGGACCAGTTGTCCACCTGCGGCAATCCAATTAGGTAGAATCTTCAAGAATTCCTGAGGGAGATGCTGGCTGTCAGTCTTTGAAATTATAATTGCATCGAGAATAGCCAGCTCTTGCCAGTTTTTGTAAATTGAAAATTCGGATTCTATATTGTTTAATGTACAGGATTCGAGAAAATAGTCATTGTCATTGTTATCATGTAAAATTAAGTTCAGCTTCTTTACGGCATTTCTGTAATCATTATTCAGGGTCACAAAGTTCAGTGAAGGAGATAGTGCAATATTTAAGAAATCCAGACAACTATATTTAACTTGTGGTGGGTATAGTGATTTTGTATTGGTGGTGTTATTTGTTCTAAGAATATAAGCGCTCCTGGGCTTTTCATATTCTAACTTTAACTCGGTATTAAACTGGTAAATATTATTCTTTGTTATTATACGATTGTTGTGGTCTTTTGTTGAAAATTTCATATATGTAGCCGGACCATATACGGCTAATGGAATTGGCAGGGCAATTTCGGTGCTTGAATTTGCCGGTAGTTTTGTGATTGTTGTGATTGTGGATAAACCATCTCTATAAAAATATCCCAGATCTAAAACCGTCTCGAGAGTAATCGTCTCCTTTGTCGGATTTTCGGCAATAATTCTTGATGTGAAATTTCCATGGTATATGTAATTGTTGCCAATCCTATTTTTGAATCTTGGGGAGAATTTGGGCGAGTCTTCTTTTGTAATCTTGACGCTTCCTACTTTAATGAATCCTTCTGATTGACAGAAGGCTAGTAGAGAGACAAGTGCGGATATTGCTGCAATTGCAATTTTTTTCATATTACATATTCCGTTGTGTGATTTACCTTATTTTGACATAACTTCAAGCAGTTCCTTGCGGGTTTTGCGGTAGAGTGTTATGTCAGTTGTATAGTCAGAGAAGCCTCTAACAATTTTACGAATTATTTCCTCTGCTTTTTCTTTGTTGACAGCAAAGAGGTCTTCAAGGAGTTCCCAGTCTTCAAAGCCCTGGCGCATTGCTTCAAAGCGCGCTCCTGACCACGGCCCTTTATCTCCTGGGTAGATGATATGGGTATCTCCCGCTGGCAATGAGTTGGAACCGCCTTTATAGTTGTCAATGACGCTCATTTGAAATGGGTCTTGCCAGTCGCGGTAGGCGTTGAGAGCCCAATGGAGGAATCCGTCTAAACGGTAGAGTGCGCCTCCCCACGGCAGGAGTAGTGGGCGCAAGAGCTCATTATCCAGGCAGCGGTTCATAAATTTGCCGCAGGGGAAGCAGCAAACATAGAACCAAACACCGTCACCCCGCACATTTTTTGCGGTGTCATAGGCTGCCTTTTCCTGTTCATATTCATGAACGAGAGGGCACCAGTTGTCAACGCTTCCAACTAAGCAAGTGTTTTGTGTGGCATCCAATTGCGGGATTCCAGGCATATAGCGGTGGACTATTCCTGAGAAGATGCGGTAGTCTGAGGCATTGGCACTTGTCGGCTCGTCTGCAATATGCTGTATCCAGCGGTCTTCCCAGCCGTTTTTATGGATTGCATCCATCAGTTGGCGGCAGATTTGAGCGATGACATTGCACCCTTCGGGAGATGTCGCGAGCTCACGGATGATTTGGGTTGAGTAAGTAGGGCTGTCCCACTTGCCTGTGGTTGTGCCGCCAAAGTGACCGCCTTCAATATAGTAAAGCCCGGCGTCGGTGAAGATTTTTACAAGGCGTTCTAGGCGCTCAAGATTCAGCTTAGGCTTCCCGTCTTCGACTGAAAAGATAATTCCAAGGGGGATAAGGAATGTGTTCTGGCGACCGTGCGCCATCATTTCGGCATATTCGCCAATCATGGCAAAATGCTCTTCACTCCAAGGCTTGACATTGTGGCGCGAGGCTATAAGGTCATATCTAATCCAATTGGTGTATTTGCGGCAACCTTTTCCAGTCGGCCTGAGCTTAACATTATGGATAACCACATTGAAGGTGAGATTTACAGTTTCTTCGCCTTGCTTTACGGTAATCGAAATTTTTTTAAGAGGGGTGGTGCGACCTTCTGGTATTTTTATGCTGAGGCGAAATGCGTTCGCGCCTTCTCTTGGCTTGAAAACTCCAAAAGGTACCGGCTCAAGAGCCTCGAAGACTCTGAACGGTGCCCGCCTTGTGACATATTCGTTTATTTCACCTTCTTTTTCTGTGAAGCCTCTGATGCCAGTGTTTTTTTCAACGGGAACATCATGATAGCGATAGAGAAGCCCTTCGTTCGCATCTGTTGTAATTGAAAATGGTGCGTTGTCCGTTTCGGTAATCAGGAGATTGACATCGGCAATGCCGCCGAGCGGGCCATCGTATTCGTAGGTTGTTATAGGCGCAGCTGTAATTTCAGAATCGGTATAAAGCCAGTCAAGAGAGTCTATTAAAGATGCTTTCATCGTTACTCCTTTTACAAATTGTTTTTCCAAAGTTCGACAACTTTTTTGAAGGCATTGAGGCGGCTTAGGTTTGCCGTCCCGTCGCCGTTAATTGTGGGGCAAATCCATCCGCCTTCTTCAAATTCATTCCATGCGAAGGTTAGGATGTGGCCTGTGGATGCAATATCTTTATTTGCTTTAATCCAATCGGCAAGCTCCTTTGCACCCTCAAGGAGCTCGTTTTCATTTGGCGTTGGAGCGTAAATTTTTTGAGGATATTTGCCCCATGGAACGGGATTTATGATTCGTGGCGACGGGTCCCATCCCGTCGAAAAATGCGGAATCAGCGATATCCCGTATTTTTTTCTTTCTTCATTTGCATTGATGAGAATTTTGACATGGTCGGCAAAGGCAGCCGTGTCTTCACCTCTGCCTGAATATGACGACGCGGCATCTGCAAGCGAGTAGTCGCCTTCGCTGTTGTCGACCCAGTTGTCAAGAAAGGTGATATACGGGTCTGACGCACCTTTTTCGGCAAAGCGCCTTCGCAAATCCTTGATGTAGTTTTTGTCGTATCCGCCGAGTAGGAATATTGCGGGTCTGCCTTCGATTTTCTGGTAGAAATCTTCTTTGGCGGCATCTATTAGTTCAGCGTAATCTTCATCAAGCCATGGATGGCTCATGACGATTATGGCGCATAGCTTGAGTTTGTCCGCAAGGCGGCTCTTCATGTGAAGAGTGCGGGCATAGTTAAGCTCGGGAAGCTTCCCTTCATAGCCTGGCAGGGATTTGTCGCTGCCGTACCAGCAGTAGGCAAAGTAATCGATTCCTGCGTCAATTGCATATTGAAGCTCACGGTCATACTCCTCTTGAGTACGATAGTGGTAGTCAATATGGTTGTCGCCTATTATGTCTGCGTAGAATGGAGTCGCGTTTCTAAAGCGATTGGGCGACAGCGATTTCGTCACATGAAAACCGAAAAATGTTTCAGACGGGAGTGAGGCGTCCCAATTGATTACACCGATAACAGGCTTTTTCATGGCAGAGACAATTTATTCCGATTTGATTTCAGCGGATACAAACTCAACCTTGATGTCTTTGTAGTTTGATATTGTCACTGCGCCGAGCGTGTACTTCTCTACATTTTCTTTGCCGTGGTTTGTCCGCGATGAGCAAAGGACGGGGCAGGGATAGCCATATGAGTCGTGGGCCTCGCCGGGTTTTTCAAAAAAGCAGGTGTGTAAATGACCCGAAAGCCAAAGGTCGGCATTGAGCTTCTTCAGCTTTTTGCACCAGCGACGATAGAGCTCTTGCTCAATGTCAAATGGAGCGTGCGGCTTGAACGCAAAGGGATGGTGACTTACTATGAGGCGAGTCTTTGCCTTTTTGTATGCGCCATCCTTGATGACCTTATCGAGAAACTCTTCCTCTTCGCGGCGAAATGCCGAGCAGCAGACTGTACGACCGTATTCATCGCAGGTGTCGACCTTGTCTTCACCCGAATCCATTACAATGCCCCATATAGGGCCAAGGTGGAATGTGAAGTATGATTTGCCGGCATTCGTGGGCGTGTAGCCCTCAAGCTCTTCCGCGTAGGTGCCGCGCATGTCGTGGTTGCCGCGAGAGAATATGCAAGGTACTTCACCCTTTGTGATTCCGCCTGAGATTTCATAAATGGCCTTGAAGTAGTTGATGTCGCCGCTGTGATTCGGGATGTCGCCATTGAGCACTAGGAGGTCTAGCTTATCTCCAAAATGAGAGCCGCACTTGATTGGCGCCTTTACGAGGCAGTGGGCATCTGGCAGGTTGATAATGCGAAGCTTGCTTTTGGCTTTGACGGGACGGAAAACATATTCTTGGCTTTGCACTTCTCCATAGTTGGCGAAGTATGCCTTACGCTCTATCATGCGCTGAAGGTGCACCGTATACTTTTTGGCTTTATCGAGAGCCTTGAGAGGCACATGGGCGATATGAACAAATCTTCCTGAACGCAGGATGCCGTTGGAATGGTCATAGTAGCAAATGCCGTCAACCTCCACCCACATTGTGCATTCACTTGCGACAAGCACGCAAATTTGATATTCATCTTCTACCGCATAGACAGATGGGTAGCCAACAATAAGAGGAGAGTTTTCGGTTTCCATTATAGATCCTTTTTGTCGTTTGAGTGTTGCACCAATTCGGCAATTGTTGTAGTTTGTGTCGCCAGCATCGCAGAGCACCCCTTGTCAAAGGTTGTGCGGATTGCTGGCTCAATGTTGTTTAGTCCTAAATTTTCAGCAGGTGTTCCACTGCTGGAAAATGCGAAGAGCGTTTCTCCAACGGTTAACTTGTCTGGGATTCGGAGAAGGACATAGCTTTCGCCGTCGTTTTGGTCTTGGGTCGCCGCGGCGATTCCGGCATTGACAAGCGCTCCCATGACATCAAGTGCCAACCTGTCGGAAATGCCACGCACTCGGGTGTATTCGGTGACATTTAGAGGCGTGTCGTTATTTATCATCCTTCGCGCCATCTCGACGACCAGGGCAAGAGCTAAAAGGGCGCGGGATGTTCCGCAGGCGTCATTCGCTCCTTCATCGCGGAAGAAGGCCTCCTGCCTTTGTATAGCGAGTGTGAGCTCGGCGCCAAAGAGCATTATCTGCCAGCTTATATATGCCCATGCAAGTAAAATCGGCAATGCCGCAAAGCCGCCGTATATCGCACTGTTTCTCGCAACTCCAACTTGAAGGGCAATACAAATCTTGAACCAGATGGTAAAGATAACCGCTGTGACGACTCCGCCCACTATACCTGGTACGGCTTTAACCTTTGTATTCGGAACAAAGATGAGCAAAATAGAGAAGAGCATGACCATCAGCGTGCCGGTAACTCCGTTACGCAAGACCTTGGCGAGTATCTCGGTGCTTAAAAATCCGGGAGCGTGGACTTCTGCAAATTCTACAATTTTTGCGATAATTGGAATTGAAGAGGCTGTTATTGCAAGGAAGGGAACGACCATAATTATCGTTACATAGTCTGCGACTTTTCTCCAAAGCGTCCGCTCCGGCGCATGCCAAACGGAGTTGAAGCTTTGCTCGACGCTGCTAAGCATTGCAATAGAGGTCCAGAGAAGTGTAATAAGACCGACCGCTCCCAATGTATTGAAACTGACATTGGAGATGCTCTCGAATATTTGCTGCGTATATTCGTTAATTTGCGATGTCAGTTGTGCGACTACGGCACTGTCATTGGCGCCAGATTGTGATGATATCTGAAGACACAGCTCGTTGACTTTCCCTAGAATCAGTTCCTTGGCGACATCGCCGGCTCCAAACACTTGCGCCAGAGACAAACCGAACGCCAGAAAGGGAACTAATGACATCATGGCGTAATATGTGAGAGCGGAGGCGTGGAGATCGCATCTGTCATCTAAAAAACCGCGCCACACGAGGCGTATCACTCGGAGAGTCGCCTTGAAAAAAAGTTTGGCTTTCTCGGGTAGCCTCATAGCGTGTCAATCTGCGGGATTATTCAATGATGGTCACGGAGGTGCCCTTTGGAATGTAGGTATAGAGCTCCTCGACATCAGGATTTGCCATACGGACGCATCCTGCGCTGGATTGCTGACCAAGGGATGTCGTATCCCAGGTGCCGTGTATGCCATAGCCATTCGCGGGCGGCGTGTTGCCGGTCGCCGCGATTCGCATCCAGCGCGTACCGAGAATATTCTCCTTGTCACCATAGGGGATTTCACGACCATCGGTCCACCAGCTGGGCTCAACAATCTTATCATCGATTTTGAATGTGCCGACAGGGGTGCGGTTATAACGCCCCGTTCCAACGGTGTATCTCTTAAAGAACTTTCCGTTCATCGTGACAAGGAGCCAATTTTGAGATTTGCTGACCGTTATTTCAAAGTTCGGCTTGTTTAAGATTCGTAGACGGTCTCCTATTTTAATGGCGTTTGGATTTGAGATACCATTCGCCTTTGCAATCAATTCTGAAGTCGTGCCATACTTACGCGCAAGCTTTTCGAGCAAATCGCCTGAAACGATGGCATGGTCAATCTTCTCAGCCATCTGACGCTGCGAAGTAATAAGCTTTATAAAGACATCGCCAAGACGGTTTTCAATTAAGGTTTGTGCATCTCCGCAATCCTTTGATGCCAATGCCTCCTCGTATGCGGCGCGAGCGGCGGTCAAATCGTCACGCCGCTCAGCATCCTGCCCCTTTGCTATCAAGTCGCGGACAGCATCCGAAGCCGGCTTTAGTTGGTCAGACGATAGAACCGCCGGTGGAGGGGCGACAGACTTCACCTCTTCTTGACTTGCTCCTTTGTTGTCGTCAACCTCTTTACCGACCTCTTCAATTTTATCTGCCGCCGTGTCTTCGTCTATAAGTTTGTCATCGCGCTTATCGGCAGCCCTGACAATAAGGATAAGGACAATCGTAGCGGTCACAACAAATGCGAATACACCAATCCAAATTTTTTTGGAGGAATTACTGTCATCGGTTTGAAATGTGTAATCCATAATTGTCAGCCTCCTTTTGCGAGAAACTACAGTGAACGCGAGGTTCTTTTCTTACCATGCGCTGACGACAGCGTCAACGACTTCCTGCGCCAAGTCCTTGGCGACGGCGTCAAGTGAATTGCGGCGCGCCGTCACAACATCACCGGCGGCAGGGAAGGTGATATCACCAGAAACGCTTGTGGATGCCAATACTTTACCTGTCGCGCGTTCTACAGCTTCGATTTTGCAGATGATTTCCGCCTGATATCTGCGAGTTGTGTTAGGGTTGTTTTTCTCGTAGAGCAACGGAGATACATCATAAGAAGTTAAGGTGCCCGTAAGAAGAATATCTGCTGAATCGGCATCGGCAATTTTAAGCTGACCATCGCGCTGAAACTGCTGACGCACCGAAGATGTTATTCTGGATTCGATGTTTGGCTCAACGGTTTGATTCGCGAAGGTTTCAACGCAAATTGACTTGAGATGCGAAGGTAGCGTTGTGCCCAAGCGATAGTTGGCACACCCGGCCATAGCAGTTGCTAAAGCAACAGCGCCCAAGGCAAATAATTTATAGATGTTCATAAAGCGTTTCCTCCTATTATTTTTCTTGTGTATTCGTAACCCTTAGCTCCTCCAAGCGGCGACGAGCTTCTGCCGCCTGAGACGCAGAAGGACATTTTCGTAAGAAATCTTCATATGCCGCAATGCGTGTCTCCGCCTTGTAGCGTGGAGTGTCGTAGAATTTTGCAATTGCGAAAGCCTTTGCATCTCTACGATATGAAAGCTCCTGAAGATTCTTTGAAATTATGTCACGGTCGGGTGAATTCGGATTCCCGTTCTTGAGGGCGGAAATTGTAACAGCAAGCGCTCTCCGCTGAATCGACTCGTCCTCCTTATATTTAAGCGAAAGAGCATAGAGAGCAATTGAATGTTTTTCCAATGCCGCCGCCGCCAATGGGCTTTTTGAATACACAACAGATATTGTATCAAAAGCATCGGCAGCTTCATAATAATTTTTCTGTGCCAATTCTGCAAGACCAATCTTAAAGTAAACATCAGCAGCCCTTTCCCAGCCGGGCGCAATTGTTGCAATTGTGGTAAAGAGTTTTGTGGCATGGCTAAAGCGTTTTTTGCCAAAATTCCAATTTGCGATGGCATACATGTGTGTAAGAATGTCATTCACAGGAGCAGCTTCCGGATAAAATTGCAACAAGTAGCAGTATTCGGTAAAGGCGTTTTCGTATTTCCCGCGCTTCTCCATAATTTTGGCAAGATTTTCTTGAGCGCGCGGAGCTTCAATGCTGAATGGATATGACCGCACAATAGTGTCATATAATTTGCATGCCTCCCGCCAATAGCCAGCCTCAAATGACTTTGCGGCTTCATTCATCTGCTCTTCAACGGGCGCTGTATTACGCCTGTGAAAAATCATTCCAGGTTCCTTTCGAAGAGCCGCCTCGCCATCTAGAGGCTGCATAATTACATCGTCGATGTTATGCCCTCGTCGAGAAAACATATCGTCATGGCGATACCCGGCCCTGCTGTCAGCTCCCGCTGAGAAGGCCAAAGATAGCGCTAAAATCACAATTGTCTTGATTTTCATGGTGTCAAGTATTACAATAGATAGTCCTTTTTGTATCTTTCATTGCAGGTTGAAAGATGTTGTTCTCCGAATTTCTCGGTAAGAATAAAATACCATATCCTGCGAGGAACTTAAAGTATGAAAAAAGTTTTAATTCCTACAAAGCTTGACTCGGTTGCAGCCAAGTTACTCACAGATAATGGCAATTATCTAGTTGTTCAAGACGCACAAGCCCCCATCGACGAGCTTGTTTCCGCCAATCCTGATACCTACGCTCTCATTGTTCGCAGCGAAGTCGTTGATGCCGCTATGATTGATAAGCTCCCGCAGCTTAAAGTTATCGTTCGTGCTGGTGCCGGTTATAATACGATTGATACAAAGTATGCACGCAAGCGCGGTGTCGATGTAATGAATACCCCGGGAGCAAATGCCAATGCCGTTGCCGAAGAGGTTATCGCATTGATTCTCGCCGATATGCGTCATGTCGTTCCTGCCGATGCCTCCGTTCGCGCCGGCAAGTGGGAAAAGAAACTCTTTATGGGTGCTGAACTTTCCGGTAAAACCGTCGGCATCGTAGGTCTTGGCAACATCGGCCGCCTCGTTGCAAAGCGCCTTCGCGGATTTGATTGCCGCATCCTTGGCTACGACCCGCTCGTTCCAAGTGAGAAGGTCCGTGCATCCGGTATTGAGCCCGTTTCTCTGGAAGAACTCTTCAGCGAATCTGATATCGTCTCCTTGCATATTCCAGAGACCGACTCAACACGCAAAATGCTCTCTACCGAGCTTCTCTCCTGCATGAAGACAGGTGCCACCATCGTCAACTGCGCTCGCGCAGGTATCGTTGATGAGGACGCCCTTCGCGCCGCCAAGCCCGTCAAGAAGCTTCACTACATCACTGATGTCTATCCAAAAGACGAGGCAGGTCCTAAACCAATCGCCGATATCGCAGATGTCATGATGCCGCACCTAGGCGCATCAACACGCGAAGCCAACTTCACCGCCGCAAAGCGTGCAGCTGAAGAACTCATTGATTTAGACGAGCGTGGAGTTACCGCTTGCATCGTCAATCGCGACATCCCTGACGGTCTTGACCGTTCATATTGCGATCTCGCATTCGTAATTGCCCGACTTTCACGCCTTCTTATCGGCACCGAAGCTCCAATTAAAGAAATTGAAACAAGCTTCTATGGTCAGCTTGAGGACTATGCCGATTGGCTCTTGGTACCTGTCCTTTCCGGCGTTTACGACGGCTTTGACCGCTTCAACGACCATAAGGCAGCAGCACGCTTCATCAAAGAAGCCGGTATTGAGTATACCAATCGTCAGGTTGATGCTGAAAAGCACTTCAGCAACTCGCTCACAATTGATATCCTCTTTGAGAAAACACAGAACAACCTCAAACGCATCAGCGTTCGCGGTACCGTTGCTGAGTCACATCTCATGGTCGCTCGTATCAATGAGTTCGACGGCCTCTACTTTGAGCCGACTGGCCCACTTCTCTGCTGCATCTACAATGACCGCCCTGGCGTTATCGCTGCGATTTCCCGTCGCATTGCCGACAAGGGCATCAACATTGAAGATATGCGTAATCCACACGACAGCAAGACCGGCCGTTCACTCGTCATCCTCAAGCTCAGCCAAGCAATCGATGACGAAACGCTCGCAGAGCTCTCCAAGGAGATTGAGGCAGAGTCAGCGCTTTGCATCTCACTCTAAAAAGATAGCTTGATATAACCTAGATTGGCTTTCGGCAGATAAAAAACTTGACCGCAGAGTCGGCAAGGTTGTATGAACAAAAAGCGATACCCGGCATCAACCGGGTATCGTTTTTTGTCTATTTTCTTTTAAGTGATAGTCTTAAAATGTATAATAACACAGCGTCATTT
This sequence comes from Kiritimatiellia bacterium, assembly GCA_045603485.1. Lineage (GTDB taxonomy): Bacteria > Verrucomicrobiota > Kiritimatiellia > RFP12 > JAAYLN01 > RGIG5952. Next base: position 3,894 of record JAZUMF010000006.1, on the reverse strand, counting down.
GCGACATCAAATGATGTCTTGTGTTTTTATATAAAAAATATTAAACCTTCATAATATGTTGCAATGTAATAATATATGTACAAATTTTATGGGGGGGGGGGGTAATTTCAAAAGCAAAAATTTGACAATCGTTTTTATAAAGGATAAATTATTAACATTAGGTTAAATAAAAGACTTTCTCGGAATGCGTGTTCCAGGTTTTTCAGGAGTGATGTGACTTGATTCAAAATCGGCTTTGCCGTATCAGGGGAGTGTAATATTATGTGCGGTATGAAAGTTAAATGCAAAATTTTAACGGTCTTTGCAATGGTGGCTTTTATGGCAGGGATTCTCTCTGCCGAGCAAGTGACTGAGAATATTTGGGATTACTCAACCGCTTCAAGTGGTATGATTTCAAAAGATGGCTGGAAGATTGCCGTTACATGGGCATCCGGCAAGCCCGGTAACCTTACCTTGAGGAGAACTGCCGCATCTTCCAGTATGGTGATTGCCTCTCCCTCTGAAAGTGACGGAACGCTTGATTTGAGAGATCTTATACTCAGATATAATGATGTTAAGTATCCAATCACAAATGTGGTTTTAACTGTAACAATAATTCGCAATAATAACCCTATTGTTACATTCTTAGCCTCGCATGTCACAAAAATTGATGCTATCGCATTCGCCGAAAACCAAGTTCTTAAAAACATAATTTTTGAAAAATCGCGCCCAACTATAGAACAGGGATGGATTCGGAATTCAGGCGGTTCAAAGTTGATAGAAAAAATATCTATAACACCAGGTCCCAGGGTTTTGCCTTATCAGGCATATTACAATATGCCAAAATTAAACTGTGATGTCGGCAAACTGGTCTCAAAAGATTGTTCACAACTTGGTAGTATGTCTTTGGCTGATAATGGCAATCTTACAGGCAAGCTTGTTCTTACCAATTTAACCTCAATAGTAGGAAATCCATTTTACAATCAAAGCGTTCTTTCCAGCATTAAGGATGCTGAATTTCACAGTTATAATTTAACAAAAATGGGTCTTCGCGGACTAGTACAGGTAACAAATCTGGTTTTGCATTTCCCAAATTTGTCATCATTTGATGCAAATTCAGTTTTCAATCTTAATAAGCTTGAGTCGTTAACCATAAATTCTACAAATGCTTTTACCGATTCAGGCTCGGGCTTTAAAAATTCGCTTGCGACATTAAAGCGCATTACTTTCGGTGGCAAGAAGCCTCCGAATGCAACATTAAAGACGATGTTAAATAATAGTAGCTATATCAATATCAATGGAAATTATCCAACAGAAAAGCCGATGACCATTTATGCGTCGATTCAGGATAAATGGGGTTGGTCAACTGCCGGAGATGTTATGCTCCTTACCGAAGCGGAGCTTGCAATTGCGCCGAAGGGAACATTTGGTGTCTGGTGTGCAGACAGCTCTCCTTCAAAGCGTATTGCATGGGTAATCAATAAACGCTCAGTATTTGATCCTAAACCGACTCTCTTTTTTATTCGCTAAGTCTGCGCCTGCGGTTCGATTATGAAAAAAGGCGAAGGCGATGGTTATTCTCCGCGTCGCTGTGTTAAAAAATCAAGTTTAAAGCCTGTCCCTTTAAATGATTTTTCGGTTTATAGCTACGGGCGGCGCGTGAGGCGGCGAAAAGGACTGTCCCCTTTATTCGGTACAAAATGAGATTACGGTGCGGAACAAAATTTGAGCGGTAGTTTTGATTTTAACGCAGAGAATGCAGAGGCGCAGAGATTTTGTTATACCGACTATTTATTGCATTAGTATAGCGAGGCTTTGTTGTTGTGTCAAGTGTAACAGTCTGTCTCTTAAAGGTTTATAAAAAGTTTTATCGCAGAGAACGCAGAGAACGCAGAGCCGCAGAGGCGCAGAGATTTTGTGATACCGACTATTTATTGCATTAGTATAGCGAGGTTTTGTTGTTGTGTCAAGTGTAACAGTCTGTCTCTTTAATGTTAAATTCATCGCAGAAACTCAAAATCCCATTCTCTAATCTTGTTCAATCTTGTTAATCCTGTCAAAAAACTCAATCCGCAAATCAATACAGGAAACAAAAAGGCCTGTCCCCTTAAAAGTTAATAGCAGTAAGAATTTTTATCGCAGAGAATGTAGAGACGCTGAGACGCAGAGATTTTGTGATACCGACTATTTGTTGTATCAGTATAGCGAGGTTTTGTTGTTGTGTCAAGTGTAATAGTCTGGCTCTTAAAGGTTATAAAGGTTATAAAAAGTTTTAACGCAGAGAATGCAGAGGTTTTTGTGATACCGACTATTTGTTGTATCAGTATAGCGAGGTTGGGCTATTATGTCAAGTGTAACAGTCTGGCTCTTAAAATGTATAATAACACAGCGTCATTTGCGACATCAAATGATGTTTTGTGTTTTTATATAAAAAATATTAAACCTTCATAAAATATTGTAATGTAATAATATATGTACAAAATTCACGGGGGGTAATTTCAAAGCAAAAATTTGACAATCGTTTTTATAAAGTATAAAATCCTTTTTGACTTATTATTTTACACTTAATGGGGGTTATGATGAAAACTAGTTTTATGAGTGCTCTTGCATTGGTTGTTGCCTTTGCGGCGACTTCGGTTTTTTCTGCAACGGTATTCCTAGACCCTGTTAATGGCAATGATGAGAATGGTGGTTTTCTTGAGACTGAGCCTGTTAAATCTTTTGAGCGGGCTAAGGCTTTGGCTAATGGCGGTATTGTTGACCTTATGGGGTCGATTGTTGTTACCGGGGATACTGTTTTTGATTTGAATGGCGGTACTTTGCGCCGTTACATTTCTTCTGACGGTACGGTTACCAATACCGCAGATTTAATCAGTTGCAATACCGCAGGTGTTACGCTTGAGTTTTCCAATATTACGGTTGAAGGTATCGGAACGGATGTTAGAATTAGCGGTCATTTAATTGCCGCCGCAAAGGCTAATGTCAAATTAGGTAAAAATGCTGTTTTGTGTAAATCATATACTCAGACTACTGGTGCGGGAGTGACTTGTGCAAATCTTACAATGACTGATAATGCGAAGATAACTCTTTGCAGGGTTGCCACGCCAGCCAGTCAAGCGGGCGGTGCGGGTGCGACGGTTTCAGGATTATTGAAAATGTCTGGATTTTCGGAGATATGCTTTAATACAAATTACTGCGAGTATAAGAGCAGTGTATCCGGGCAACGCATTGCAGGTGGTGTATATTGCGGCTCATTTGAGATGGAGGATAATGCGTCCATCCACAATAATCGTTCTCAAGCCCAAGGTTATTTATATGGCATTTCATTCGGTGGAGCTGGCTTGCATGTTAGAGGGGCTACGACATCAATTATGAGGGGCAATGCAAAAATACATAATAACAATGCTTATTATCAGCGTGGCGGCGGAATCTGTTGTGCTGATGGAACTATTGTAATGCTTGATTCTTCTTCAGTAGTTTCCAACTCGTCTATTCCGGAAAACCTAAATGTGGTTAGCGCACAAGCTATGTGGGCGTCAGCGCTGATTATGTCTAATAACGCGACTGTTGCGTACAACGGGCTAAAGACTACTGCAGTGCGTTATGACAGCGGCGACGGGGCTGTAAATGTTGGCAAGCTCTATATGCATGACGATGCCTTGATTGTCAGTAATGTCGCAAGAACTATCGGTGGTGCTGTGGTTCGAAACGGTGGCGGAATGTATGATAGGGCTAGAATTGCCTACAATACGATAACTTGGAAAAGAGAATATGGTTGCTCAGGCGGCTTGCTTGTTTCGGGCGGTGAATTCTCCATGAATGACGATACCGTAATTGAAGGTCATCCGGAATCACCGTATTTATATGGCGGCGTTTGCGTTAATAATACAGGCCGCTTTATTTTGAACTCCGGCA
>JAZUMF010000005.1:0-105384 GCA_045603485.1 Kiritimatiellia bacterium | reverse complement strand
CATCGGCTTTTTGCTTGATCTTAGTTTCTTTTGCATGATAAGACGTAGATGTTAGAAATTGACAACCCCGACGCTGACAACATTGCTTGGCTCTTCCTTCCAGCCGAACTCGTCAACGACCTTCGTCTTAACCCTCAGCCTTACGTCTGATACATGCGCACTAAGGACGCGATGTAGCAGCACTTCATACGGCGATACCTGTTCAACGGTCATGCCGCTAATCTTAGGCAACCACCCCGGAACATGCTCGATTACATCGACGCCCTTAGCCGCCATCTGCACTGCGTACGGCTCCCAGAACTTCACGTGCATCTCTACTACGTCTTCATCAGGTGTTCTCATATCACACCTCTTCTTGTCAGAACAACCAACATTATACCGCCAAACGCACCCCCCCACCTCATGCACACCCATGACACGATGGCCTCATGAATTTGGAACATCATGATCAGGGCGCATCACTTACACCGCAGGCCCCGTCTAGAAATTTGGCATAATTGGACGCGATAAATATATCCATTTTCCCAAGCGCCAATTGAACACTATCTTTATAAGCGTCGAAATCTTTTAAAGAAAGCACCCTAACTTTTTTATCGTTATCTTTTTTCAGATAAACGGTCTTACCATTATCAAGTTTACGGCCAAAAATAGCGTCCACGACATCTTTATCATTAAAATCTACATCATATTTCACAGCAAAAACCCAAAAGCAGTACGCTGGTGCCCTGCAACAGCCATGAGAATCTTTTTGCCTCGGTAACCAATAAGCCCCAACTGGGACAATGTCGCCCATAGAAACATTTGGAACCTCTCTGGAGTAGATATCTCGCAATCCCACACATGTAATTCCCAACGAACTAAGCATACCTCTATCTCTAACCCCAATATCCTTTCTGTCAAAGACAAACACATCTGCAAACTTGCGCGCATACGGCGAGAATGAAATCAAGATAGAACCATCCCCCACTTCTAAACACATGATTTTTTGGCATCCGTTTCCAGAGGATTGTATTTCCGTTTTTATCAATAGGAATAAACGAAACCTGTAATACACATGATGACTCCGGCAAGTCGATTCTTTGTCTCTTGTTCATCACACGACTTGTAACTCCGACTTTACTATTTAATAAAGTCATCAAACTTGGGGCACCTTCGATTCGCGACACATTCGTTTCTGTTAAACAACGCCCCGGCAAATGTAAAATATTTTTCACATCCTCAACAACAGTCTTGATGTCTCTCTGATCCTGCTTTTCGGCCGTTCTCCAATACCAAAACAAACCAAGTACAAGCAAAAGCACAGAACCAATCCCCCACCATGGATGGCGCTCGAAAAAAGCGGTGTAGGCAGGGAAGAACGACGAGACTGCGGGCCCTGCCAGCGTTCCGAGTACAAACAACAAGATTCGGTCAATTGTCTTTTTCATTATTGATCTCCGGTTAATTGTGGCTTTTGCAAACCTCCATCGATAGACATTCCATTGCCGTCATCATTGCTTTCATCTTGTCATTTCCTTTCTTTCAAAAACTTTGAATATTGACTGGCTACTGAATCCAGCAACTCACGCAAGGACTCATCATCCATCTTTCGAGCGCCTTTATCGATCAAACGGTTGATCATCCCCTTCCATTCGCCCTTGAGGGCTTTGTAAGCCTCCTTGCCTGCCTGCTGCGCGTTCCACTTCTCGACAACATAGCGGTCGATTACCCTCTTCGGCAGACGCGCCGCCATCTCGGCGATACTCTTGTACGTACTTTCTGCTTGGATGTTCCACGTCAACTCAACATCTGGATTGCCAGGGATGCCCGGAACCTTCACGATCTGTTTCGTGTGCCAGATGTAGTTCGTTCCGCCCTCATCGATGAACTTTATCTTGAATGTTGGATCGTCCTTCGCCCGCGCCGCCAGCAAGTCCTTCACCGCGTCAATCTGCCGCCGCACTTCCTCATGGCTCTTCCCCGCGTTGGGAATCAACAATCGCAAGTCAATATCATAGTTTCCCACCAAAGACGCGTTATACCCTAACGCCCCGCCAAGGATATAATGTGCGCCAGGAATGCTACACGCTTCCGCAAGTTCCCGCCCCATGGCATCGGCAAACTCCCTTAGTCGGGATGTCATAGGATTTCGTATTTTTTCAACACGCTCTTCAAGCTTTTGCATCCTAAATCTCCTTCCCAAACCCAGCACCATCCTTAAATCCATACAGGTAAAGCCGGTTCAAATTGTAGCTTTCTGCAACAACATCTCTGCACTTGTCCACATCTGGTACGGCGATGTTTAGCCGAGCAAAGATATTGGCAGATTTATATTTGGAGGCAAGCGCAACCGCCCTCACGACTACATCGTCAGGGCTGTTGTATGTCAACATGACAGTAATTTGGTCTCCTTCCGCCTCGAAACGCTTGATCATGTTGCGAAATGCGGCATCCTCCACTCGCATCGCCTTGGCAAATCTAAGAGTCGCGTGCTTCATGTACTCGCCCGTCGCTATGTCACTATGCGACATCATGAACTGCTTTCGGAGAACATTTACATCGGGATCAACAACCACAATGTCAATCATTCGTCCTTTCCTTTGCGGATGGGAACGAAGGATCTCCACAATCAACGCCTGCCCCATTTTGCCAAACCCTACGACAACAACACGAACACGGCTCTGACCATCGTCAGGTCTAAACACCACTGATGGATATGCACGACCATTCGCAGGGTTTTCCGAGAATAGTCGTTTGGCCCAATTCTCGTAGAAGTTGAAAAAGCGGACGGTCAGATACTCGTACTTATGATTGCCAACGGGCGATCCCTTGTTTATCGACAACACCAAAAGCCTGAAAAGCGAATAAGAAGCAATGCGAACATGGCAGTTAATACGCTGTCTCGGTTTATATTTCCCCAAAAAAGCCTCAAGGCTTGCAAGGAACAGCAACACTCTTGAATCATGCGAGGCCTCTGGTTCCTCTCCTGTCACATATATCTTGCGCGCATAGCGCAAAACCAGCATCTTGAACTCGTCTTTCGCATCATAAGCCCCATTGTACACAATCAGCCCAAAAGGAAGTACCTTAAAGAAACTGCGGCCAAATGCCTCTGCTATCTGCTGGTGAATTTCCACCGCAGGGCATTCTGACAAGATGACAATCCTCGGCCGGAACAAAGCGCGCAACGAAAAAAAAGATAGCAGTCGACCACCTCCAGAAAGGTTGCGCAAAAGGGATACTACATTTGGCTCCCATCCCAATATCACAAAATGATCGCGCAATGCACGACGATAACGGACATGGCCATCTCTTACCGTTGACATGAAACGCGCACTTCTGTCCACAATAACGCCCAACAGGATGCCGCCACCAATAAGCCATGTCACGCCATATAGCAGAACGGCGACCGCTTTCCCGACTCCAGATGACTCATTAAGCGTTCGACGTGTCTCTGTCAAATCAAAAAGATGCACAAAACTCCATTGACCCCAATTCGGATCGTGAAGATAAAAGAAGGCATATGCAGCACCTAGAGTCCAGATGGAAAACATCAGAAAAAGCAGCGTAAGCGTCTGCTGACAAAACAGGCACGTCGTAAGCAGCCCAAAGAGGTTCTTAATCCCCCTCAACGGCGTGAAAAAAATCTTAATCCATGAGAATCGCATGATAACACTCCTTGCGCCGTCAGTCATCAATGTTCTTTGCATCCAACATCAAGGCGTTGACATATTGAGGTATTTCCTCTCTGTCAACGATTCCATGAAGGACTGCAAGGAGTTTGTTCCAGTCACTACAAAAGCCCGTCGCCGCCTTCAGGTTTCTCGGGATGATTATATATGGCGTTGCATTCGGTTCGCCAGCACAAGCCAGGCTCTTCAACCCCAACTTGCCATTCCATCCAGCGGATTCACTGCAAAAACGCTTTAGCAAATAGCTGAAGGACGTCACATCAACATCCGGATGCCGCCGTTTGAGCCAAGCGAATTGGGCAGAGAGAACATCATGAGTGAAAGGATCGTCCTGCGTGAAGAAGACTTCACCGCCTATAAGCGGCGTATAAAAAGGCTCTCTCCCACATAGAACTTCCTGCGTTGTAGCAGCAGATAAGAAATCCTTAACCGCATCATGCCTGTCGATAAGATCACGCAGCAAAGCGGGTTTGGGCCACACACCCAACCTTGTTCCCCTAAATTCGCGGCGCTTGTCATAGAATTTCAGGAGAGCTAGTTTTTCCGCGCGCAGAAGCAAATCATCCTCAGACATGGTCGAATCAGGGCCTCTTGAACTGCCACGAATATGGGTAAAGATACCATTCCTGAGGACTGTATTCTTCGCACTCCACACCTTCACGACCCTGAGCAAGCCAATCGCAAGCACAAGGCCAAACGAGAGCGCTATCGAGAAATTGCTTATGAATGTTGCACCAGAACAAATGCCGATCAGGACCACAAACATAGGCTCAAATCCGCCACACACTATCAGCCAGTCCCTGCCAGATATGCCATATTTCGATAATTTGCGATTCCTTATTGCCGCATCGTGTAGCGCTACACCCGCCAACTGGCAAATCGGCGCAACCAACGATCCCACAACAACAATTACAATCAAAAACCAGAACCATTTTCCATCTGAGAAATATGCGGGCAATGCATCGCTCATCGAATATTTGATCTTATCGCCATACGACATCCACTTCCAGCCCTTTGCAGCAAAATAGACAATCAGATACAGAATAGACAACACAGCCGCCCCTGCAGCCATTACCATGTTCACGACCATGCTGGCAAATATGGCTGGAGCAAAACGATGTTTGCTGACATCTTCCGAGAACTCCGCCGCAAAGCCACTTGCCGTCTTTACAAGTGCAGAGAAAAGCCCTATCACAGCCACGGCAAACGCCATGACGGTCATTATGTAAACAGAATTCCAGTGGGCAACATGGACGCGAGCAGTCAGATTCAGAACTGCGCTAGCGAAAACCATAACCACAGTAACTGTCCACACAAGCATATCCACGATGGAAAAATTACGCAATCTGGCCGTAGGCAAAAGTATTATCAAAAGCAATCCCAGAAAATATCCGTATTGCTCCAATGCGCCGCCGAATGGTCCTTCCACCCCAATCCGCGATGCGTTCAACAACAATTCCATTTCCAATATGCGCGCGACAACATAAAGAACCGGCAACGCAAGGAGTGGCCGCCAATGACGCTTTAAGGCTTCCCGCGTTTCTCGTAACATCTTCTTAAACCAAGGCACGTCTCCGTCACACCCACGATACACAGCCTTGCCTATAGCCACCCAGACGGCAAGCACAGCAAGCGAGAATAAAGCAGCGAAAGTCATTCGCATACACACTGTCAGCGATGGCACCGCGCTGATTTCGGCGCTCTCCTTAAGTTTCTCATAACCAAACGGCAAGAAGCCCCATGCAAGCGGAGCCGCTATGGCCAACAGTATCCATCCAATGCTAAACGCAACACGGTTTAACACCTGCAGGGCACCCGACAGGTCGCCCAACATTCCAGACTTCCCGACTTTCGGCGGAACTTGGAAGGACGATGCGTCAAACTGATCTTGAACAATTGTCATTGTTCTTTACCTTTCATTGAGAAACAGCATACTGTTTCAAATGGTTCATGCAATTCAAACTGCGAAGAAGCGCGTTGCACATCCCCATCAATTCGTCTCATCACACTAACATGGCAGTTTGGCAACTGGGGAATGGTATCAAACTTTGCAATCGACCAATGATACCATCTAGCAAGGAAGCACTTGATAGCCGTGCCGTGGGAAACGATGATGATGTTCTCGGGACACGTGTCGCGCTCAAACCGGCGATAGAGGGAGTCAAGGAAGAGCGTGATACGATCCGAGACATCGGCGCACGATTCACCGTTCGGGAAACGGTAGAAAAAGTAGCCGAACTTCTTGCGGAACTCACGGTTCGCATTGTTCTCATCTGTCGGCGGCATGTTGCCGTATTCCTGTTCGCGCAAAGTTGGATCTTGGTAGTCAAACACCGGCTCGCGCCCCATTCCCTCCAGCATCGCGTCCTTGGTCTGTTCCGTTCGCACATACGGCGAGCTGAACACCCCGAACGACTCGCCGCCAATCAATCCCGCAATCTTCCGCCCAGCATCCCGAGCCTGCTCAACACCAGTTGCTGTAAGTGCAATCCGCCAATCCGGCACGCGGGCATACACCGTCGGATCGACATTCGCCTCCGATTCACCGTGGCGAACAAGGATTATGCGTTTAGGTGTCATAATGTTTTCTGATTAGATGCTTCGAAACAGTCATCTGGCGGATTCAACTTCTCCACGCAAAGCAATCCCGCCATTACAAGTGCTGTTGCGGCTTCCGGCATTCCTTGTTTTAAATACAGTTTAAACGAATACAAACATGTCAGTGCTGTCGTCAGTAGATACATATCCTCCGACATCCCCGTCGCAAGTGCCGCTTTACGGATTCTTCTTAATATCTTGTACATGAAAACAAGTCGCTGATCTTCCGCAAACAAATCCGACAAAGTATCATACTTGTCAAAGAGAACATGGCGCAAATACGGTTCAAGTTTTTCATCTAATTCTTCGACGTATTTCTTCTGCTCATCATTCTGCTCAAACGGTTTACCCTTCTCATGCGTCCCAACGAGATCCGGCTGAAAGAGCAACGGAAGTACTGATGTAAAAGCGACATTGAAATCATGTGCTACGACATCTCGCCGCGTCCGAGCAAAGTCTATAAGCCACACATCAGACAAAACCTTCGTTATGTCTGCTTGAATTTCTTTCGGTGGATTGACCCGGGATTCAATCATAATGTTCTTAAGATTTAAATCGCCGTGCACAATACCAACCGGACACACAAATCTGTGCGGCTCCTCATCGACAAGTTTTTTCAGCGCGTCACGAACTGTTATTAAGTATCGGTTTTCTTTATCCTTAAACCATCCGGCCATCTTATTATAAAGCTTTTTAGATATCCGGAAACATCCCTCTTGTTTAGAGCCATCTTCTGTCTTTTCAGCGCGGATTTGATATAAATTCTTATTGGCGCAGAAACAAAAGCACCAAGACATAAGTTCGTTCTCATTTAATGTTTGACCTTCCCCCAGTTTTATCGACAGCAACATTCCCGGCCAAAGATGTGTCCTAAAACGGGCGTAATATGACGCTAAATCGCCTTTCAGCAACACCTTTTGATGCAACTCTTTATTATCATTTTCAGTTTTAATCTTATATCGCTGACATTCAATAACATAAGTATAAGGGTATTTAGCGGAATTCTTACCTAAGTCATCCTTCTGGATACCATAAACTTCATATACCTCATTCGGATTGCTTGAGCCTTCACTTATTATAAACTTTTCAGCAACACTCTCTATCGGCATTCTATATGTAAAATTCGAGAAAAACCAAGATTTATGACCTTGATCGGAGGATGATATAGAATCACTCTCCAATTCTCCAAATGTGCGATTGGGATAATCAGAAAACTCCGACAACTCTTCCGGATCTGTCTTTAAATCCCTGAATTCTGCGACTGGAGTCACCCTGTGCAGACGCGCTGTGATCTCATCAAACAGCGCATTAAACATCTTGCGATATTTTTCATAATCGCAAGTTTCACGCGATAACATATCGCGGCGCAGCAGTTCGTCCAAGGTGTTAAGTTCATGTGCAGCATCTCGCCGCCCTGTAAATGTATAAACAATCGCGGCGCTATCCCTATTGAGAACTATTTCACGCTTCTCTATCCGCCCCGACTCATTGGCAATATACGGTCGAATGAAGCGGAAATAACGCTCATATTCCATCCTCGTATTAAAAACAGAATCTATCTTGATGATTACGGGCGCCTGATTATCTTCAGTATCTCTTGTAATGCCTTTCTGCGCTCGGAATGTGACAGCCGAACTGATACCGCCCCCCATCTTATTTATCTTGATATAATGTCCCGGCAATAATTCCAGACTTTTTATTGTCAAATATTGCCATACCTCTTTTACATTGAATTTGGCGATAAAATTTTCATCCTTGCCTTTTATATCAAGAACATATTTCGGTCTGATGACGCCGAATTCTTTTCTCCATTTGCGATTCGCCATCAACGAAATAAAATGACGCGCAAGTTTTTCTTGAGCTTCGCTCTTTTTCAAAAACCAATCGGCACCCTCTCTGAACGCACGAACAATATGCCCCATATCCTCATGTTCAGAATAAATAATGATATAGGCCGTCGGCATCCATTGCTTAAATCTCTTAATCAGATGATAGCCAGTCAAATCAGAACCTGTCGCCTCGCCTAAGCTTAGATCTAATAAAATTACATCAACACATTCCTTAGATTTATTTTTTATCTCGCCTATGGATCTTTTTATAAACTGATTCGAAGATTCATCATCTCGCTTCTTCAAATCCAACGGAGCAAAATCAAAAATATTAGACAACGATTCTTTACTTTTAAGACTTTCAACTTCGGCTGTAGCATTATCATCTACAACAAGTACACGTATCTTTCCGCATGGAGAAATAAATTTTAATGCAAGACCTTGCTGACTTGGAAACTTCTTCTCAAAAAAATCTTTTACTCTTTGATAGCTTTCGCCCGGATTCTCAATAACGTCTGCTTTTATGCACCTAAATTCTTCCTCAAACACAACCGACAATACATCCTTATAATTTCTGAGCGGATCATCTTCCTTTGGATTTTGCGTTGTACTGTCACTTGAATTTTTCACGCCAACTCCGAATCTAGCCCGCAACATCTCTCTGTTAAATTTATTTTTGTCATCACCGAATTCCCCAAACCATTTTTGCCAATATTTATCATCAACATTCAAGCCTGTTTCTTTGTTGCATTTCATTAATTCCGAAATAGAAAAAGTCCCCGATGTTCCGTGAACATCATCATCCATAAACAAATATCTACGAAACGCACCGACACACCAGTCTTTAACATCCTCAAAACTTACACCTATTTCTAACTCCTTATACAGACTTAACCGATCTTCTATCTTATCCCCTAAGATCTCACACAACATCTCTGGTTGATTATCTGGATCATCAATATAATTAGGATTAGGATTCAATCCAACCTCAAAGACAAATTCTCTTGGCACATTAAAACCATGCGCCCTAATCTCATCATACGAATTGCAAAGAAATAGAGGAATAAATTTCTCTTTCTTTAAAGGCGCACACCATGAATAAGAAGCAACACAGATACCACACCTCATCTCAAACATCTTAGCTACTTGCCACAGTACTAGGTTTGTCAGTTCTCCATGCTGTGCCAAGTCAAAAATAAAAAGATTTAATTTTCTGCCATTGCTCATTTTCTCTTCTCCTCAATCTTAACAATGGAAAGCTTTTCACAGATTTTATCATAGCAATCTTTTTTCTCAGTAGTACTATAACGAGCCTTAAATCCTTTTAAAATCTCAGCGGCAATGTCCATCTCGCACCGCTTTACAAGAACATCAAGTTCCCCTTCTCTATTAGGCAATCTAATCATAGACTGCTTGACATCAATTCTCCAGCGCCAGCTTGAACTTAAAAGAAAAACTTTCCAATTTTCCTTTATTTCTCCAACCTTCTTTTTTAGACTTTCCTCCATTTTCCCTAAGCCACAACTACCTTCTCCACCCACATGAACAAAAATATGCACACAATCATTACCTGCTGCATAATCGTAATTTGTATTTACTAACTTTATCGCAGCTGCAACCTTAAAACACATCATCTTAACATCTTCATCCGATTCTGCATTCTTAGGCTTCACATCGCTTGATATAATCAATAAATATGAGTCTCCCATCTCCTTATGGCGAATCGTTTTTGCAAAATCCCTCTTCAGCTCCTGAAACCCACTTTGAGGATAGCGCGAAAACTCTTCCTCGTCTCTTGCGATAAAGACATAATATTTCATTTTTGGCCTCCAGAGTTGTCGTTCTTCTTCCCAACAGGAAGGACATTCATGATAGTATCTGTTAAGATCAACTTCTCTGGATATTTCTTAAAGAGTGTAGATTCAACGACGGCGAACGGCAACAGATGAGTCTCTTCAGGTATGTTCTCCGGAGTCCCTCGACCAGTAGTCACGACAACATATTTCACTAATTTCTTGAACCCTTCCAATAACTTCCACATATCCTTACGATTTTTGAATTCAGGGTACCATTTATCCAGAATCCCCTGATGAACGATTAAGATGTCAACATCATCAAACATAGTAAGGTTCGAATTCGAGCTCACATCGGCATTCCCATTTTGGTTATTCTCACCATCATTAGAATCTTTCGGTTTTACAAATGATTTCAACGCTTCTTTGTGCACAGAAGTAAACTTTCCGTAAAAACCCTCAGGAGGAGTTTCTCCACCAGCAACAACCCATTCGTGATCAATGACATGGATATTCATCGACTTATAATGCGGGCCAACTTCCTTTTGATGCTCACGAAGGAACTTCGCAACTCGTTCATCAAGAACAAGAATACGCATAAGGCCATTTTCTATAAGACGCATTTGCAATCCAAGATCGGTTTTTACTCTCGCCAATTGTGACAAGTATGTCTGAGTTCCGCTTAACGGCTCAACATAAAGTCTCTTGGAATCATCAACAGGTAGCGTATGAGCATGACGGCGATACCCAATCCAGTGGCGATCTTTTTCTTTTTCAAGTTCTTCTTTCTCTGCTGATGTAATAATCTTAATCCCGTCTATAAGCGACGCCCCTTCTCCAACATCAGAAGATTGAACCTTATACCCTGCCGGCAACGTCACAATCTGCTCTTCATACTGTTTAAACAGTTTCTTTGTATTTTCAAAAATCGATTCCACATAACGGATAAAATCATCAATCGGATGTTTTTGCGACAGAGAATTTACACTTGCTGCAAAATCAACTGATATTTCATTATTACTTGGCTTAAGCTCATTGGAAGTTTCGCTCTCAGCATCTGATACGAAATACTTTTTACGCAAATGTTCAACTATTGGAATCCATGAATCATTAGACTTTCCAGCCCAATCGCACATACGTTGTGCAATCAATTCCCTTATCGTCTTATTTGAGAAGTGCTTAAACTTTATTACTGTATCTTTAGCACTACTTTTATGACGAATCGATTCTAAACACTTAATAATCTTATCTTCGTTAGCTGCAAATTCCTTGTATTGAGCTACGCACACAGCAAAATTCTGCTCAAGCATCAATTCAAGAATATCCGCATCCGAAATCAAACTATTTCCGCCAGATTTCTCATTTTCATTTATCGCAACCAAAAGACCAATATTATCTACACTCCGTTGTGACAAAAAATGTTTAAGATAAGTATCGTAGACAAGTTTTTGAATTCCGTTTTTCGGATCTTCAGTGCCCTTCTCGAAACACTCTTTTAGTTTACTTATATCTATTGTCGGAATAAAATCTTTAAGCCTTTCATCCTCAATATCCGCCACACTTAACACTCTAAACGGCAATAAAACATCATCTTTAACATGATAATTTTTATCAAACAACTCACGTGCATTATAATGAACTACATACCTGTAATTAAGACGGTTCTCCTGTTTTATCTCGCTAACTGTCTTAACAAAAATCCCATGCTTTTTTAATTCATTACGAATATTTTCACTACCCCATTCATCGTCTTTTCCTTCCCTATTCAGCTCCTCCGCAACTATAATCAATATTTCCTTGGGTTTGGCAATAGAAAATTCATAGCCTAAATATAGTTCTTCGACCTCAATTTCTGTTACTTTTTCCCCTGATTCTATACATTTCCTCTTGACCTTTTCTGATTTGATGCGTGGCGTTATAATTTCATTACTTCCTTTTTTGTCTCCAATACCCCCTATCGCCTCAATAGATTCGCCAGCGAGATATCCTGCCGATATCTTCATTTCTGCCATACCCCAATTCTCACGACGAAGTGCTCCCTGCGAATCAATAAAAGGCCTCGCCAACATAACTTGTTGCTTATGATGAATCGCCAATGAATCAAACTCCTTCTGCTCATCAGATGTCAATCCGCCTTGTTTGTCATATCTATCTACCCATTTTTTAAGTGGATCGTCTTTGAGATTAGCCAAATGTAGTTTGACCTGTTCCTGTTCATAATCTGGCAGCTCCTTAAAAGCATTTTCCTCCTTTGCTTTCACTACACCCATATCATCAAACTTTTCCTTCCATTTAATCAGTTGTTCTGAAGCAATCACCTTCTGACATAATTTATTGTCAGCTTTAGATTTTTCCACAACTACCTGAGCCATCGGCAACTTTGCATAAACGTTATACTTAACCTCATCATCCTTTTCTTCAAAATCAATGAAAAGCTCCAAATTATTATACTGCAACTCAATTTCGTTTTGCCTTATTTGCCATTGTTTAATCTTCGCCCAAGAATGTTTCGCGGCATTCCGAATTATATTTTCAAGAATCGTATAGAACGCATGTTCACCAATTATTCCCCCGGGAATTGCTAAATCAACATCATTAGTCAAATCAATGGGAAGTTCTCGTTTACCCTTTTCATATTCAATGAAGTCCTTTACACTTCCATCACCATCTAACTTCCTAACATAAATCTTTACACAGTTTTCTTGAGCCGCCCACTCCTCATCCGTCATATTAGGATTTTGAAACTGAAATGCATGCAACCCTTCGCTCTCCACAATATGATCTAATAAATGCCTCTGCGATAAAAAAGTTTTCATCATATCGGCTACAAACATTGTCGGTTGCGTCCATGTCGGAAAGTCCGTCGTCACCGTTGCAATATAATCCATCCGCTGCTGAATATACTGATATAACACCCTATCATCCGGCAATGTTCCCACATTGTGCGACAGTGCCGCCAATACATGGCTACCAATGTTATGAGAACCATTGCGAGACATTATGGAGCCAATGGCAGATTTTATATTTGAAAGGAGGACATCATGTTCTGCCAAACATGTTTTTAGCTTAGAAAAAATGTGGGAGACCATATTCTCAACAATTTGCAAATCAAACAAAGACAACTTGCAACAAGTCGCCATAACGATTCCGCCTTGCCCACCTATCTTGTAACTATTATTGCCTTCAGGTTTGTTGTCTTCCGGAATATATTCAGGAATATAATATAAAAAACGGGCATCTGATTCTGAATTGCCGTTGTCTCCACTACACCCAAGAAGTTTACAAAGACCACTTAAAATCTCATCAAACTTGAACTTGCTTTCATGGCCGTCGCAGTCGCGGTAGTAGTGTGCATAATTGGCATTGTCTATAATATCTTTATACTCGTTTTCAGACATACCCTCATCCGTCTGACCGTCTTGTTTCCCAATCCTTGATTTGGCAAACACAACCGCCTTAACAGGCAATAGACATCTCTCCCAACCTTTATTCCCAGCTATAATCGTCGCCTGGCAATCATTGCTTTGTGTATTCCACCACTCCGCCAGAGTTAATGCATCAAAAACTTTTTCAGTCCTCTCGTAGACCAAATATACTCTATATGCATCGTTATCTTCCAAATCAAAATCTTTTAAGTTAATCTGGATTACACCTTGTATTTTTTTACAAACATCATCAAAAATGCTAACATTGATAAATCGCTCCGTCTTATCAACATTTCCCTCCTGCGTATCTGTCCATGTATAGAACAGGTGCTCTGTATTAGGATAATAGCTTACAAACTTAATCTCAATTCCCTTTGAGATGTCAGCAATTATTTTACTGAATTCCTCAAATACCTTCTTAGCACCATCCGAATTGCCTACCTTAAGGTTGCGGGGGATTTCAGCCCGCGTTATCTTGTTCAGAGAATTAGATAGTTGTAGTAATTGATCGGCTATAGCCTCCTTTGTGAATTCATCACCCTTACAACAAGACTCTCTGACGATTCTTTGTCGCTCAAGCTTTCCGTTATAGAGGTAGAGAGGGAAAAACAATTCACCATCTTTTCGAAAAAAGAAAGACCCTAGATGTTCCGCTGCATAGAACTTACTATTTGCCAAAAACTTGCATATGCATTCTCGTATAGATTTGATGGTCCGATCTTGCGCTTTTCCCTTTTTTTCATGAGCGTCCCTAATAGCAGCACGAAGCAGGCGAACCGTTTCCTTCGCAAATGTAATGAAACTACTTTCACCATCATTAACGAGTCTACCCGTTATACAACGAATTCGCTTAAGTTCCCTCGGCATAAGCTTTTCTTGACTGAGTTCCTTAGATTCTTTTTGATGCTCTTCTTCAGGTTCATCCCTATTCTTGATCGCATGAGCTATCGTACTCGCATGAGCCATTTTCTTTTCATTAAATATATTGAAATCCCTTTCGTCTTCATTGTTGTTTTGCAAATTCCCCTTCTGAGGGTGAAACACACTCTCCGGCGGTTTCTCTGGACTTTCACCTCCTGTTTTCTCTTGTTTTTTATCTCCCATTATCCTTTTATTATTTTTTCCCGAACTCGTAATTTCCACCGATCTCGGAATAATATCATCAGTGCGTTCTTTAGTAAAATTTTGCAAATCATCTTGATCTAAATCATCTACATGTCGTGCTTCATAAAGAATAAAGGGATAATGTAGCGGGTAATTTGACTCAACATATAACCAATCTTCGTCGTTACAAAAGGCTTTGCATCTTAATACTTCTATTACGAAATTCCAATATTGCTCCCAATATCCATATATGACAACAGATCTCAGGCCTTGATTTCTTGGGTGTTCCGGATTTTTAATACAACTAGTCAACCATTTACTAATAACACCCTCATTCGTTGAGGTATTCCGTGCCACCTGTTCGTCCGTCGGCGTAATTTGTATCTTCTTAGTAATGGGGGTACCGTTCTCATCAATCTTGAGTATATCCAAAGAACGCCCTTGGTTTGGGGCATTCACCGCCCTTGAGAATGCTCGTTCAAATTCATTTCCAAGATCATTATCCACACGAATCAAAAAAACATGAGACACCCGTCCGTCATTATCATTAATAATCTGATCTCCAATGATGGCCGCAATAGTTTCAACGGAAAAACCCATTCTAAAGAAATTCTTCCCTGCAGGAAGAACCCCACCCATCATTGCAAGAACGGCCACATCATTGGAATTACACTGCTTCGCGAAATCTTCCGAAAACGAAATGGCCGCGACCGATTCACTATCAATATCAAGATTCTTTTCGTTTCGCTTATAGAACCGAGGCTTAAGATTAATTTCTATTTCACCAAGTGGAACAACTGTAGGTTTATCTGGAAGTCCAAGGCCTAGACCCAATGCCTCTTGGACTTTGGGACTTGCTCCTCTCAACCCCGGATAGTCTTTAGCGTCCGGCAACCATACATCCACATAGTATTTGGATTCCACAACGCCTGTATTTACACCATGCTGTGCATCCGGTCCTGCATCCATGAGCGGAGCCTCCTTAATCATTAACAACTTGTGCGCTATCCCGTGTTGCCTTTTTAATCACTACTGGGATTTCAAGTTCCCTATTGTCACGATACGATATCACACCAAAAATAGAGTGGTAGTCCTTAATTGCCAACAATCCGCTATGAATATCGGCAGGGGTTTTACCCTTATCATGGATAATTGTCGACAGCACACGTACCGTTTCATAGGCAAATGCGGAAAAGGAACTCGCAGTCTCCCCATAGATGTCATGCATGTCATGCAGAAACTTTTTAGTCTCTGGGTTCTCACATCCATCGCCAAAATCAAAATCTGCATACCAAACGCCCTCCCCACCATCGATAAGATCGGGTTTTACAGCGGCAAGATTTCCATCTGTCAAAACAATTCCACGGTAGCCAACATTTTTTATTTCGTTTAAGATTTCAATATATGGAGTCGCATATCCATAAACAAATACTGCGTCAGGATTAGGCGCAATAGCTTTCGCAACCAAACTCTTCATTGCTCGTTGCCCCATGTCAAATCCCTCTGACGCGACTACCTTATGTGCTTCGTCTATAAACTCCCGTTCAAAAGCACCCTTCACCTCCAAACCAATCTGTTCATTTAAATAAATTAAAGAGACCGTCTTCACGCCCTTGCGCTTGGCAAACTTAGCATTCTCAATAGCCGGCAACGTTATAGATCCCGAAAAATGGAAGAACGTTTGCGAATCTTTGACTAGATCCTGAGCTCCAATGAGGCACAAAACTGGTTTTCCAGTCTTCTCAAGTAAAGTTTTCATGCCTAACAACGGCGTATCACCAAAAATGACCCATGCATCCATCCCCTTCTCGTTTAATTTGTTGAACGCCGATATGGAATCGCGAACCAAAAACTTCCCGTCTTCGTAATTGAGTTTTAAACATTGTTGTTTTTCACCATCTAATTGGGACAATGCCAAGTCCATCGCATCTTTCATACGAGTTCCTTCATATCCAAGCGAGCCCGTCAAAGGCAGAATCACACCAACTTGGACAGCATTATCGGCAGAAGCTGGTTGTCTGTTTCGGCATGCAAAAAATATGACAAATGCCAAAACAGTGACCGTTGGGATAACGACCAGTAACAGGTTCTTCTTAATCTTCATCGTTGCATACCTTTCTTTCTAAAGAAAATAGATTCTTTCACGAAGCAGAAGACTCGTCCTTTTTTTCTGCCTTCTTGATTTCCGTGTCGGCATCGGAGAACCCAAGCGCAAGCGCGGCGATGCCGTCGCCATAGCGATCCATCATAACACAGCCGACGTAAATGCTGTCCTCGATAACCGCTGAAGAGAGCTCCTGCAACCCATCGCAATTCACGTAGGTCTTGTAGCGGATTTCGCCGTCGTCTACGTCCAGCTCGAAGTTCCCGTTGAGCAGGCCGTAGTTGGCCATCGTCAGGTACTTGGTGAGTTCGGCGAGATTGTCCTTGCCCCTAATTGGCGCGTAAATGTACACCGCGTAACAGTCTTCCTTGACATCTACGAATATCCTGCCTGACTGTAATTTGCTCTTGAGGCTGATGCTCATATTGAACATATGCTTCTCGGCATTGTAATCGTAATACCAGTCGTTAGCTTTAAGCCAGTTGCGCACTGCGTCAACTATCTGTTCCTGACCCATTTTATCCATTTTTGTTTATCCTTTTTGTTTGTGGTTTTAGTTTTAGAGAATGAGTTCATTTGACAATCTCGTCTCATGGCACCACGGTCTCCCAATGCCCGCCCTTGCCAAGGCCGGCATGATGCCAAGTACGAGAATCTGTCAATCCGCGTTTCATCGTTTGGCTAATATTATACCAAAAATCTCATGCCGGTTGAGGATCAAAATAAGTTCTTTTCTTGTACCCGTTAATTGTCTTCATCTATGTCGTAATCATCATCATCTTCTTCGTCCTCTTCCAATTCACCGTACACCTCGCCGGAGAAGGATCCGTGAATATCGTACCGACCGCCGTTGTTTGTGATGTCGCCGCTCATTTCTCCATCACACTTAAAGAAGCCTCCCTCTTTAATCACAACATTTCCAAGACACGCTCCTCGGCAAATAAATTTAGCCTTCTCGCCAATCTCCACGTTAATGAAACAAGAGCCGCCACAGACCAGAGTCGCGTTCTTGCAAACGCCCACTGCACCAGTAAGATCCGACTCAACCGAAAGCGTACTGTCCTGCGGAACGAGCAAAAGCTTTGAGAATGGCGACGGATAATGCTGCAATTTCTCAGTCGAACGATTAATGCCATTTTTCATCTTTCTTTCTCCTTATTCTTAAATGATTCCCAGCGCCTTTGCCCGCCACTCGCGGGCCTCGTAAAGGACGGTCTACGGTTGCACATTATATCAAAAATCTTCATAATGTCGCACATTCCACCGCCTTCGATTTTTTAACGCAAAGAACGTAACGATACTTATAGAACGCAAAACCACCACTTGCGATAGTCTTTCGCACCATCCATCGGCAAAGCTATGTCTTTCTGCTTTTTCATTGCGAGACAACCTCCCAATGTCCACCTTTGTCTGGGCCAACACGGCGGATGCGTCCTGAATCCTTCAACGCCTTTATGTTCCACTCCACACCTTTCACTGACAACCCTACCGAATTCGCTATGACATCCTGTGTAGCACTTGGATGATCTGAAAGGAAGGCAATGATTTTCTCCCTAGTTTTCTCCCTAGTAGCTGTCGTTTCCTCCCTAGTTTTCTCCCTAGTAGCAGACATTTTCTCCATAGTCGCCCCCACCTTTACAGACTGAAGCGACACCTCAATCCGAAATATGTCTCCGTCCTTCAACTTAGGATCAGAACCGCCGTATGCCTTGGCGTACTTGAAAAGATTCCTAACACCAGAGCCGAGTTGGTCAGCGTAGCCAATCACCCTGAAGAAGTTGGCTATTATGGGATTTCTTGGGTCGGGGACAAAATTCTCGGGCGTCAATGCATCACCGCAGGATGCTCGACATGCATTCTCAACATACATTCGGCTGCGTTCAATGACAAACCGCGCCGGGCGCGAACTCGTAAATTCGCGATGAATGAGCGTATTTGCCACCATTTCACGGACGATAATTTCACGAAGACTTTTACGGATATCCCCTTCAAGAAAAAACGGATCCGGAAGATGCTTTCTCGCAAAATCCATCAATCTGTCGTATGCCGCAATCAAATTAACACCGACCACATCGCGATCGTCATAACGATCAATGTCTTTAACACGCAAAATGGCATCCGTAACATATGCGGGGCAAATATCTTTTATAACATCTTCCGTTCCAAGCAGCATAACGGCCGCAAGGTTAAAACCACTCTTACCAGATTCACGATCTGTGCCAACCAGCTTGGCACTACGCAGAAGCTGATCATCATCCATATCCATCCACGGATGGCGGCTTTCATCACGGCTGTTATTCTGCGCACGAATGCGAAGCCGCTTTAGATCGGCAAGATTCAAATCGGCCTTTGTAACATACGGATATATCCGCTGTTCAGTGAAAACACCCTGTTTGCGCAGCAACATCATACCCTTGGCCGCCGTCGAGCGCACACGCACATCCGCATCGCCGTTGCGATCATAAACAACGCCCTTATAAGCATGAATCTCGCCGCTTGCAGGAACATGAACACTGATAATCGTCTTACCATCATACTCGACAATCTCAGGCGCGATATATGCAACCGGATCAAAAACATTCCCGTCATTCGCAATATTCATAATATTATTGCGCAATGCGACCGGATCGCCTTTTATCCCGACAACAGTCCCGTCATCCTCGACCCCAAGTAACACATCGCCGCCAAACCTGTTAAGGAATGCGCAGATAGACTCAAACACATCGTGCTCAACTCTACCCGAGCACCGCTTGAACTCTGTGGCGAGTCCTTCGCCGTTTCTCAGTAATTCATCTAACCGTGTCATCGTCATACAGCCTTCTCCCACTTTACTCAAAATAATTCTTCGCGAGCCATTCGGCATCCTGAAGAAGCGCGATATTCTCGATTTCGGATTTGACCTTGCCCTGCGAAAGAAAGACCGCACGATCGACCCACGACAAAAGATCAAGCCGATGCTCCACCATAAGAACCGAGCGCATCGCATCGTCCTTCACGAATTGACGTACCCGACCCATAATATCCTGTGCGGCTGCAGGCGAAAGCCCTGCCGTCGGCTCATCAAGAAGATAGAGCTTTTTAGGGCTTAGGAATACCATCGCTAATGCGAGTGCCTGACGCTGCCCACCAGATAATGAGCCTGCCCGATCGTTAAGTTTCGCTTTAAGAAAAGGGAAAAGTTCCAACATCTCATCTCTCGCGGACAAATATATCGCTCTTGAAAGCATCATCCCGGCGAGCCCAAGATTCTCCTCGACCGTCTGACCGGGAAAGATGTTATCGCTTTGGCGCAAATAACCGATACCCGATCGAATACGCCGCTCGACCGAAAGTCCCGCGAGCGATTCTCCGGATAGTTTGATATTGCCAGCAGACAACTTAAGCACCCCTGAAACAGCTTTCAAAAGCGTAGACTTTCCGCAGCCATTCGGCCCGGCGATCAGCACAGCCTCACCTTCATTAACGGAAAGGCTGACATCATTGAGTACAGGTCTATCGCCGTAGCCGCAAAAGATATGCTCCATCGTCAGCAGCATGCAGCACCTCCCAGCCCCATATAGAGTTTACGGACTAAAGGATTTTCAAGAACCTCTTTCTGTGTACCCTGCATATAAACGGATCCTTCATGAAGAAAATAGATATAATCCGCGAGCTCCCTTACTACACCCATATTATGCTCGATCAACGCAACCGTCAAACCTTGCTCAGAGACAAGGCGCTTTATTAGACCTACCATCTTACTCGCCATTGCGGGCGATAATGCCGCCGTAGGCTCGTCCAATAAAAGTACGGCCGGGCGAAGTGCCGCAAGACGCGCAAAAGCGAGAAGTTTCTGCTGACCATACGAGAGCTCGAGCGCCGGCTTGGCGGCGTCATCCGACAACCCTACAAAATCAAGCCACTTCATCGAGCGTTCGTAGCGGTCGGCATCACGCGCGGCAAACCGCCAAAACGCAAATGTGGACGCAAACGAATAATCCGACGCGTGCAGGAGCGAAACCTGCACATTCTCCAAGACGGTCAAATCAGGGAATATGCGAATATCCTGAAAAAGACGACCGACATGCCGACGCGCGATCTTATACGGTGGCATTCCGGTTATCTCCTTATCGCCGAGATAGACTTTACCGCCGTCGGGCTTGAGGCTCCCGGCGATGACGTGAAAAAACGTTGTCTTACCAGCGCCGTTCGGACCGACGAGCGCTGTCACTTTCCCAAGTGCGCAGGTGATGTTCACATCGTGCAACGCCACGAAGTCGCCGAAGCGCTTCCCGACGTTTTCAACCCGCAGCTCGACAGGCTCTATTATGCGCGGATCGCTCTTACTTGACTGCATATGCACCTGCCAATCCTTTAGGTTTCATGTACACAAGAACGATCAGCAACACGCCGTAGATTATCTCGCGCAGATTCGCCGCGACCGCATCCGGAAGGCCGACAAACCTCAAAAGTTCAGGAAGAACAATCATGAACACAACGCCGGACATAGGGCCTGCGATATTGCCCGATCCGCCGACAAGCAGAATGCAGGCTATGAAAATCGACTCTGAAAGCGTGAAACTTGTCGGATCGATGTAGGTAATGTAACTTGCGAAACATACGCCCGGCACCGCGGCGACCGCAGACGAAAAAACCATGGCCTTGATATACTGCCCCTTGGGACAGATGCCCAAGGTCTGCGCCGCGGCCTCGTCGTCGCGCAGGGCTTTGAGCGAAAGCGCGAACGGACTTTGGACGACAAGATGCACAAAAGCGAGAACGAGGGCGAAGAGAACGAGAGTGAACACGAAATATGCAGGCACGGATTCTATACTCATGCCGAAAAGCGACGGACGTGGGATCCCCGAGATTCCATACGGTCCGCGCGTCAGATCGGTCCAGTTGTAAAGAACGACATAGACGATCATCTGAAATCCTATCGTCGCCAGAACGAATGCTTCATTGCGGAATCTGAGCGCGGCGTGTCCGAACAGCCAGCCGACGAGCGCGCAAAGCGCGACAGCAGCGGGAAGCGTCACATAGAACGGAAGCCCCAATTTAAGCGACAAAAGCGCGTATGTGTAAGCACCAAGTCCGTAAAAGGCGGCCTGCGCCATCGTAAGAAGCCCGCCGAACCCGATCAGCAGATTGGTCGAAAGAGCCAACATCCCGTAGATGCCCAGCATCACGCCGATATGGAGAAGATAATTCATTTGGACTCCTCCAGTCGTTTGCTCACGCCGAAAAGCCCCTGCGGACGGAACATCAGAACGAAAATCAAGACGCCGAACGTCACAAGATCGGTCCACCGTGCCGAAAGCTGCCAAACGGCAAGGCTTTGCAACGCAGAGAGGAGCAACGCACCCGCGCCCCAGGCCCAATATCTGTCGGCGCCTCCGAAAAACACCGCTACCGAACCGAGCAGAAGATAGTGCATACCGACATGCGGATCCATTCCGATATCCCATGAAATCAACATCGCCGGAATCGCCACCAGCACACCGCCAAGCATCATCACACCAAGACGCAACCGACGCACAGGCAGCCCAAGAACGGCCAAGAGTTCGGGCTGGTCGCCCATTGCCCACAACGCCTTGAACCATTTGCCGTAGCGCACCGCCATACCGACGAAGGTGAACACACCAAACCCGACAAGGAACTGAAGAACCTGAATGCGGGTAAAGCGAAGTCCTGCAAACACGACGGACGGCTCCAATTGATTTGAAATCGTTTTCACCTCATTCCCGTAAATGAGCGCGATGACATTTTCAATAACAATCATGATACCGAGCGAAGCGATCATCATAACGCCGGACGAGCAGCGCTTCCGGGCAAACGGATGATAGACGGCACGTTCAATCAGCACGGCGAAAATAGCCGACAGCGCCAGCACCGCCGGCACCGAAACCGTCAGCGGAAGTTTACACACCGCTGCGCACGTGTAGAACGCATAGCACGAAAAGACAAACTGCGCTCCCATCGCTATGTGAAACACGCGAAATGACCTGTAGACAATGCCAAAACCGGCCGCGTAGAGCATCGCGACCGCGCCTTGTACAAGGCCATTCCCAAGTAGCTGCAAGAACAGGTTCATCTTTAATCGTCGGACTCCAGTGCTGTTTCAAGGATGACATGCAGCTTCTCGCCGTGCTGCTGGACCCACTCCTTGGCCTCCTGCGCAGTCTCCTTGATGTTGGCAAAGCGCTCCTTGTAGTTGCTCCAATCGACATTGGCCGTTACGCAAACATATCCAATCGCGCCAACGATACCGAGGAACAGGAGGAACTTGAACGCTCGCTCCAATCGGGATTGATTGCACAGTTTCCTCAAAACTATCTTTAAGAGCCGTCCAACGCAAACCAGATCCCGTCCCTCGCTTGATACTGTAGGCATCTCGATGATTACCCATTGAACCAGAGTGATCAAGCACAAATATCCAAAGCGTTTCCGTCTTGCTCCCAATGTCACGATCGGCATCAGCCCGTTCACATCGACATTTTACCGTCAGCGGAATACTGGCTTCGGCGACATGCACCCAGACAGCCACAGCAGATGCAAGAACAAAGACCATCCGCCGTAACGTCAGCCACGGAAAATGACAACGCCCAACTACACCTTCACGCCATTGCGCAAAGATGCTCCTCTGTGCCGTCGGCTTTTTCGCTTCTATCATTTCCAATCCCTGTTCAAGGGCATAGTTAGCCCTATGGCTGGATATTGTATTATAATTCTGATTACAATGTCAATGGTAAACTTCAAAACTTTGCGATTTGAACTTTGCTTTCGCGGAATCGGCATGGCTTTATTGCATACTGCCTCTGAAGTGGCGAGGGAGTAGCTGTCTCAACCACTCCATCGTCTGACAGCCCTTGTCCCAAGGCCACCTATCTCCGCATCCCCAGCATCCGCTCCTGCTCCTCCCATATCGGAGTGTCGAGTTCCTGCAGCTTCGTCACGGATATTGACGGAAGTTCGCCGGGCATGATCGTCTCCACGATCCTCGGCGAGAGGTATGCGAGGCGCAGCATCTTGCCGAGGTAGGAGTTGCTGAGGCCAAGGGCGTCCGCGAGCGCCTTCTTTTCGTGGTATGTGCCAGTCGTGAGCAGGTCTGCCAATTTGTGGCACTTTTGCAGGGCGCGCACCGCTTCATCTCCTGCATCTGCCTCATCCCGCACCTCCGTCCCTGGCTCGGCGCACAGCGTCAGGCCGCAGCCTCTCCACCACGCTCGAAAGGAGCGCGACAAGGCTTTCCATCGTCTTAGCGTCTATTCTCGTCATGGCGTCCGTCTCCTACTTGATTCCGAAGAACAGTCTCCCGTTCCAGTGGGTTCCCGTGATGACCTTGGCTATCGCGGAAAGCGAATTGAATATCTCCCCGTTGTACTCGAAGCGGCTGTCATTCCTGACGACCGCCTCATGTCTCACGCCTTTCCATACGCGCACCAGACGCGCCCTCGCGCCCGATCCGGACACCGCCGTGCGCAGACGCGGGCCGTCGCCTCCGTCGTCGGCATCAAGCCATGACTTGGCATCCTCCGCGAGCGGGCGTCCGTAGTGCTTCTCCTGAAGCCTGTATGCGACAATGGAGCGCAGAATCCCGCTCGCCGAGCAATCACCAGCATCGGAAAGCAATGCCGGATACTTTCTCTTGAGAGCCCTCGCATCCAGCTCTTCGAGGCACTCGATTTCGTCGGCCAATGCCTTTGGCAGCGTTTCCATCTCCTATTGTCACCATTACGATTTTCCGGGCATATGATGCCGTAGTATGTCGCATACAGTCAAGCGGGAATAGACGACTATTTTCATCTTTTCTAGACCCGCCTCGACGCGACGATTTTATTCCTCTCCAGACGCTTATACGATGCAGCGTTACATGAATTAACGGACTTTTTCATAAGCGGCATTCCGGGGTCGCTCGACTTCCGATGCGCTGCCCGTTCAAGATGCGTTCGGAGTTTTATCGCCAGACGACGTAAAAGTGCGCAAAGAAGCACACCGTTCTCTATGATAAACATGACAACCCGCGCCGAAAAACGCGCCGAGAACGAGCGTGACACGCATTTCACCCCTGTAAACATTGGGCGAAGCGTAGAATGAACCTATGACAATCCACGCAGAGAAAGTCGGGGCTGTTTTGCCGGGAGATGGAAGAAATCGCTCCCTGAAAAGAGGAGAGGAGAGAAAAACGAAAGGGGAGAAAAACGAAAAATCCCCAAATTACTGGGAATTTTCTTGTTTCCGCATACACGCAGAATGAACCATTCTCCGTTTCAGCGGGATTTTAAATGGTCGGGGCGGCGGGATTCGAACCCACGACCTTCTGCGCCCAAGGCAGACGCGCTACCAGACTGCGCTACACCCCGATTAAAAATTTGGTAGGCCGTGCGGGATTCGGACCCGCGACCCTGTGATTAAAAGTCACATGCTCTACCAACTGAGCTAACAGCCTAAACTCATTGTCAATTATTATACCTTAAAAAAAAGCTTTTGGCAAGTACTTTTCCATTTTTATCGTTATCCTGACAAATTCAAATCACTTTCTCCTGCATCCGTGATTACATTCATCTTATCGCCTTTTCACACTACTTTTTACTCAAAGTCACCTATAATCGCCTATCGGATTTGAATCTGATAAATGTCATTCTTTCATAACACTGCTACAGGCAGAGCAGCAACAATTAAAAAAACTAAAAGTCTGTAATTTATGATATACTTACTATGTTATGAAAAAGTTTTTGATGAATATCTGGCCCGTTTTTCTGTGGACGGCATTGGTTGTATATATTTTTGCCCCCGTTTTGGGCACTTTTGTTATGATGCCATCACCTGACAGCCCTCCTCTTCCTGACTATTATCACTTTGTCTATACTTCCAATCTTCTTACAGGAGCGATGAGTTGGGCACCCCATGACATCCTTTTTTACTTGCTTCCGCAGTGCGTTTATTCAGATTTTACTTACCAGCTTGATACTGTGCTTATTGCAATTGGCTTTTCTTATTTTCTAACAGCCTTAGGCATCCCTACTCTTTCTGCGCTCTTTGGCGGTGGCGTCTTTGCCTTTATGGGCTATTCCTTTACGCTGTTTTCGGCAGGACATCGCGGCTTTTTCTTTATGACGCTTTATACCGTATTTCTCTTTGCTTTTCTAGCTCGGGCTCTTGCTGGCAGAGGAATTGCCTACTATGCTTTGGCTGCTATTTGCGGTGCATGGGCATTGCGTGTGCAGCCAGACTTTGCGGTAATATACTTTGGTCTTGCGGCTGTCTATACAATAACACACATTGTATGGCAAGTAATTGACAAGCGAAGGCAGCCATCAAGCGAGGTTAACGCCGCGCCTTCAATTAAGCATACCATTATTGGCATTTGCCTTGCCTCAATCGTTTTTCTGGTAACGGCACTCCCTTCTATCCATAACACCCTTACATCAACGCTTGCACACCGCAAGGCTCAAATTGAAAGCTCCCAACCTGTTGCCGCTGACAATCAGGTAAATAACGGCGATAAAGAGTCTGAGACTGAGGACTCTAAATGGATTTTTGCGACAAATTGGTCTCTTCCTCCCAATGAAATTCTTGAGTTTATAGCTCCCGCGGTTTTTGGCCGTCAATCGGGTGATCCAACGATTCCATACTGGGGTCGTCTTGGTCAAGCCTGGAAGTGGGAGGTCACTCATCAAGGCTTCATTAATTTTAGGCAGCACCTCGTTTATCTTGGCTCGATACCGGTAGCACTCGCTCTCTTTGCCGTCTTCTGGCTATTTTTCGCAGAATCCAAGCAAAATCAAAAACTTCGTCGCGAAACTATCTTTTGGCTTTGCGTCTCTTTTTTAGCATTACTCCTTGCCTTTGGCAGATATACTCCATTTTACAAGCTTTTCTACACTATTCCGTATATGTCATACTTGCGAGCACCTGTAAAATTCATACGCATAGTTGAATTTGGAACTGCCGCAATGGCAGCAATCGGAATAACGCAGCTTCTTGCAATAGAGACGCAAGACAGGTTGCGTAAAAGATTTGCCGTTACAACAGCAGCAATAGCCGCCATTTTGATAATCGGAGTATTGGCAGTAAATGCCGCGCCAAATGCCTTCCTCTCCAGATTGAATGAGCTAGGTGCTTCTCGGCTCATTCCCACAATGGCAACCAACACCTGCAACGCACTCACTCATGCTATCATCGGTTTCGCCCTCGTTGCTGCGATCTCATTCTATGCGGTAAAGCATAAAGTATCCAGCCAGATTGCAATTACAATTCTTTCTTTAGCCTTGGCAATCGATATTGCAATCGTCTCTCGCCCATTCGTCGTTGGTCAAGACCGTGAATACGAATATACCAAGGATAAAAATCCCATTGTCAATATAATCTCGCAAACTGAAGCACCTCGGATAATGAACTTTATTCAAGATCAAAATCTTAACAAGGCCTTTGCACAGGCTTTGCATTGCAAAGGATACGGTGTGCTTCCTCGAAATGACATTGACAATACGCAATTTTTCAATCAGCTACCTGAAATTGAAGCGATTGTTAGAATGTCAGAACTTTCCGGGGCGCACTATATCCTCGCTCCCGTTGCAATGGCACAACACCTGCCAGCCAATCGAATAACGCCATTATCTTTCTTCAAGCCGGCTCCTCCTCCAGCGCTCTTTACCAAGATTTCTCGTCCTGTCCAAAACGGATATGTATTGGCAAAGGTCATCGCTCCAAAGCCTAGAGCCAAGCTATATACAAAATGGGTTTCTGTAAAAAGCGATGAGATACTTCTCAATACGGCAAAGATAATGGCTCACGACAACGACACAATTACAATCGGCAAGGATATCCCTTGCAGCGGCAAAGGAGTGCCAGGCAATGTCGAGGTCATTGCCATACAAAACCACAACGCCTCTAAATCGGTCTTCAAGACAACTGCAGATACCGAGCAAATCCTTGGGTTTACTCAGGGATACAACAAGGTGAATACCGTTCTAATTGACGGTGTCGAGGCCGAGTCCTTTATTGGCGGATATGCAGGCACGGCAGTATTAGTTCCCGCTGGTGAACATACAGTCGAAATTATGAGTGCCAAGCGCAATATTCCAATTGCCGTTTCTTCGGCCCTTATTCTTGTCCTTTCGCTTGCACTATTCTCTACCATAGCAATACGCGACTTACGCAATCTTTTCCGCTCATGAAGAGCATTCCTGAAACAATAATTTCAAAGATTGAGGAGGCAACCAAGAATATCCTTGGAGAATTACCCAAGGGTATTAGCGTTGCCTCGCCTTCACTACCAGGAGCATCCGCAGCACTAATCGCATTAGCATTGCGGCGACTCCATCCTGAGGATGACCTTTTAATTATTACACCGTCAGCACATGAATGTGAGTCCCTTTATTCCGATATCCACGCCTTTGATCCCGACCCTTCACGCGAGCCGCTGGTTCTTCTGCCGCCCGAAACTGGCGACAACAAAACGGCTGATTATGACGGAATGCGCCTTGCCGCAGCCAAAGCCCTCTTTGGCTCTAACGGAGACACTCAGCTTGGGCAGCTCTTCATAACAACACCGACCGCCCTTCTTGCTCCGTTGCCCGATCCCGATGCTGTCACCACCGCTGGTCTTCTCGTCAAAATCGGCGAATCCCCTCTTCCATTTTCTGACTATGCCGAAAAGTTAGCAGCCTCCGGCTATCAGAGACGCCCTGAGGTCACAGAGAAGTCCACCTTTGCCGTCCGTGGCGGTCTTATTGACATATGGCCACCGACCTCGCCACTTCCAGTAAGAATCGATTTCTTCGGCGATGATGTTGATACTATTCGAGAGTTTGATCCCCTGACGCAACGCTCGCAGGACCGAATCTCGCAGGTTTGGCTTCCTCCAAGCTCAAGCGAAATTCTTCCAACGGTAAAGCCCACCGAAAAGCTTCGCCAACATACGCAGATAATCTACCTTGAGCATGACCTTGTATCGCAAAGTGCAAGATACCCTAACGATGAGATTCCAACACCCGAAGCCTTCGAAGAGCTCCTTTCAAAATTAAATGCCATCAATCCGAGCCTACAGCTCTTCACCGGTGATCCTGCGCCACCGTCAACACCAACCGTCAATCTTAATCCCACATATCCTCCAAGCCTCGCCGATATAGGCGGTCTCTCCAACGACCCTACATTGCGCTCCGATATGCGGCAAAAACTCTTCAAGGAGCTAGAAGAGAAAGCATCTGACGGCGAGACTGTTGTTATCTGCATTGACACTGCCGGCGGCATTGAATGGCTTCAACACGAATGCCTCGAAGGTTCAAAAATAGCTCTCCATCAAGCTGTCCTGTCAGGAGGCTTCTCATGGAAAGAAATCAACCTAACCGTCCTCGCTCAACCCGACATCAACGGGACTCGCAAGCGTACAGGACGCCACTTCACCCCAACATCAATCGCCACAAAAGGCGAACGCGTACAACGCCCTGACGATTTGCGGCCAGGCGACCTAGTAGTCCATATTGAGCATGGCATAGGACGCTTTATGGGTGTCAAGAAAATCGTCCGCGACGGCAAAGAGCATGAAGTTTTAAGTGTAATCTATGCCGAAGGCGTCACACTCCATATCCCCGTCTCACAGACCCACCTCCTAAGCCGCTACATCGGCGTTGCCGGCAAAAACGCCACGCTTCACAAGCTCGGTGGAAAGCGATGGAAAACCGAATGTGTAAAGGCTGAGCGTGCCGTTGTTGACTACGCCTCGCAGCTTTTAGACCTTCAGGCAAAGAGAAGCTCAATCCCTGGAACTGCATTTGATGTAAATCCCCCATGGATGGAAGCCTTCGAAGCCTCATTCCCATACAAAGAGACAAAAGACCAAGTCTCATGCATTGAGGCTGTAAAAAAAGACATGGCATCAGAGCGGCCCATGGACAGACTGATTTGCGGAGATGCTGGCTATGGCAAGACCGAAATCGCAATGCGAGCCGCATTCATTGCCGTAATGAATGGCAAGCAGGTCGCAGTCCTTGCGCCAACGACAGTCCTTGCGGAGCAGCATTTCACGACATTCAAAGAGCGAATGGGAGCCTATCCTATCCGCATTGAAGTAGTCAATCGGCTTCGCCCCCCATCCGTCCGTGAAAAGATTCTTTCACAAACCGCAAAAGGCTCTGTTGATATTCTCATTGGCACACATGCGATAGTACAGCCACATATCGGCTTCAAAGAGCTAGGGTTAGTCATTATCGACGAAGAGCAACGCTTTGGTGTCGAACACAAGGAAAGACTCAAACGGGTAAGAGAAACCGTCGATCTTCTAACCCTAAGCGCAACCCCGATCCCGCGCACACTCTATATGAGCATGACAGGTGCAAGAGATATGTCGCTACTTCAGACACCGCCACAAGAGCGTCTGGAAATCAACACCAAGGTTGAGCGTGATAACGATACTGTGATTCGTACAG
This sequence comes from Kiritimatiellia bacterium, assembly GCA_045603485.1. GTDB lineage: Bacteria > Verrucomicrobiota > Kiritimatiellia > RFP12 > JAAYLN01 > RGIG5952. Next base: position 75,451 of record JAZUMF010000005.1, on the reverse strand, counting down.
CCGTAATGCGCGAAATCAACAGGCAAGGGCAAATCTTCTTTTTACACAATCGAGTTCTTACGATAAATGTCATGTACAACAGATTAAAGCGCCTTCTCCCGGAGGTACGCATAGCGGTTGCACACGGGCAGATGAAGCCCAAAGAACTCTCAGAAACGATGAAGCAATTTGAGTCGGGCCAATACGACATGCTACTCTCAACATCAATCATTGAGAGCGGCCTCGACATCCCTCGCGCAAACACAATCATAATTCATCGCGCAGATCGCTTTGGCCTTGCCGAGCTTTATCAACTACGCGGACGCGTCGGTCGTTCATCGCGGCGCGGCTATGCGCTCCTGCTTCTCCCAGAGCAAGGCATAATAGATGGAGACGCGCGGGAACGAATCAAAGCGATACAACGCCATGGCGGACTTTCAGGCGGTCTTAACCTCGCATTGCGAGACCTAGAGATTCGCGGTGCCGGCAATATGCTAGGAGCCGAACAAAGCGGCCACATTGCGGCAATTGGATTTGGACTATACTGTCAGCTGCTCAAACGGACCGTAGCAAGACTCAAAGGCGAAAAACCGCCAAAAATGGTTGATGTCGACCTCCTTCTCGATTTTATTGAAATTGGTCCAAATCCCGACAGCGACAATGATGCTGCCGCATATATACCGCAAGACTACATCGATGAAGAAACACTTCGAATGAACATTCATCGCCGAATTGCGGAAGCCTCTGAAATTTCCGAAATTCGCAACCTTGGCGTAGAGCTAGATGAACGCTTCGGCAAAATGCCCGCCGTAACCAAAAGGCTCTTACGACTTGCCGAGCTACGCATAACAGCATCAAACAAAGGCTTCGCAAAGATTGAAGTAAAGGATGGAGTCATTCGTCCATATAATCATTCAGGCGTGCCAAAGCCAGGACCCGATGGCAAATTCCCACGCCTTAAAGGCAAAACCATTGATAATCAAATCGCCTCAATTTTTAGAGCACTTAACAACTGACCCTAGGTTCTTTACGATTCATTATTCCTTTTAAGGGACAGGCCTTTTGATTCTTTAACCTATCATCCTCTTTTGGATTTTAGATTAAATAAACTTGTTTGTTGCTCAATTTGGCAAGGTACGGTCTAAAATGCCATTGAGATAGGCAATAAGAACACCGTAATTTACAATCGGGACGCCCGCATTGTTTGCGGCATTGATGCGATGAAGCATCTCTCTACGATTGAGCATGCAGCCACCGCAATGGACGACGAGGGCATATTCGCTTAGGTCGGCTGGATATCCCATTCCTGCTGCGTGCGAAAAGATAAGCTCCTTGCCTGTCTTCTTACGCAGGAGGTTTGGAATCTTTATGGTTCCTATATCATCGTCTTGTCTATGATGTGTGCAGCCTTCAGCCATTAAAATGCGGTCTCCGTCCTTGAGGTTGGCAACCGCCTTTGCTCCTTCAATAAGGGCTTTGAGGTCTCCCTTGTAGCGCGCAAAGAGGATTGAAAAGGATGTTAGCGGCACATTTGGTGGGACGATTTTTGAAACCGTCGCAAAGGCCTGCGAATCTGTAATCACTAAGGCAGGCGGCTCTTTGAGCGACTGAAGGGCCTTCTCTAGCTCGCTATCGCGGACGACAAGCGGAATTGCACCCGCATCGAGCAAATCGCGAATCGTCTGTTGTTGCGGAAGAATTAAACGACCCTTGGGAGCCGCTTTATCAATCGGGGTTACTAGAATGGCTATTTCTCCCGCCTTGACAAAATCAGATGCGATATGAACGCCCATTTTGTCATCGGGCAAGGCCTTTGCCATTGCCAGGCGTAATTCCGAAATACCATCTCCATTAAGTGCCGAAGTCGCAAAAAAGGGAAGCTTCGCCGCTTCGACTTGAGCCTTTAACTCATTGAGCAATAAGGGCGATACGGTATCTATGCGATTCAATACGATGATGGCGGGAATGGAAAGGGCTCGAATCTCGCTTGCGATATTTTTTTCGAGTTCGTCAAAGCCACGCTCTGCGTCTACGACAAGCAGAGCGAGGTCCGCTTGACGCAATTCAGCCCTTGTTCGCTCCATTCGCTGTGCGCCAAGCTCACCTGTATCATCAAGTCCTGGAGTGTCGCATAGCAAGACCGGCCCCAAGGGAAGTATCTCCATTGCCTTGCGGACGGGGTCGGTAGTTGTGCCACGCACATCAGAAACTATCGCAACAGGTTGACCGGCTATGGCATTGATTAAACTGGACTTGCCGACATTGCATCGCCCTAGGAGGACGATTCTAACGCGCTCGCCTTGCGGTGTCTCATTCATTGCCATTGGTATATCTTGATTAGCTGATGCGGCCGCCAGGCTGTGCACCTTCGTCGGCGAAAATCATCTTTAGAGAGCCATCTGCATTTTGTGCACAGACGACCATACCTTCGGAAATGCCAAAACGCATTTTCCTTGGAGCTAAATTGGCTACTACGACAACCGATTTGCCAACTAGTGTTTCCGGAGCGATTGACTTCTTGATGCCTGAGAATATTTGGCGAGGCTTGCCTTCACCTAAATCAAGCTGAAGGCGTAAAAGCTTATCAGAGCCTTCTACAGATTCGGCTGAGAGAACTTTTGCCACTCGCAAATCAACCTTTGCAAAATCGTCAAAGGCTATCTCCGGAGCTATGGGTTCAATAGATGGAGCCTGAGGTGCAGCGGCAACTTTGCTTGCCTCTACCATGGCCTTGACCTTTTCAGGGTCTACACGGACAGCAAGGTACTCGTACTTGCCGACAGAACGATTCTCAAATTCCTTTGATATATCATCCCATGTATAGGGTTCTTCTCCTAAAAGCTTTGCCACCTTATCTGCATAATCCGGCAGAATCGGCTTTAGGTAGATCGCCATAACGCGAAAGATATTTACAATGCTTGTAAGGACGCGACGGGCAGCATCTGGATCGGTTTTGACGAGCTTCCACGGGCTCTTCATGTCAAAGTATTTGTTCGTCTCTTCAGCGATCTCGCGAACGGTCGTCAAGACTTGACCAAATTCTCTGCGCTCATAGAAGTCAGCTATATCATCGGCCTTTTCGCAGGCCTCGCGCCAAATCACATGACCTTCATCATCCATCTCGCCAGCCATACCGTCAAAGTTCTTGTGAAGCATTTGCGCTCCACGGGAAGCTAGGTTGGTAATCTTACCGACGAGGTCGGAATTGACGCGAAAGACAAAGTCTTCAAGGTTAAGGTCGATATCATCTGTGGTGCCACCAAGCTTGCAGGCGTAGTAGAAACGCAAGTACATGGGGTCTAGATTGTCAAGATATGTCCTTGCGCTGATGAAAGTGCCCTTAGACTTCGACATCTTTTCGCCGTTTACGGTGAGGAAGCCATGTACGAAGACCTTTGAGGGACCGCGGAAGCCGCCGACCTTCAGCATAGTCGGCCAGAAGAGACAATGGAATCTGACGATATCTTTGCCGATAAAATGGTAAATTTCCGAATCATCACCCCAATACTCTTCAAATGAATGGCCGTTTTTGTCGCACCAATTTTTGAGAGATGCCATGTATCCGACAGGGGCATCAAGCCAGACATAGAAGAACTTGCCGGGGTGGTCCGGAATTTCAAAACCGAAGTAAGGCGCATCACGAGAAATATCCCAGCCGCGAAGAGGCTCGCCAAACCACTCCATAAGCTTGTTGGCGACATCGGACGATGTATGCTCCGGCAGCCACTTTGCGAGAAAATCACGCTGCGGTTCAAGCTCAAAATAAAGATGCTCGCTATCGCGAATTACGGGCGTTGCTCCGCATACGGCACATTTTGGCTTAATGAGATCGGTTGGCTCGTAGGTCGTTCCGCACTTGTCGCAGCTGTCGCCGTATTGGTCTTCAGCTCCGCACTTGGGGCAAATACCCTTTATAAAGCGGTCTGGCAAAAACATCGAATCATGCTCACAGTACATCTGCGGCATCATCTTTGATGAAAGCGCATTTGCCTCAACCATCTTCTTATAAATTGAAAGGCAGAACTCTTTATTCTCAGGACTGTTTGTCGTGTAATAGTTGTCAAACGCTACACCGAAGTCGGCAAAGTCCTTTGAGTGCATTTCATGGCTACGCGCTATAAGCTCTTCTGGAGTAATTCCCTCCTTGCGGGCACGAACCATAATCGGTGTGCCATGGGTGTCGTCGGCGCAAATATAGACGCAATCATGACCGCGCATTTTCTGGAAGCGTACCCAGAAGTCGGTCTGCAGATACTCAACAAGATGACCGATATGGATTGCGCCATTGGCATAAGGAAGTGCTGATGTAACAACAATTCTACGCTTACTCACAACAAAATCTCCTAATAAGAAACAACACAGAATTCAAAAGCAAAAGGGCGGCACCTAAGTACCGCCCCACTCATAGCCTAGAGCGGATTCCATGCAATCGCTATGCATGAAGCTACCGCCAAGCCGCTTATTTAGCATCGGCAGCTGGTTCAACGGCATCGGCCTCTGGAGCAATCTCATCCTTAACAAAGAGCTTGAGCTTGTCATTAGCCTTGTACTTGAGGTCGGCTGAAATCTTTTCAACATATTCTGAAACAATCTTACCCTGCTCTTCAGAGGTTAGACGGCTGACAATCTGCTCCTTGACCTCATCAAAGGCCCTCTTTGATGCGGGAACGCGGTCTGTGAGCTTAATGATATGATAGCCGAAGCTTGTCTCGACGACACCGCTTACTTCGTTTGTTGAAAGGGCGAAGGCGGCCTCTTCAAATGGAGGAACCATCTGACCTTTACCGAAGAGACCTAAATCACCACCGTTGCTCTTGCTTGGGCAATCGGAGTTGGCGGCAGCGAGAGCTGCAAAATCACCGCCATCCTTGACTTGCTTTAGGATGCCTTCGATCTTTGCCCTTGCGGCAGCCTTCAAGACATCATTCGTCGCATCATCAGTCTTAATGAGGATGTGACTTGCGCGAATCTGCTCGGGCACTTCAAAGAATGCGTTATTTTCGTCGTAAAAGGCCTTGGCCTTTGCTTCGTCAACCTTAACATCCTTAGTAAGGCTCTCAAACATCTTCTGGATAGGAAGTGAGTCGCGAATCTCTTTCTTAACCTCATCGAGCGTCATTCCGCTCTTTGCCATCATATCCTCAAGAGTAGCGCCGGGAGGAAGGCGTGAGACCATATTGCTGACAATCTCATCAACATCGGCCTGCTCTGCCTTGAAGCCTGCCTTTGCCGCCGCATCCTTCAATGCCGCCATCTGAACAAACTGCTCAGAAATCTCAGGAATGGCCTGACCAGCCATCTGCTTGACAATCTGATCAATCTGCTCGGCGGGAGCTCCCTGCATCATAAGCATACGCTTCATCATTTCAATGGCCTTGCCGTATGTCAACTTATCGCCGTAAGCCTCGACGAGCACCTCATCATCGGCAAACGAGGGTGCAGGTGCCGCGGCAAGGACTTCGCCTGCCATTTCTTCTGCGGCGGTAGCTGCTGCAGGCGCCTTCTGATTTGAAGAGTTCTCCTGAGCTCCGCAACCAACTGCAGCAAGAGCTGATGCCATAGCGACAACGGTCAATAAAGTACTATTTTTCATTTTCATTATTCTCCTTAAAGGTAATGCTAAAATCATCATGATAATAAGCAAATTATTATCCTACTACTTATCGACAACTTTTTCAAGATAAAAATTTGATTCTTTGGTAAAATATCTTACATCCTAAACATATTTGGAGTCACCATGGACAACGATGTAATAAAGACGCTTACAACTTCAATCAATAGCACTCTGGTCGGAGAGGCGACGCTTTCATGTAACGAGCCTAATGGCTGGTCGTTTGTTTTATCTGCCTATAAAGAATCCGATGATGTAGAAATACTTACAGTTTCAGCCTATGCAGCGACTCCTCTGCAGCCACCCCGCTTTGAGTTCAGTTTTTCGATTGCGCAGAACGACATCAATCATTATTGGGCTCCATCACGCACCGACACATCACTACCGCCAATGTGGGGAGCCTCACAGCAATCGGCAATCGCGCAATATTTGCCGCTGCATCTTCTTATAAACGCAAACGAAAAAAATCGTCTCGCAATTGCCTGCAATGAAGCACTTCGCCCCGTCTACTTTAGAGTCGGAATCCACGAAGAAACTTGCACTGCCTCTTGCCGCTTCATCTTTTTTGACGATGCCGAAGCGCCATTAACGGAATATTCCTTGAAGTTTCGCTTGGACCGCAGGGAAATCTTTTACGGCGACGCCGTAAGTGAAGCCGTGGCTTGGATAGCCGCCACATCAGGAGCGATTCCCTGCGAGGCACCCGATGCCGCCTTTAATCCCCTCTATTCCACATGGTACTGCTTCCATCAAAATGTCTTTGATAAGGAAATTGAAGAAGAGTGCGCTATAGCGGCTTCCATTGGAATGAAAACTCTTATTGTCGATGATGGCTGGCAGACTGACGACACATCTCGCGGATATGCCTTTTGCGGCGACTGGAAGATTTCCCCTCGCCGCTTCCCTGATATGGCATCCCATGTGCGCCGCATTCAAAAGATGGGCTTTAAGTATATGCTTTGGTACTCAGTTCCTTTTGTTGGCGAAAAGAGCGAAAATTATGAACGCTTCAAGGGAAAATTTCTCTTTACGCGAGATGGACTTTCCGCATCTATTCTAGACCCGCGATTCCCCGAAGTGCGCGAATTCATAGCCTCGACCTATGAAAAAGCGGCACTTGAATGGGGACTTGATGGATTTAAGCTCGATTTTATCGATAACTTTACCCTTCCATACGGCAAAGAGGATCCTGCCGTAAAGGATAATTGGGCAGGACGGGACATTAAGACAATCCAAGAAGCTGTCGATGTCTTAATGCTTGATGTCGCAAAGCGCTTAAAGGCAATCAAACCCGACATGCTTATTGAATTCCGCCAAGCCTACATCGGCACTTCAATCCGTAAATACGGCAATATGATGCGGGCCTCCGATTGCCCAGGAGACTTTACGGAAAACCGAAAAAGAACAGCCTCCTTGAGAATGACATCAGGTCAATCGGCAGTTCATGCGGACATGCTTGAATGGCATCCGTCGGAAAGTGCCATTTGCGCCGCACGCTCAGTTATCAATGTCATCTTCTCTGTCATTCAATATTCAATGATGCTGCGTAACCTTCCCGAAGAGCACCTCAAAATGATGCGTCATTGGATTGCCTTTACAAAAGAGCATAAAGAGGCCTTACTTAAAGGCTCGTTCAAAGCACATCATCCAGAGCTCAAATACCCATGGCTTGAGGGCGAGTCCGCGACCGAACGCGTGATTGGCGTATACAGCGACACCATTGTCATTGATGCAGGCTCACCCGATAAAACGGTCTACATAGTAAACGGAACCGGCACCGACAAGGTCTGCGCACGCCTCATGGCGACACCGAAGAGCGCCGCGGCGTTTGATACATTTGGCGTTGAAGCGCCTTGCGACCTCTCGTCTCTTCATGCCGGTCCCGTTGATATAACGATTCCACCCTCAGGCTACATACGCTTGACCTTTTGATCTTACCGATATGGCTGCAAAGATAGAAAACCTGATATTAGGCTCGGCCTCTCCGAGGCGTCAGCGCCTTCTGCGAGAAGCCGGATTTGACTTTACTGTGGCACCCACCGACGCCGACGAAATTTCCGACAGCGCAAATCCCGTCGGGACAGTCATCCATAATGCACTGGAGAAAAACCGCGCATGTCGCATTGCACATCCCGACGGCATCATTTTGACCGCCGATACACTCGTCTGGTTTCAAGGCCAACTCGTCGGCAAGCCCACAGGCGAAGCCGAAGCAAAGGCATTTTTGCGTGCCTTTTCAGGCAACGAGCAGACAGTATTCACCGGCGTTGTTCTCTCATCGCCGAATGAGCCGCAAGAGCAAGTTCGCGTAGAGGCGACAATAGTTAAATTCAAAAATTTGACGGACGAAGATATCGACTCCTACATAAGACTCGTTGAGCCATATGACCGGGCAGGAGCCTACGATGCGGCTGACTATGGAGACATGGTCATCGAATCTGTTATCGGCTCCTACACCAATGTAGTGGGGCTGCCTATGGAAACAGTCTCCGAAATGCTAAAAGGAAGATAACAAATGGAAATAGACGATACTCTCCCTCAAATGGCGATAGAAGCCTCCCGAAATGCGTATGTACCGTACTCAAACTTCAAGGTTGGTGCCGCGGTCATTACAGAAGACGGAAGCATCTACACAGGTTGCAATATCGAAAATGGCTCGTATGGTCTTACTATGTGCGCTGAACGCACCGCCATATACAAAGCCATCAGCGGAGGAGCGCGCAAAATCAAAGCCATAGCAATAGCTGGTGGGGAGAAGACACCCGCCTACCCTTGCGGTGCCTGCCGACAGGTCCTTTCAGAATTCGGCAATGCAGATACAACTGTCTGCTGCTTAACACTTGACGGAAAAAAGCGTGAAACATTCACATTGGAAGAATTACTTCCAAAGTCCTTTAATCTGAATGCCTCGACACAACCGGCAAATTAGGCGCGCTCGTCCAATTCCGACCAGCGGGTCATAAGAGCATCGATTTCAGAGGGAATCGCATCAAGCCTTGCCTGCCATGCACGAATATCCGTCGCCGGCTTCTTGTAAACCTCAGGATCAAGCATCCGCTCGTTAAGCTCTGCCTCTTCCTTTTCAAGCTCCTCTATTTTAGAGGGGATTGAATCATACTCGCGCCGCTCATTATAGCTGAGTTTTTTCGGCTTATCATCGGCAGGGCGCTTTTTACCCTGCTCTGTTTGCGCCTTGATTGCGGCATTGGCTTCCTTTACCTTTGCCTCCTTGGCAGCGGCGGCACGCTTCCAATCGGTATATCCCCCTGGGTATGTACGGATACCGCCATCCTCAAAGACAAGCGTACTGGTAACCACATTATCGAGAAAGGCTCTGTCGTGGCTGATAACGATAACAGTACCGTCAAAGGTCGCCACCTGTTCTTCCAAGAGATCAAGCGTTTCCACATCCAAGTCATTGGTAGGCTCGTCCAGAATCAGCATATTGCAGCGATTCAAAAAAAGACGCGCTAGCAGCAAACGGCTCCGTTCGCCGCCAGACAAAGCCTTTACCGGAGACCTTGCCCTCTCCGGGCTAAAAAGAAAATCGCCCAAGTATGAAAGGACATGCCTTGATGTACCTCCGACAGAAACCGTGTCGTGACCGTCGGCAACATTTTCGGCAACAGACAGTTCCGGATTCAACTGGCGGCGAAGCTGATCGAAATAGACGACAGAAAGATTTGTACCGGGAATCACCTCGCCTTTGCTTGGAGTCAACTCACCAAGGAGTAGCTTTACAAAGGTCGACTTGCCGGCACCGTTCGGCCCGATGATTCCAATACGCTCGCCTCGCAGAATATCCAAAGAAAAATTCTCAATCAAAGGCTCGCCATCGGGATAGGCAAAGGAAACATCCTTAATTCGCATTACCCGCGCGCCTGATTGTTCTGATGACAAAATCTCCATCTTGCCGGTGCCGATTTCAGTACGCCTTGTTGCGTATTGCGCACGAAGCTCAAGCAATGCCCTTACGCGCCCCTCATTTCTCGTCGTTCGGGCCTTTACGCCGCGGCGAAGCCAAGCCTCCTCCTTCTTCAGCTTCTTACCCATGCGCTCAAAGACAGCGTCCTCATCCTCAAGCACCTGCTGCTTACGGCGAAGAAAAGTATTGTAGTCGCAATCCCATCCATTCAACTCGCCCCTATCCAAGTCGACGATACGCTTGGCAAGATGCTGCAAAAACGAACGGTCGTGCGTGACAAAAATATATGTAGGAATGCGGCTCAAAAGGTAATCCTCAAGCCATTCGATAGTTGGAATATCAAGATGATTTGTCGGCTCATCAAGAATTAGAATATCGGGTTCGGAGGCAAGAGCCCGAGCAAGAAGACAACGGCGGCGCTGTCCGCCGGAGAGCGTATCAAACTCGGCATCGGGATCAAGCCCAAGCCTTGAGATGGCTGAGGCGGCGGTCGCGCGCCCGACGCCCTCACCTCCGATAGACAAGACTACATCAAGGACTGAGCCTTTAAGCCCATCGGGGACATCCTGAGGCAGGGTTGCAATACGCAACGATGGCTGACGGACAATCGTCCCGCTGTCGGGCTCCAACTCCCCGGCAATAACCTTTAGCAGTGAAGATTTACCGGAGCCGTTGCGCCCCACAAGGCCAATGCGATCGCCCTTTGAAATATCAAGGGATACGCCGTCAAGAAGGGGATCTCCGCCAAAGGCAAGCGAAACTCCCTGCATAGAAAGAAGTGAAGGCATTGTCAAAACCTAGTCGTCAAGAATCTTGAAGTACTGAATAAAGAAAGGATAAATACCGTCCTCGTTCTTTTCAGTATCGCGCCAAACCTGTGCTATTGCAGTACGGGTTGCATGCGTTGTACCGGCCTCATCGCTAACGGCGATTCGACCGAATGTAGGTGTAAATGCCTCACCGCGCATAATAATCGTAAAGGTCATACCGCGGGTCGTAAAGAGCCCGCAGGAATTACGGATTGCCGCCTCGCGATAATAATTGGAAGGCTCGGCAACCCCACCTAAGACCTCTGGACCTGCCTCAAAGGCATACCCTAATTGAGAGAGACGCGAAAATGGGACTGGCTCGTCCTCGTCTTCATTATGCTGACTCCATGAATCAAGAAGCACACTGGCGAAATCCTCAGCATCGGTATCAGTCACTATAACATCACAGTCTTTATCGTCCACGGCAGGCAAAGTCTCTGTATCAAGAGGCATATCATAAAATGCCATCGCCAAGGTTGCAGGATCTGGCGAATTCAAATTGATCAAACCGCGCGTGGCACCGCGGGTGGTAAAATGGTCTAATACCGTATGGAACGGCATTGTCACATCCTCGCCGTCTTCAGGGCTATACACTTCGGGGAGCTGGTTGAAGTTATTCCAGAAATCGTCTTTCTCAAACTTTTTACCCTCTGCGACCTCACTATCAAAACCCGTCAAACGAATCGTCGCCCATGGGCCAATCGGCAAATGACCAAGCTCGCCCACCGTATCTAGCGGCTTATTTTTGACATGCATCGTAAACCACTGATTCGCGAGAGTATCGGTTTCCTTATTGTCTTTGCCGACCTCAACACCGAGATGCGAGCCGTCAATGTGACCGCCAAAATATTTCTTATCCTTGAGAATATCGGATGCATTCTCAAGAAAAGCCTTTTGGAATTTTGTATAGTAGCCCACATCAAGGTCGGCAGTTGCAAAATAGTCTTTGACGAAATACTCTTTTTTCGGATTTTTGAATTCTTTAAACTCCGTGATGAACTCTTGATACCCGCCTTTTTCCATCAAGCTCTTCATGTCGTTAAAGATTGGAAGGACAGGAAGCTTTTCATAGTCATCCAAAAATCCGGCGCCGTCAAAATCTTCGTCATGACTTACAAGTGCAACCTTCGGCAAGGCATTAGGCATTGTCTCGGAGTAGGCTCCTGCGTGATAAAAACGAGGATCAAGCATCTCACCCCACATAACCAAATGAACGACATTCGTAGTAACAGTATAGGTTGCGACCCCATCGCTGACATTTACCCTGACCTTCTCCTCACCCTGAATCTCAAAAGGTTTAGGCTCGACACTCGCAGTAAGCCAATCCTCGTACCCTTCATTTATATAGATAGCCTCATCGGCAGGAATACGCTGAGTGATGCCATCAATCATCTCAATCTGGGCTGCGGCACTGGCATAAACCATATCTGGGAATTCTACCTCATCAAGGCTTGCAGCATTAACTTCACTTTCATACTTAAAGTCTTCAATCAAAAGCAACGGAACATCAGGATACTCCCCATCAAGCTCGCCGACGCAAACAATTGCACCTTCATCAAGCAAGTCTTTGTCTACGCCGTTGAGCGTTTTGGCGGCTTCGGCAATTCCCTCCTTCCATACTTCTTTCTTACCCCCATCAAACCTCAAGGCAATCTTTCCCTCGTAGATAGCATCGCCAAATAAATCAGAGCCTGAATTCTCGCCGAAACGATCGGTAAAGGCCATCTTTGCAACTACCTCGGCAGTGACACCGACCTTGCCGCTTTTGAGTACCTTGCGCTTTTCGGTTGCGCCGCTGGGCAACTCATAATCCTTTTCTTCAACTACTTCGCCCCGCGTCAAGCGAATAACTGTCATAAAGCCGTTGAATAAAGGAGACGCCTCGGTTACGGGGCGACCGTAGCGCTCCATATCATTATCACCGGCAGGCTCGCCGTCTTCATCGATATAATCAATCAAACCAAGATATCCCCAAAGTGCCTGCTCTGAATTATACTTGGTCGGCAAAGTATATGCCGCAGTGCCGCAAATATCGCACTTTGCTTCTGAAATAGTCTTATTCTTCCTGTACTCTCCCGATGAAGCGCGAAGTCCGCTATCATAAAAGGCCTTCATTATGCGAGCCTTGTGCTTCTTAATGTGCTCGACCTGACCTTCTTTTTCCTTAAACTCCTCGCCCGGAGTTGCCGGATCGTATTTACCTATATAAATCTTTTCACGGAAGGCTACGCCATTCTCTTTTTTATCATTAACATCATCGGACTTGTGTGGTGCATATTCCTTTGGCATATATGAAAAGGCCGAAAATGTCGCACCGTCGGCAAAGACGGAGTCATTCTCGCCATCTTTGTCGGCATTCTTTCGATTATGGTCAAGAATCTCAGCGACCGTATCATAGCGACCGGCATTTTCATTATCCTCAATGAATTTCTGATGAGTTGTCTCTTTGCTGAAAAAGGCTGAGCTCAAAGAGAGCTCAGATACGCTCGTACCCATAAAACGCACAGGTTTTTCCTTTGCCTTTGCATATTCTGAAATCATAGCTGAAAGGTCAAGATATCCCGTCGTGTTAAATGCCATAAAGGCATAACGGCCGACGATATTCTGATTTTTGCTGGCATTAGTATTAAGATCGCTGTCGCCTTCCTTGCTGACATCATCTGCATCTGTTGCAACGGGAATCCACTCCGGTGCGATACCGCTAACGCCACCAGTCGACTTTCCGCCCTCTGACATAGCCCTTGCGTATGCACGATGACGAATTGCATAAGGCAAATAACGCTCGGCGGAATATGTCATTATCAAGGCTGGAGCGCGAGCACCTTCGGGGCTTGTTCCAATGTTATGATCGATAGAACCGAAGGTATCCTTCCAGAAATGTATCTCGCGCCCTTCTTTCTTGCCCAAAGCCTTATCTGTTCTTGTCGAATACATTTTCCAGTAGGGCTTTTCAGGTTTATCCAAATCATACCATTCGGGATAAGCAGCGTCTCCGATATTGGCACTAATCGTCGCAATTGAATTATACAATGCGGCTTTGACTATTTGACGCGCCATCATCGTATTGCGCGCATTGGCAGAGCTCGCACGCTCAACGCGCATCAAAATTGCAAAGGTAACGCTACTGATAATCAAAAGAGAAATCAAACCCAGCACGATAACCAAAGCCATGCCGGAACGCGAAGAATCTAATTGTGGAAGTCTTTTCATCGTTATTCCTTCCATTAGGGAATTGGGACAATACGCTTAGGCAGAGCAACAGTCGTTTCGAGAATTGTAAGGCCCTTCTCTCTACCTGATGACGAGTTACCACCTGAGCTCGTTGAAAGCCGATACATCTGCCCCCATGGATCACGATATGCGCCAGAGCCCGAAAAATTCAAAAATACAATACCGTACGGGTTGTCAGCATGATTAGCGTCGGTTAGCGGAGCGAGAAGAACACCCGTTGCATCAACATCACGCGCGCCCTCCATATTGGATGGCCACTCCTCGTATGTCGTGTAATACTGAGTCCAGGCATTGATAAGCTCACGCAGTTGTACCTCTGCCTTAGTGATTCTCGCCATCTTTCTAGCTCTCGCAAGAGCACCAAAGGAGGCTGTCATCAAAAGAGAAATAATACAAACGACCGCCAAAAGCTCCGGCAATGTAAAACCCGCACTTCTACGGGATGTAATATGAGAAAACAACTTCATCTTACTCCCTTTCCTATTCATTCATCCTACCGCCGACAAAAATATCGTCATCGTCGTTCCATAAGCTGTTTGGCCCGGCACTATGGCCGCTAACAGGCGAAGCCGTCGTATTTGCCTTGGTGGACGCTAAGATGCGGATATTATTCGGCATCGTAAGTGTTCCACCCTCAACAATAAACTCCAAGTCGTTAATCGGATTACTCTTGCTGTTTAAGGCACTCTTCTTTGCGCCGCTTGTTTTCCATCCACCCTTTGAAAAAGAAATATTGGAAACTTCACGACTGACAACCTTGCTTGAATAACTGTATTTAATCAATTGAAGAGACAAAGTTCCTTCGCTGTCGGCGCCAACATTATCCTTGCCGTCCACTCCAGTCAAGGCAAGAAACGACAAGCTTGTCGATGAAAACTTATTTTTGGGCAAATCCAAATAATCCTCTGAATCAACAGCCAGTGACAAATCCCTGGAAACCATACCCATAACGCTCCGAAGGGCTGATTGCCCCTGAGTGCGGTCGACGCCCGCTTGGAAAGCAGCGCTCTGCTGCTGAAAGACCATTGAGACCAAAACGACAATAACGAGCAAAATCGTCGTCGCAACGAGAATTTCAACCAGCGAAAAGCCTGAGGAACCCTTTATTTGCTTCACTTGCATCAATCTACTCCTCAACATTCAAAACATCATCAAGGCCGCCCTGATAGGCTAAATCAACGATAAAAGGCGTATTGTCAGTCGGGATGGCATCGCGCCTGTCTGTTACCCAAATAGAAACGCGCCAAAGACACGGGCCTCCATCCTTTCCAAAATCAACAGGATTACGGACCTTGACAATATCCAAATTATAGCGGATATATGAACGCTCTTTCGGGTAGTCCTCCAAAAGCACGCTCATATCAAAGGACTTATCGGCAAATTTATCATCGTTACCAATTCCCTTATAAATCCCTGTAAACTTGATCTTCTTTGAATTTGTACCTATACCTACGGTAAGATTATTTTGCAATTTAGACTTTATATCACTGTTCCAGATTGACAGATCGTTAATCTCTGCGGCCTTGGCCTCTATTTGCCCCAACACATCAAAGGCGAACATGGACTGAACCGTATCAGACATCGCGCTGTTCTCCTGACGCAACCCTACGCTGAAAAAGCTTAAAAGCCCGCCGACAGCCGAGCCAAAGAGTAAAAGAACAAGACTTATCTCAATTAAGGTGAAGCCTGCCGATTTATTATTTAGGAAAAATTTCATGATATCACCAAGCTAGAAGCCCTTGTCAACGGTAACCTGACCACCGGCAATTTCAATCTTAATCTTACGGGAGTTCTTACCACCGGCAGCGTCTGCAATGGTAATCGTCGCATTGTCAGAGGTGCCGTCCGGCAAGAATGTGACCCAAAAAGCGTCACCGCTTGTCTTACCTCCCGATATCGAATAATCAAAATCCTTTGGCAGCCTGACGCGCTCGGAAATCTCAAATCCATACGAGGAACCGGTCTTCCACTTTTCCTTGTTGATACTCCCCTTTGCCTTGATTGAGCGGACCGGAAAGCTGTATTTATTTTTTTTACCGTCAGCCGCATCATCAGAGTCAATCGTTACAAAGCCGGCATTCTCCTCTTTTTTTATACTCTCAACGACAAAAGTTTCGCCCGACTCAAAGTTTAAGGCTGTCAACATCCCGCCGGATTGCGCTCCGCTGACAGAATTGACGCCTGAATACTTGTCGGTGATACCACTGCCGCTTGCGCTCGTCACGACGCCGGAAGCTTGGAAGATGCTAAGAGTCTTCTCACCACCGTCATCAAAGAACCTGGCAATCGTAGTCTTGCCATCCATACATGCTCTTTGGCGGGCGTATGCCAAGACATTAAAGGGCACATCCTGAGCCGTAGTGTAAGCCGAGCCCTTAGTAAGACCAAAGGAACTTGTGACCACAATTGATGTGACGATAATCATCACAGCAAGCACAGTCAAAAGCTCAATCAGTGTAAAGCCCTTTGAGCCGCTAGTACTCATCATCTTCACTCCCATCAACCATCGTGTCAGGTCCAACAGTGACCGTATCATCGCGGAAATTAAAGCCTATCTCATAGAGCGCCCATTTCTTTGATGTCCCTTCTATGCGGCCGTTCTTCACCCTGTATACAATCTTATGCCCCTTGTTTCCGCTTGCCTTGTGAAGAGGAATCATATCATCCCCATCCGATGTATAGATAGTCGTTTCGTCAATAAAACGGATTCCGTCGGGATTCATATTCTTCTCTTGATTGCAAGTACGGAGCGCATTAAGGACCTTGTCATTATTGGTGCTCAGATAGTAAACACCGTCTTTTTCCCTGTCAAAATCATCTTCTTTGCTGACAGGCCATACCCCATATTCGGTACGGTAGCGCATAATCGCCACCTTCAGCACTTCCTTTGTAATGGTAAAGCGGCGTTCCCTTGATGTTTGCGTAATCATAGATGACGCACCGATAACGATAGTGCATAAAATTGCCAAGACTGCTATGACAACCAACAGTTCAATCAAAGTAAAACCACCGTGCTTTTTCATATTAAAACCCCTACCAGGAAATAACCTTCTTCTTACCGCTCTTCAAAACCCGCGAATAGGCACATGCGCTTGCATTGACATCTTGATTTTCTATAGTTTTGACCTTGCCGTCAAGGTCAAAATCCAATGTAAAGCAAATCGGCCACTTCCAATCATTCAAAAGGCCGGTTCCGGTAAAGTCGTCCTTGCCACTTGGCTCGCACTCTTCCTCTGAAAGCTCAAAGTAGACCTTTTTACCGATAATTTTACCTTTTTTATTGTAAACCCTGTTGAGTTTTTTACCGAGATTTCTGGCAGAAGCTTCAAAATAGTTGTCGCCATTGGGTTTGTCGGGAAATTCAGACTCTGCAGGGAAGGAGCGCTGATCCATCAAGTAGGCTCCCCAGGCAATACAAAGCTGACGGCCTAAATCACGGGCGCGAGTCATCGAGGCATTGCGCTTGGCACCGATAATTGCAGCTGTAGAGACGGACATCAAAAGGGTGATGATTATCATAACGGTAATCATCTCAACAAGGGTAAAGCCCGCCTTTTTAGATTGGTTTTTAATCATTGTCATCAACTCCTGCATAGATATTATCCTTGTTGTGGAGCTCTCCGCATTTGGGACATTCGGCATCGCGATTCAAAGGATCTGAGGCGACACACCTGCCGTCTCTGCCAAGTGAAAAGAGCGAGAAGGAAGAATATGGAGGCGGGCAAATATAGACAAGATCCCTCTCCCATGCATCAACTGCTGAAAACTTGTAATGAAGCTTATCTTTCTTGGTTGGATCATGGCAACCATAATCCGTCACTGCAGCCCTGACAAATGGCCTGATCTTCCTGATAAAGTTTCTATCGCGCCTTGATGGAGCTAAGAGATCATTTAAATCAGTCGCCATGCCGCCCTCGTCAGAGAGGCCCTTTCCGTGTTCGCTCCATTCGCTATCTGGACCGAAAACATCCTTTAGAAAGGCTTCACTTGCGTTTTTGTAGATACTACCCAAAGTAAGCTGTCCATTCCCCCAAATATCTGTCCTATCGACAAGATACGAGACGAGACCCAGTTTGTGATCAAAGCCATTTATTGTCGTGACATCAGGGAGAGAATACGCAATCTCTGAACCCGGATATTTGTCGCATTCTGAAGTGCGACCGTCATTATCGACAGCCATCTTTACTGGAGGATAAATTCCGTATTCGGCATGATACTCAGAAATCGCGGCATTGAGATTCTGCAGCTTCTTCATCGTATCGCTGACCTCTCGTGCAGACTTAACCGAATTAGTCAGACGAAAGGTTATCCCCATCAAAAGTGCCATAATGACGAGAACAACGAGAATTTCCAAAAGGGTAAAGCCTTCTTTATTTTTAGCCTTCATTGCTTATTACCTTTCTCTTTTGCCCGGGAAAACGGGCATTAACCGTTGAGTGAGGAGATAACGGAGATAAGGGGCAAGAACATAGCGATAACGATAGTACCGACAATACCTGCCAAGAGAATAATAACCATAGGCTCAAGGAGTGAAGTCAAGCCCGACACGGCATTATCAACTTCGTCATCGTATGTATCTGCGATACGCGTAAGCATATCAGCAATAGCACCAGTTTCTTCGCCGACATCAATCATACCGACAACCATCGGAGGAAAGACCTTTGTCTGCTCAATAAGGTTAGAGAGATTTTCACCCTCCTTGACACCGTCGTGAACGGTCTGCAGAGCGTTGTAGTAAATTACATTGTCTGCCGTATCGCGGACAATCGCAAGAGCCTGCAAAAGAGGAACGCCTGACGAAAGAAGAGTGCCCAATGTGCGGGTCAAACGGGCAATGCAAGTACGCCTCGTCAATGAGCCGAGACCTGGCAGATTAGCCTTTAGGCGATCGCGCAAATCACGGCCCGCTTTAGTCTTGAGAGCCAAAGAAACGATCATTACGATAGCCGCAATGCCCATGGCGATAAAGATGAAGTAATGCTGCAAGGCATTGGAAATGCCGATAACCATGCGGGTAATTGCGGGTAGCTGCTTACCCTCCAAAAGGTCGGTAAAGATTTCCTCGAACTTTGGAATAACGGTAAGCATCAAGACACTGGTAATACCGATAGCCGCAATAAGAATAACCATCGGGTAGGTCATTGCACTCTTGACCTTGTTGGTAATCTTTTGCGACTTCTCCATAAACTCTGCCAGACGGTTCAAGACAAGCTCGATAACACCACCGGCTTCACCGGCCTTGACCATGTTTACATAGAGGTTGTCGAATATCTTGGGATGCGATGAAAGAGCTTCGGAGAATGAGTTACCGGATTCAACCGACTCGCCCATCGCATGAAGCGTCTCTTTCATCGTCTGATTTGCACACTGACGCTCAAGAACGCGAAGGCTGCGAAGCAACGGCAAACCGGCCGCCATAAGAGTTGCAAGCTGGCGCGTTGTAGTCGTCAAGTCCTTTTGCTTGACACGGGGTTTTAAGAATGACGGAAGTTTAATCTCGGCATTCATCCCGGTCTTTTTGGCCTCTACCTTGGCGGCGGATTTACTGCCGTCGGCTTGTCCGATTGCAGTCGGGAAGAGATTCTTGGCGCGGATAAGTGCAATAGCTTGAGCCTGCGTTGTCGCCTCAATGGTAGAACGCACTTCCTTACCGGTGGCATCTGTTGCGATAAAATTAAACTTGGGCATATTAAAACTCCATTATAAACAAAAGACCCATGGTCAAAGCTGACCCGGAGCCAGCCGTGACCACGGGCCGCGCTTCAATATAAGAACGCTACATACTGAAAATTGACAAATTCTTCATCTTATACTTTGAGCAGATATCAAGTGCCTGCACAAGGAACTGATGAGGAGAGTCAGAAGTACAGCGCAGAAGGACATTGGCAGATGTAGACATTGCCGCATAACGGCGCATCTGCCTATCAAGTCCCTCCAAAGATACGGCATTGCCCTTTACAACGAAACCATACTTGTTGATTTCGATATTGATAAGATCAGGCTGCTCTTCCTTTTTGGCATTAGGATCGGGAGCCGGGCGAGATGCCATAAGCTTTGAAAGAATATCTTCCTGCTTCAATGTTACGACGAAGAAAATAAGGAGCTGAAAGACGACATCAATCATCGGTGTCATCTCGACCTTGGCTTCATCACTTTTAAGTCGCTTAGCCATTCAAAACCTCACTTAATCCTTAGCCTTATGCTCTTGAATAGCCACAAAACCGATCTTCCAGCATCCGCATGCCGTGCAGATATCCATAACGCGCTTCACATCGTCATGCTTTGCCTTTTTATCTGCACGAATCAAAACGGGGAAAGAACCGAACTTGCCGATACGCGCCTGAATGATATTGCGAAGCTGCGTATCATTCAAGGTTGCGTTGTTAATCGACACCCTTCCACGACTACGGCCGAAGCGACGGCGGTCTACTTCAATGACAACCGTCTGGATTGGCATATTCTCCTGCGTAATCGTTTCGCCGTGGCGACCATCTTCAAGGACAATCTCCTTGTTGATTTCCTTGGTCATCTTAAGCGTAACGACAAAGAAGATGATGAGCTGGAATACGACGTCGATCATCGGCGTCATATTCATCTCTCCTCCATCGCCGCTGGTTATTCTCTTTCGGGCCATTTAAGTTCTCCTTTTTCAGGGGATGACCGTAAAGAACTATTCGACGACTTCAACGTGGCGAAGGTCCTTGATGAGCTCAAAGGTAAGAGCAGACATACGGAGAACCAAACGGGCTGCGTTGTTGCGGATGACATAGTAAGCGCAGACAGATGGGATAGATACGACAAGACCGCCGGCAGTCGTCCATAGAGCCTGCGAAATTGAAAGTGCGAGCGCGCCGACATCAGGTGCGCCGGTGGCAAGACCGGCGAATGCCATAATCATACCTTGAACGGTACCGAGAAGACCGAGTGAAGGCGAGATGTTGCCGCAGACAGAAATCCAGTTGATACGCTGAGTGAGACGCTCGTTCTCAATATCGGCAGCGGTATTGACAGCCTCTTGAATTACCTCAAAGCCCTCTTCGACATGCTGGAAGCCTGCCGAAAGAACATTGGCCAAAGGACAAGGATCGTTCTCGCAAACCTTGAGTGCCTTAAGGACATCACCCTCACCCATAGCGGCTGAAACCTTCTCGATAAGGGCAGCGGGAATCATCTTATCCTCCTTCATAAGGATCGCGCAGTCAACGACAAAGTAGATAGCAGCGACACCCGAACCGAAGAGGGCAAGCCAGAGAATAACGCCGAGCCAGCCGGAACCAAAGATAACAGCTATAAGCGATGTTGAATCCTTGCTCTTTGCGGCGCCGGACTTCTTCGCATCGGCAGACTCTTCAATCGACACATCGCTGTCGGCGGCAGGTGCTGCGGCTTGAGCGGCAGGTGCTGCAAAATCAGGCACTGCAGGAGCATCCTCCTGAGCATATACAAAACCGGAAGCGAGAACACCGGCAGACATCAAAGCAATCTTAAGCATCTTGTTCATGTTAGTTTGTTTCCTGTATGGGGTAGTTGTTTAAGTTAATGGTGAAAAAGAACTGTTGAAATCATCATCAAGAACCTTTAGGGTGTCTAATGCAATCTCCACTGACTTACGAAATAATAGCAAAGTTATCGCAAAATAGCAACCTAAAATAATCAAGATGATGTAAAATCAGATTAGAGCTGCTTAGCGTAAGAACTCTTGGGGAATTTTGAACGGAGAGTAGAGCGGAATTTCTCTGCGTTGTTATTTTGAGAAAGCGCCTCAAAAGCCTTTGCTGCCTTAAAGAGAGCCTCTGGCTGAACGGCGCGAACATTCTCGTAAAGGACAACAACGCGGAGGTAGCCATCCTTGAGCGCATTCATCGGCTCCTTCTGCTCCATAAACATATCACCGCGCATAATCAATGCCGAAGCTGACGCGTAACGATCGCCAGTGGCTATAGCCTTGCCGATAAGCTCTGTAAGCTTAGCCTTCTTATTGGTAGCCAAAAGAGCCTGCCAGTAAATAGGAGCTACATCGCCAAGATAAGCGGCCTCGGGCTTGACCTTGATTATCTTCTCGCAGATTGCGACAGCCACATCGGCCTTGCCGGAATCGAGCGTCGCCTGTGCGAGATAACGCGTTGCCGGCTCATCCCAGCCAAGCATCTCATACTGCTTGACAATCTGTGCCAAGACAGGAATTGCGGCAGCTCCCTTTCCTGTTTCAACCGCACGAATCGCAGCATCAAGCTTTTCAGGCTTTCTGGTCTCAACACGAGCCACATCCGAAAGCGGGACATCGGTTGAAATAGAACGGCCGTCCTTATTGCTCTGCGAAACGATATATTTTCTGCCCTGCGACATCCAACGGATATTACCGCTGATCTTGGTTCCATCCTTGCGCGTGATTTGACCTGGCATCGGCTTAGCGACAGCTGCCGGCTCAGCGGCAACGGCGGTAAAAGCGAAACCGAATGCCAATGTGGCTACGGCAATGCAGTTGAAGAGTTTTGACTTGCGAATGTTCATGTTTTTACCTCTCAAGCTAATTCAAAAAAATTATCCATTGACGAATTCAGATTATTGAGCCGCCGCGGCGGGCTCGGCTGTTGGCTCGGCGGCGGGCTTCTCACCGCCCTCTCCAAGCTCAATTCTGGCCTGATTCTTCCAGGCGTTAAACTGGCTTGCATAACGACCGGAGGGGAAACGCTTCAGATACTCGGAGCAGTTGTCAGAGACAACCTCCCACTGACCATGGTCGATCAAAAGCGGAATCGACTCATAGAAGGCGGTCTCGACGAGCGGAAGCATTTTGGCATTGCCCTTGGGCGTATTGTCGATAAAGCTCTGATACGAAATAAGAGCCTTGCCGCGATAGTCGCGAGCCTTGGTGGCATTACCGAACTCAGCCTCGGCCTTAGCCTTGCGGGCCATAATACGACCGGTCTCAATATCGCACTGGGCAACCTCGACATCGTTAGTGCGACGCTTCTTAACCTCCTTCATAGAAGAGATTGAGTCGTTGAAGAGATCAAAGCGGCGATTCTCATCCTTCTCAACAAGGCCGGCCTCGGAGGCGGCCTGACTCAAAAGCATATATGCGTCGACGACGAGCGCCATATTTGAGAAGTCGTTTACAAACGCCTTGAGCTTATCGATTGCGCCGGTGTAGTCCTTCGTTGCGACAAGAAGGCGGCACTCGGCAAATCTCGCCTGAATTGCAGACGAAGACTTGGCCTCAGCCCTTGCAAGCACCTTATCGATTGCCGTACGGCACAGGTCATATTCCTTAGCCTCAAGAAGAGCATTTGCAGCATTAAGCATATCGCGGTCGGAATATTCGGCACCTGACGATGCAAACATCTCACGGTAACGGGCGACAGCCTGCTCACGCATACCGAGCTTCATCAGGTTCTCGGCCATCAGAGGCAATGCGCTCTTAGCCTGCTCCGACTCGGGATAATCCTTACGCAGGCGGGAAAGCGCAGCATCAGCCTTCTCCGCATCCTTACGCATCGCATAGATAGAACCGACCTGAATAAGAGCCGTAGGAGCCGCATCACCCTTCGGGTAGTCCTTGATTAACTCCTCGTATGTAACAATTGCCAAATCGCGCATCTTCTCACGGCGAACCTCATCTGCAACAGGAAGCTGCGTCAAGGTCAATGCCTTATTAAATATGGCAATCTCGCGAATCTTGGCATTCTGGGCACGCTCCTTATCATCAACCTGAGCCGATGGCGGAGGATTCTTGAGATCGTTTGCAAGGTCGTCAAAGTACTTCACCGAATAGGTCAACTCACGGGTTGCCTTGGCGATATCCGCCTCATTGGTTGTTCCGCTGCGCATAATTTCCAAAGCATGGTTGCGGACAGCGGAAGCCTTGCGATAACGGGATGAGAAGAGCTGCTGTGTAGGACGAGGCTGTGCCGACAGGCGGGCAATCAAATCGTCCAAGACGGCAACGAGCTTATCGTGATTCTTCTCTTCCTCAAAAATTGTCGCCAAACGCGAAAGCGCGTCAAAGGCGCGAGGAGAGTTGGTGTATGACTCCGCCACGACAGAGTAATACTCGATCGCATGGGGGTAGTCCTTATCCTGAAAAGCCTTCTCGGCAAAAGAAGAGAGATATGAAACGCATGACGGATGCGAAGGATAAAGCCTGAAGAATTTACCATAAGTATCAAGACGAAGATCTGGGCGACCGCATTCCGTCCAATACTCGGCAATACGGATAAGCTCATCGCCGGCAGCGTTCATCATATCCTTACGGGCGCAGAAGCGCTCTGCCAAATGGCCTATCACCATCTCGGCATACATCAAAGCGTCGGCATCCTCAACCAGAGTCTGCATATAGCATCTTGCCAAATCGCCGAGTGCGGGAATGGATTCCGGCACATCCGGGAAGCTATTCAGAACCTTGATAAGCCTATCCTTGGCAGAGGCAATCTGTCCCTGCGCGAAGAGCGTACGGGCGTCACGATATTGAATTGCGCGAACGCGTGCCGTCTGCTCGGCAGTCACAACAGTCTTGACATTACCGCCGAAAGTATTGACAAGCCACTCACGGACAATCTCCGACTGTTCGCCGGCATCGGCAGCCCAGTTGGACTCCGGATAACGCAGGTAAACATTGACAAAGTGGTTATAAGCGCCATCACCGCGTCTGCGGCCATTCTCCCTGGCGCCAAGAAGAAGCTTCAAAACTTCCTCGCGCTGCTTTGCGTCGCTTGGGTTGAAGCCCTCGCCATTCATAATCTCCTCGGCCTTATCCTTCAACATAACGGCAAGAAGATAACGGCATTCGGCCATAGGACTTTCGCGCGTCAAAGGATCGCCGGTCTCCTCCTCCTGAGCAACAAGCGCCTGATGAATCGCCGTCAATGTACCCATATAGCGATCTACAAGCTTCTGGGCTTCCTCGGGCTTGTCCTGCAGGACAAGTGCATGCGCCTTCAAAACGATAGCCTTGCCGAACCAAAGATCCTGTACCCAAAGAAGCTTATCGGCAACCTTGTTGACCTTGGCGAGATACTCGTCACGCTTCTTGACATTTTTCTTCTCGCCGGAAACGGCTTCCTCAGCCAAAGTGATGCCGATTTCTGCCATATTAGCCATACATTGACGGGCAAAGTAGTCAGGAAGCTTACCCGAGTCGATCATCACCTCGTACATTGTAAAAGCCGCATCAAGCTTCTTCATGCTCACAAGCATATGGGCATACTTATAGGCAGCCTCGGTAAAGAGCCCCTCAAGAGCCGGAGGGATAGGAACAGACTTGCCCTTGGCATCCTTCTTGCCGGCATACTCCTTGAAGAAAAGCTCGTAAAGGCTGCGGCACTCGTCATTCTTACCATAAGTGTAGTAAGAGTCCGCCAAAGCGAGCTTCATAGCCCAAAGAATCTCAGGCTTCTCACCCGACGATTGTGCCTTGCCGATGCGAGCCTTGACGGCATCAAAATTACCGCGGACTAAATCCGCCTTAAGCTCCAATGTGGCAGCCCTAGCAGCGGCCTCAGGATATTTTGCCGTCAAATCCTTCAAAACCTGATCGGCAATATCGAGCAAAAACAACTGCTGAAGCCCCTCAACATAACGAAGGCCTTGTTCCAATTCAGGCGGCAACTGAGCCTGCCCAAACGCACATGACGCCGCACAAAGGCAAATTGCCGCGAGCGTCCCGATATGCGATTTATTACATTGGCTTCTTTTTTGCATGGCATTAATCAAAACAAACAATGGGAAGACAAAACCGGCACACAAGTCTGTCACACCTTATGCACTCTTCCTCAATCGTAAAAGACATTCAACTTTTTGTCAAGGAAAAAAATAGTATGACAAATCCGCAACGGCATAAGTCCCGGCTCCGCCTTCACACCTAACCACACCCAAAGCCGCCGAGTGGAATTGGCAGCCTTGGGCATTGACGGCACCAGCGCACAAGCCTACCTGGTAGACTCGCCGGTTGCATAAAGCGTCTTGCCGGCCGAAGTGCGAATCTCAAAGGTCTCCGGATGACGCAAAGGCTCAGATCTAAAGCTCAGGTGCCCGCCGTAGCTGTGCTGCAGCTCGACCATAAGCTTCTCGTCCTCACGGCGCATACGGTCAAGGACAACCGGAGCCACCAGAACCTGCAAATCGACCTCATCACCCTGAGCCTTGCACTTACGCATTACACTTGCAATCTGGCGTTGAATCTTTACACTTACGGAAAGCGCCGACTGGATAACGCCATGACCATGGCAGTATGGGCAAGTCTCATACATCTGCGAAAGAAGACTCTCCTCCTGACGCTGACGGGTCATCTCCATAAGACCAAGCTCAGAGAGCGGCAGCACATTAGTACGCGCGCGGTCACGCTTAACGGCATTCTTCATAGCCTTATAGACGATATTCTGATGCTTACGCGACTTCATATCGATAAGGTCGATAACCACCAAACCACCGACATTACGGAGCCTCAACTGGCGGGCAACCTCCTCCACCGCCTCAAGGTTGACCTCCAAAATCGCATCCTCCTGCGAGCCTGTGCCCTTATGGCGGCCGGTATTCACATCGATTGCAATCAAAGCCTCCGTCTCATCGATGACAAGGTATCCGCCGCTCTTGAGATTAACCTTACGGCGGAAGGCCTCGTCAAGCTGACTCTCGACACCCTTGGCGTCAAAAATCGGGAGCTGCCCGGAATAGCGATTGATAAGACCGCAGGAACGGCGAGAAATGCGCGAAGCGACCGTACGGATACGGTTGTAAGCCTCTTCGTCGTCAATCATGACGCGGTCGATATCCTCGGTAATATAATCGCGGACGACACGCTCAATCAAATCAGGCTCCTGATAGACGCAACTTGCGGCCGGCTTCTCCTTGATATTCTTGTGGAGTTCCTGCCAGATTGAGAGGAGCCCCCTTACATCACGGACAAAAGCCCGCTTTGAAGCGCCAGCGCCAATCGTGCGGACTATAAGACCAATCTCCTGCGGGAGAGGCAGACGATCGAGAATCTTTTTAAGACGCTGACGCTCCTTCGCATCGCCAATCTTGCGTGAAACTCCGCGGAGGCGGCAACCTGGCATCATAACGAGATATCTTCCTGGAATGCTCAACGACGCCGTAACACGAGGCCCCTTCGTGCCGATAGGCCCCTTCGAAACCTGAACGATAATCTCAGAACCTATGGGGAAACGCTTTGCAATCTGCTCGTTCGTATAACGCTTCTTGCGTGGCGGACGCTGTCCCGAGCTTTCCATATCCTCAATATCGAGACGGGAGTCATCATCTGGGAACATATCCCAATAATGCAAAAAGGCGTTTTTCTTGAGGCCGATATCAACAAAGGCCGCCTGCAAATCATGCTCAAGATTTTGTATACGCCCCTTGAAGATAGAGCCGACAAGCCTCTCGCTAGAGGTTTGCTCTACGAGAAACTCTTCAACCCTTCCATTCTCCACAACAGCGGCCCGCGTCTCAAGACGCTCTGCGCTGATAAGAAGCTCGCGCTTCACGGAACGCCTGCCGAGCAACCAGTTAAATGCCGCAGACAATCCCTTCCTTACACTTTCACAATCCATTTTTGTCCTGTACTTTCCTTTGGGTGCGAGCGCGCACTGCAACACACTGCACAAGTCCCATTGCGAGGCCGAGAGTCGCCATAAAAGTCCGCCCGTAACTCACGAACGGCAGCGGCAAACCCGTAACCGGCAACATACCAACAGTCATGCCAATGTTCACAAAAACATGGCAGAATACCAGCGTCGCTACTCCGACGCACAATAGCCGCCCGGATACATCAGGTGCGGCAACGCCCGTTGCGAGAACGGATAAAAGCAGTATTCCGTAGCATACGAGCAATGAAACGGCTCCAACAAATCCCTTTTCCTCTGCAAAGACAGAGAATATAAAGTCATTTGCCGAAACTTGCTGGGGAAGATACCCCAAAATATTTTGATCCCCCTTAAGAAATCCCTTACCCCAAAGTCCGCCTGAGCCGACGGCAATTTGAGACTGACGGCGATTCCAGCCGCCGCCGAGAGGATCCCTGTCAGGGAAGACAAAGTCAAGAAGTCGCCCCTTCTGGTAATTACCCAAAAAAGAAGTCGCGACCGAGCACGCCTTACGGACAGGCTCAGGCGTTTTAGGACTCGCCTCAAGAGCAATTGAACCAAGGACAACGGTAATAGATAAAACACCTGCAAGCACAAGTGAAAGAAGCGTCTTAGGCGCAGTTCCGGATGCAAAAAGAAGAACAGCCGTAAGCGGAGCAAAAATAATTGAAGTGCCAAGATCAGGCTGCATAAAAATCAATGCCACAGGGAAAATTGCAACCAAAGCGACAAAGGCGAAATCCCACAAATCGCGCGAAGCGTCGCGGCGCCCCAATATCTTAGCGATAAGCATAATGGTCGCAAGCTTGGCAAATTCAGAAGGCTGAATTCCAAAGACCCAACGCTTGGCGCCCATTCCCTGAGAAGTACCCAAAAGCAAAACGGCGACCAAAAGGGCAATCGTGCCAAGATAGTAAAGCCAGCTGAATTTAAGAATCTTATTGTAATCAAAAAGCGGCATGACAAAGCCAATCGCCATACACAAAATCGCCAAGTGGGCCTGAGCGATATAAAGCGACTGAAGCCTCGGGCTCTCCCTAAAGGCGTTAGCGCTGTAGACATAGCAAACGCCGATAATCATCAAAACAGCCATCGCGGCAAAGGCGAACCAGTTGATATAGCGCAGATTGCCAATTCCAAAAGGAAGCTTAATCTTCATTAGCGGCCCCCTCTCCCACTGCAGGCGCTGTCGCATCACCATCAACAGCCTCAACCTCATGAGGCTGGTCATATTCCGAAAGATTCGCGTCCTCGATATGCGCGACATCATCAACGCCGAAATACTCGCGCAAAACGGCCGCGACGACAGGAGCCGCCGTCAGACCGCCACTCTCACCGTCCTCAACCAGAACAGCAAGGGCAATCGTAGGCTTATCAAATGGAGCAAAGGCAATCATCCAAGTATGCTTCTTCCTCTTAGAACGCGGGCCGTATTCGGCAGTACCGGTCTTAGCCGCGACAGCAATGCCAGGCACACGCGCCCTACGGCCACCGCCACGATGAGCATTAACCACATCATACATCCCGCCGCGGACAATCTCCCAATGGCTCTTAGGGACATCAATCTTGTTTGCGACGACGACAGCCTCATCGGAATAAAGCCTCGGCTTAAAAAGCGTACCGCAATTAGCCAATGCGCCGGCATACATCGCCATCTGAATCGGAGTCGCAAGCATATATCCCTGCCCGATGGAAAGATTCGCAGTATCGCCAGGTCTCCACCCCTCGCCCTTAAAAC
The DNA here is from genome assembly GCA_045603485.1 of Kiritimatiellia bacterium. Classification (GTDB taxonomy): domain Bacteria; phylum Verrucomicrobiota; class Kiritimatiellia; order RFP12; family JAAYLN01; genus RGIG5952. The sequence continues at coordinate 46,575 of JAZUMF010000005.1, read as the reverse complement.
GGCGGCGCTTCCAAGCGTCATCAGGAAGAAGTGCGGCAGCCTCACCGCCCAAGCCGACACCGGAGCGGCGGCCAAATCCAAACTCACGGATAAACGCAGCCATATTATCCATACCGGCATGAACGCCAAGCGAGCAAAAATATGGATTGCACGAAACCTCAATCGCCTTACGCATCCCGATAGCTGGGCCATGGCCGTTACGGGCTGCACAACGAAGCTTCATCGAACCGAGCGAATAAACACCCGAGCAATCAAATGTAATACTCGGAGAAACCCCGGAAGAAAGCGCAGCCAAAGCGACAACAGGCTTAAAAGTACTCCCTGGAGGATAAATACCCGTCACCGCCCTATTCAGCAAAGGACGCAGAGGATCATCCTGAAGCCTCCTCCAAAGCGCCGTCGGAACGGCAGGACTCATCTCGTTAGGATCAAAAGACGGCGTACTTACAAGTGCCAAAACATCACCATTCCTGGGATCAATCGCAACAACCGAAGCCTTACGGTCGCCAACGACACGCTCACAAAGCTCCTGCAGCCTCGCAATAACCGTAAGCCGCACATCCTTGCCGGCAACAGGAGGTCGATTAGTCTCACTATGGCGATAGCCCGAAACATCAACGGTAATCAGCTTTCCTCCGGGGATTCCCGACAAAACATCGTTACGGGCAAGCTCTACACCCGAACGCCCCTTCATACCCATAATATTATAGTGGGTCACCTCATTCGTCGGAGACACCGGCTTATCGCGGCCCACATACCCAAGCAAATGAGCACCGGCCCGCCCCAATGGATAATAACGCTCTGGCTGCACATAAACATCCATTCCCGACTCAGGCGTAATCAACTCCGAAAACCGAGCAAGAATCCCATCGTCGACATTCTGCCACACCAAAAGGGGAAGCGGCAATTGACGGTAGACATGCCTCTCAATATCCTCCCTCGAAATCTGACGGGGAATACCCAGCTTGACCGAAAGCTCGTCAATTCTAGCATCAACGGCATCGATAGTATTCTTCCACTTGCCAGGCCTACGCATCTCCTCGATAAAAAAGGCGATACAGTATGACGGCCGATTATCGGCCATGCAAACACCCTCGCGGTCAAAAATACGGCCACGCGGCGCAGGCAAAAGAACACGCCTCACACTCTGACGCTGCTGCGAAGACGAATAGGCTCGCGACTCGACAACCTGAATACGGTAAAGTTTCTTGCCAAGCGCAAAAAGCGAAAAGACAAAAAGAAAAGCCAAAAAGACCATTCTCCACACAAAAGCCGATCTATCGCGCTCCTCACTCATGACTCAACCTCCTCATGAGAAAGCTCGATATTCCCGGCATCACGGTCAGCGCGCGCAAGAATTGCATCGGCAACGACAGCCAGAACAGCAGCGACAGGAAGCAGCTTGACAAAACTCCAAAAAGCCGCAAAAAAAGAGATACGGCAAAAAACATCGCCCGACAGATTATATCCAAAAATCTGAACCGTCCCCAAAGCCAACGAAAGCGCCATACCGGGCACCAAAGCGGAAACAGGAGACGAATTCACAACATGGCGGCGGAAAATAATCGTAACGATACCAATAAAAAGCAAAGCGAAAGACGAAGTCCCGAAAGGCAAAGAGCCAAGAGCGTCCAAAAGCACCCCTGCCCACATGGCGGCAGTCAGAGAAAGCTGCCACTGCCTATGACGAAGATAATAGAGAGCCACGGCAGGGACAAATTGAGCCTTCAAAGCAGGCTCGCCGACAGGAATCGCAGGAAGAACCTCCTGAACGGCTGCAGCGACACCCAAAGCAGCGACCATTATAGGATAGTCAAGCTTCACCGCAACCTCCCCACACCGGTCAAGACAAAAAGCGTCTTAATATTGGCAAAGTCAACTGCGGGAAGCACCTTACCGGTCCGATAAAGCCCATTAGGCTCAACAGCGGAATCAATCAGCCAGCCGACAAGAATGCCGCCAGGAATAGTACCGCTAAGACCGGATGTAACAACCTTCGTCCGCGGGGAAATCACCCCGCCGTTAGGCAAATCACGCTCCATATATTCAAGACGAAGCGGATCCGCGACATATAAAAAGCTGGGAACGCCATCAGCACCGGAGTGCCACCCCGCGCCCTGCAAAATACCGCGCACAGAAGGCATATCATCGGCAAGCAAAAGAGAACAGGCGATGCGACTGTTCGGATCGGTCAAAAGCTCAACATCCGAAGTGTCGGCATAAACCCTCTTAATACGGCCGACAAGACCGTCCGCACACAAAACCGCATCACCGACGGCAATCCCCGAATTCTTACCCTTATTGATACGAAGAGACTGCCACCAGCCAAGCGAGCCACCCCAAGACAAAGGAGTGCAAAGCTCATAGTGATACATATTCAGGACAGGCAAGCCAAGCCTGCGGCGAAGCTCCTGATTCTCAGCCGCCACCCCCTCAAGCATAACGGCATCAAGACGGAGACGCTCAACCTCGTCCTCCAGAGCGCGCATCTCAGAAAGAATACTCTGAGCCCTAAAGAAAGGGGCCACCCTACGCGCAACACCCCTGTAAACCCAAGAAATGCCATTCTCAAAAGGATATACAGCCTCAGCCGCAAGCAAATGAAAACGACGGCTCAAAGCGCCGATGGAAATAACCACCAGCGTAATCACGAAAACCCATATCCAAATTTTTGAAGTCTTCTGCAAATTCAGTCGTCAATCTTCCCCTGCAGGCACAGCCTCAAGAGACTCAATCGGCGACGGAAGCCTCAAGGTTATGTCGTGAAAGGATTGTGCCTATCGTCATCAAGACCGCGCAACGCGCGCCCCGTACCAAGAGCGACAGCACTAAGAGGGTCATCAGCCATATGAACAGGAAGCTTGGTACGCTCACCGATAAGGATATCCAAGCCAGTAAGCAACGAACCGCCACCGGCAAGGAAAAGCCCCTGGTCAATAAGGTCCGCTGAAAGTTCAGGTGGGCATTCACGCAATGTATCATCGATAGTGGCAACAATCTGCGAGATAGGATCCTGAAGTGCACCGCGAATCTCCTCGCTCGTCACCTTAAGAACCTTGGGGCGGCCGGCGACCAAATCGCGGCCACGCACCTCCATCGTCTTTTCCTCAGGCAGCTTATATGCCGAACCGATTTTCACCTTGATCTCTTCCGCCATCCGCTCGCCGATTGTAAGGTTATAGACACGGCGCATATACTGAGAGATGCATTCGTCCATCGCATCTCCACCCACGCGGACGCTACGGGCATAGACAATACCCGAAAGCGAGATCATTGCGACGTCACAAGTGCCGCCGCCGATATCCACAATTAAATTACCCTTAGGCTCCTCAACAGGCAAGCCGACACCCATCGCTGCCGCCATAGGCTCGTCCATCAGACAGACATAACGCGCCCCGGCATCCCTTGCGGCCTCCTGAATAGCACGGCGCTCAACCTCAGTGATATCGCCGGGCACAGCCATCACAATACGCGGCTTACGCATCCAGACATGCTGACGCGAACGACGAATGAAGTACTTAAGCATCGCCTTGGTAATATCGTAATCAGCGATGACGCCGGCCTTCATAGGGCGAATAGCCTCAATACCGCCAGGAGTACGGCCAAGCATTGCGCGGGCCTCGTCACCGACAGCCAAAATGCTCTTAGCCCCCTTACGGATGGCAACCACAGAAGGTTCACGCAAAACAATACCAACATCCTTAACATAAACCAAAGTATTTGCCGTTCCAAGGTCTATGCCGATGTCGCTGTTGAAAAGATTGAGAAATTTGTTCCACATAATGCGTAACCACTTCTGATTGTTATTTAACCTAAACACTAGGTACAAAATTGTGTCATATATAGATTGCCTAATTTTACAAAATTTGTCAAGCATTCAAAATTAAGATAAAATTTATTGAAGACAAAAGACAAAAAAAGAAGACAACCATCCCGCAGGAGAAATCAAGTGATACAGATACACGGACTCCAAAAAATGACCCTGCTCGACTTCCCGGGCAAAGTAGCCGCAACAATTTTTCTAGGCGGCTGCGATTTACGCTGCCCATTCTGCCACAACTCACAGCTGATAGACGGCACGGCACCGGCAATAATGGACGACCGTGAACTCCTGGATTTCCTCTCCTCGCGAAAAAAACTCCTTGAAGGAGTATGCCTGACAGGAGGCGAACCGCTCCTAAGACCCAATCTGGAAACCCTCATACAATCGATAAAAGAGCTAGGCTACGCCGTCAAGCTAGACACAAACGGCACACACCCAGAAAAACTCCAAAATCTCATAGACCAAAATCTCCTCGACTATGTGGCAATGGACATAAAAAACAGCCCCGACCGCTACAAAGAAACAACAGGCCAACCAAACCTCGACCCATCAACCATAGAAAAAAGCGTATCAATACTAAATAGCGGAATCATAGAATGCGAATTTCGCACAACAGTCATTAAAGAATTCCACGATGAAAACGCCTTCCACGCAATAGGAAAATTGATAAAAGGAGCAAAAAACTACTACCTCCAACCCTTCGTAGACAGAGACACCGTACCAAACCACAACCTCCACGCCCCCACAAAGCAGGAACTCCAAAACTATGCTAAAATAATGGAAAACTATGTAAAAAATGTCTCAATACGAGGAATCTAAACCGCCCACAAAATATTCGTCCCGCCTGTCCCGTTCGCCGCTCGGTTGTCTCGGCTGTCTCGTCGTCCCGGTCGTCCCGTTCGTCCCACTCGTCTCGGTCGTCCCGTTCGTCCCGGCTGTCCCGGCTGTCCCGGCTGTCTCGGCTGTCTCGGTTGTCCCGGTCGTCTCGGTTGTCTCGGTCATCCCGGTCGTCCCGGTCGTCCCGGTCGTCTCGGTCGTCCCGGTTGTCCCGGTCGTCCCGGTCGTCTCGGTTGTCCCGGTTGTCTCGCCAGGCGCACTCCGTGCGCCGATAAACAAAACTTTTTAGCGAGTGAAGCGTGCAAGGCCTTTTATATTACCACCTTTTACCCTATAAAAGGTCAATTCACAATTGACTTTTTACACTCCCCCTCGATTGAATTCTATCAATCTCAGCAATCATCTGCTCAACATCCAGAATGTTATAAAAAGCATTTTGAAGGCAATATGAAAAGACCCTATCCTCATAAATCGCATCAGAAAAGGCATAACCTGCCGTAGCCAAAAATGCCTTAGCCTCATCAAACGACAGCTTAAGCCCAATACAAAGCCTCATCGCGATCGTCTTATTCACACCCGAATGCGGCTGAGAAATAATTCTCGAATAAGTTTGCTTTGAAACCCCAGCCCTCCTATAGCAAAGACTCGCCTTATTTTCGCACCGGTCCTTCACCATTCGAGCAAGCATAATACCGAATGGCGGATACTTCTCATAGTCTGGAACAAGGCTTGAAACTATACTAAATCTACTACTATCGCCCGAAATACGGCTAATACTATAACGGACATCCGAAGTATCGGCATTCTCCCGATCTTCAAGCACGAGCTTTCTCTCCTCGCGCTCCTTACGCAACTTCTCCTCACGCTCAAGCCTCAAACGCTCCTCGCGCGCGCGAACGACGGCAACATCACACTCAATCGCCCGAGCGACCTCCTTAAGCCGCTCAAGTGCAAGCCTCCGCTCCTGCAGTTCACTATCTGAACCGCATTCTCCAAAAAAAATCTTCTTAATCAATCCAAACATTGAAACCTCCAAAAAGAAAGAGAGTGTGGAGGGTAATGTGCCGAATCATTACCCTCCACATATCTATCAAATATTAACGCATATACCTCGACAGCGCCTATATCATATAAGGTTCCAAATAACAACCAACACACAAAAAGGAACACAACTTTAACGAACTACACAAATATAATATCAAACTTTTCACATTTTGTCAAAAAATAATTTTGCTTTTTTGAAACCCCAATCAAAATTGACACTTTTCTTATCAAGGGACAGGCCTTAAATGGGAAATTGACATTATTATATCCCTTGTGGTATTTTTTTAGGGAGACGAAAGGATTTTATATGCGTAAGATTGGTGTAATTCCGTCAAGGTATGGTTCGACGAGGTTTCCAGGCAAGCCTCTTTGTTTGATTTGCGGAAAGCCTATGGTTCAATGGGTTTATGAGGCTGTATCCCGTGCCAAGGAACTAGACGATGTTATTGTGGCAACCGATGATGAGAGGATTGAAGCCGCAGTTTTGGCCTTTGGTGGCAAGGTCGTTATGACTCCATCTGATTTGCCATCGGGTACTGACCGTGTCGCTATGGCAGCCTCCCCTATCGCAGATGACGATATAATAATAAATATTCAGGGTGACGAGCCTTTGGTTGACCCTGGGTTGATTGATAATCTTGCTCTTCGTATGGCTGAGGATGAAAAGTGGTCGATGGCAACGGCTGCCGCGCCTGTCGCTACGATGGAGGACTTGCATTCCCGTAATGTTGTTAAGGTTGTCCTCGACGCTGACGATGCCGCACTTTACTTTTCGCGACTTCCAATTCCGTGCCGTCGTGACGGTGATGCGGATTTGTCTAGCGGATTATATTGGCGTCACCTTGGCATTTATGCATACCGCGGTGCTTTCTTGAAGAAGTTTGTCTCTTTGCCGCCATGTCTTTTGGAAAAGACTGAGTCGCTTGAGCAGTTACGCGCTCTTCACATGGGTGCAAAGATTTTAGTTCTTCGCACAGTTGACACAGGCGTGGGCGTTGATTGTCCAGAGGATCTTCCTCGTATGGAGGCTGCAATCAGTGAGCGTTTTTTAGGGGCTAAATAATGGATAATGAACTTACACTTGTCGCCGAAAGCTTGCGTGAACGCGGCTTTGATGTAGAAATTTGTGCAACTAAGGAAGAGGCTGCAGAAAAGGTTATGGCAATTGCCAAGGATGCGACTTCTGTTGGCTTTGGCGGTTCGCGCACTCTTGCCGAGCTTAAACTTCCTGAAAAAATGGCTGCCGCTGGCAAAACCATACTCCGCCATGGAGATCCTGATTTAACTCCTGAACAAAAGATGGAGGTTATGCGCCAGGAGCTTACCTGCGACCTTTTCCTGCTTAGCGCCAACGCTTTGACCTTGGACGGAAGAATCGTAAATATCGATGGTAATGGAAATCGCGTCGCAGCATCGATTTTCGGCCCTGAAAGAGTTGTCTTTGTTGTGGGTCGCAACAAACTTGTCGATGGCGGCATTGATGATGCGATTTTACGGATTAAAACCGAAGCCTGTTCTTTGAATTGCCGCCGCTTGGGACGCAAAACGCCATGTGCGGTGACAGGTGTTTGCGCCGACTGTGACTCGCCTGATCGCATTTGCCGTGCGACTGTAATTTTGGAGCGCCGCCCTACTCGTACTCCATCAACTGTAATTCTCGTTGACGAAAATCTCGGTTTTTAATAGACGAGTCCACCTATTTTTTGGTAGAATAACTTGTTTTTTCATTAACTAAACTGGAACACACTATGAATGTCTACACATTGGGATCTTTTATCCTCTATCTAATCGCCATGCTGGGTATCGGTTTTCTCTTCTCGGGGAAAATTAAGAGTATGGATGACTACTATCTGGGTGGTCGCAAGATGAACAAATGGGTTGTTGCCCTTTCAGCGCAAGCTTCGGATATGTCGGGTTGGCTTCTTATGGGACTCCCCGGCGCAATCTTCGTTTCCGGCTTCAGCGAGGCATGGATCGGTATCGGCTTGGGTATCGGTACTTATCTAAACTGGAAGATTGTTGCGCAGCGCTTGCGTAAATATTCGCACGCCTGTAATGACTCCATAACGATTCCAGACTTCATCTGTAATCGTTTCCGTGACAATACAGGTCTCTCTCGCATGGTTGCTGCAATAATCATTCTTGCTTTCTTCCTATTCTATACTGCATCGGGTTTTGTTTCGGCGGCAAAGCTTTTCTCTACGATGCTTGGTCTTGAGTATCAGACTGCTCTTTGGATTGGTGCGTTCGTTGTCGTTTCATACACTCTTCTGGGCGGTTATATGGCCGTTTGCTGGACCGATTTCATTCAGGGTTCTTTGATGTTTGGCGCAATCGTAATTGTCCCTGCTTGCGTTGTCGCAGCTGCGGGCGGTTTCTCGGAGACGGTCAATCAACTCAATGCCGTAAATCCATATCTGCAGAACCTCTTCACCAGTGCTTCAACAAAAGAAGCTATGGGGCTTATCGGTCTTACTTCATGCTTGGTCTGGGGTCTTGGCTACTTCGGTATGCCTCACATTCTCGTTCGCTTTATGTCGATTGACAACCCTGCTGAGGTTAAGGGCTCTCGCCGCATTGCTATGGCTTGGGTCTTTATCTCCCTTGCCGCCGCGGTTGTAATCGGTCTGGTCGGGCATCTCTTCCTGCAACAGCATGCGGATATCAAGCTTGACGACCCCGAGAAGATTTTCATGGTTATGATCAATACAATCTTTGCGAACTCAATTTTGGCGAAGATTTTTGCAGGCATTCTGCTTTCATCAATTATGGCTGCAATTATGTCAACAGCCGATTCTCAGCTTCTCGTTTCAGCTTCGGCATTCACAAATGACCTTTACAAGAAGGTCCTTCATAAAAATGCCTCAAATCGTGAGCTTGTTCTCGTAAGTCGCATTGCCGTTGCCGCCATCGCCCTTGCTGCCGTGATTATGGCGTCAAACGAAAAGAGCGAATTCTTCAAGGTTGTTATGAAGATGGTCTCATTCGCATGGGGTGGCTTTGGTGCTGCCTTCGGTCCTCTAATCCTCCTCGCACTCTTCTGGAAGCGCACGAATCTCGCTGGTGCCGTTTCAGGCATGGTAGTTGGCGCCGCGACATGCTTTATCTGGAAGTTCTGGCTGAATCCCAAATTTGCCGCCACATACGACATTTTCAACCTTTACGAGCTTGCCCCCGGCTTTATCCTTTCATTGATTACAATTATCGTCGTCTCCCTTTGTACTAAGGCGCCTTCAAAGGAGATTCAAGACGAGTTTGATTCAATTGGTGAATAACCTGAAAGGAGGGTCTAAATATGTCTGTAAGACTGAACAATTCCAACTTTGATGCCGAAACATCCTCCGGCGTTGCCTTGATTGACTTCTTTGCCGAATGGTGCGGGCCATGTCATCAGATGTCGCCCGTAATTGAGGAGCTTGCCTCCGAATATGACGGCGTTGTAAAGGTTTGCAAGGTAGATGTGGATGAATCACAAGACCTTGCAGTTAAATTTAGGATTATGAGCATCCCCGCCTTGTTTGTCCTCAAGGACGGAAAAGTTGTAAAGCAATTTGTCGGTGTCACGGCAAAGAGTGATTTGGTTGCCGCAATCAAGGCGGCACAGGGAATTGCCTAATCAACATATCCTGATCGGCATAAGGTCTGCAGTGGAAGCAAAATTCAAAAAAGTCGCCGTTTTGATGGGCGGGATTTCTTCTGAGCGTGATGTGTCTTTGCGTTCAGGCGCAGCGATTGTACAAGGGCTGACAGATGCCGGTTGCGATGTCACCGGCATCATACTTGACAGGGAATCCATTGATGGACTCATACCAGACGGCACCGAGGCGGTATTTATCGCATTGCACGGTGGCTATGGCGAAAATGGCGGTGTACAAAGCGATTTGAACCGCCTTGGCATTCCTTATACAGGCCCCGGCGCAAAAGCATGCGCTATAGCAATCGACAAGGTTGCTACAAAAAAAGAGTTTATCCGTGCGGGCATACCGACTCCGGCATACAAGCTTATAGAGCCCAGCGACAATGACTCAGGACTCCCATTTCCTTTGGCAGTCAAGCCTCCTTGCGACGGCTCAAGTTTCGGGCTGACTTGTCCATGCTACGAGCAGGATTGGCTTCATGCGCTTGAGATTGCACGAAAAATTGACCCTCAAGTCCTTGTGGAAGAATATATCCCTGGACGCGAATGGACCGTCGCAGTTGTTGCAGGTGAAGCCCTCCCGATCATTGAGATTACACCCAATGGCGGCGTTTATGATTTTGTCTCAAAATACACCAAAGGCGCCACAGAATATAAAGCGCCGGATGACAATGCCACAACAATAAAATGCAAAGAGCTCGCCCTTCGCGCTTGCGAGGTTATTGGTGCAAGGGGACTCTCTCGCGTCGATTTTCGTGTGACAGACGGCGGTGATTGCTTCGCTCTCGAGGTAAATACCGTTCCCGGCTTTACAGCTACAAGCCTTGTTCCTAAGGCTGCTGCGAAGGCCGGCATGTCATTTAGTGAAGTTTGTGTAAAAATTCTTAATCTAGCTCAAATTGACTGCTAGAAAATTTCCTTTTGTCTGGAGAAAATTATGGCAAAGAAACCAGAAATTGGCGTCATGAGCCATCTAAAGGCTGACGCATCCAACCTTGATATTGTTGCAGACTTCGGCTTGAAGTGCGCTCAGGTCGTCAGCTGGGACATCAATCAAGCCACGACTGAGATTGCGCAAAATCTAAAACGCCGCTCTGCTGAAACTGGAGTCCGCTTGACAGCGATTTGGGCTGGATATTCTGGACCTGCTGAATGGAACTTTACCCTTGGCCCTGTAACTTTAGGTCTTGTCCCGACCGCATATCGTGAAACACGCGTCCGAGAGTTAAAGCAATGGGCAGATTTTGCCGCTAAGGCTGGCGCCCCCGCTATCATCACACACTGCGGATTCCTTCCAGAAAATATGACCGACCCCAATTACGAAGAGGTTCTCGTTGCAATCAAAAGCGTTGCTCAGCATTGCAAATCCCTCGGTATTGGATTTTGGTTCGAAACAGGGCAAGAGACCCCAATCACCCTTCTCCGTTACTTTGAAGCTGTCGGTCTTGACAACCTTGGAATCAACCTTGACCCCGCCAATATTTTGATGTATGGCAAAGGAAATCCGATAGATGCTTTGGATGTCTTCGGAACATGGGTAAGAGCTGTCCATGCCAAGGATGGCAAGGTTCCGACAAACGGCTACAAGCTTGGTCCCGAGGTCAAGGTTGGTACAGGCATGGTGCGATACCCTGAATTCGTCAAAAAGCTGCTCGACATCGGTTTTGAAGGCGACCTAACGATTGAGCGCGAAATTTCAGGCGAAAAACAGAATGCCGACATTCGCGACACGATCACTTACCTTGAAAATCTGCTTGGCTGAAGCAAAAACCACCCATTTTAAAGCAGCAACACTATTTGCTCGCAGAATCTGCGACAAAAACGGTGTAACGGTGTCAGCAACTTGACATCTACAGAGTTTTTGCTGTAATTGCATCTTATTGCACTATATGCGCCATTCAACTTGCATCCGCATTTTCTTGATGATTCAGGAGTGACGGGAAGCCTGTAAAAATAAAAAACACTGCTTATAACGGAATCATAAGCAGTGTTTTACTTTTATCAAGCCCAAGAACTTATCAAAGTCGGCTATCTTCTACTTCGCCGCGACGAAGACGGGCAAAATAATCCTTTGTCTCTTTAGCGACCACGCCAGAGAGAGCAAACAATGCAATCATATTTGGAACTGCCATAAGACCATTGAAGATATCAGCAATTCCCCAGACAGCAGAAACGGTCATATAAGGGCCAATGAAGACTGCGAGAATATAAAGCCAACGATAGACCAAAACAGCCTTTGTGCTACCCTTGGTTAAATACTCCATGCAGCGCTCTGAATAGTAATCCCAGCCGAGAATCGTTGTGAAACCGAAGAGAACAAGAGAAATCATCACCAAGAAGTCTGTTACAATCTTAGGAATGTAGGGCAAACCTTCGGCAAAGGCATTCATCGTTGCGACAGCACCCTCTGCCGCACCGGCAATCTGGTAGGGCTGATGAGTCAAGGTCAAAGCCAAGCCTGTCATAGAGCAAACGATAATTGTGTCGAGGAATGTTCCAGTCATAGAGACAAGACCTTGACGGACGCACTCCTTGGTCTGTGCGGCGGCAGCGGCAATTGGCGCAGAGCCCAAACCTGCCTCATTAGAGAAAATACCGCGGGCGATACCCTTCTGCATAGCCACGATTATTGCACCGAGCATACCACCGGCAGCCGCCTTAAAGCCAAACGCGCTCTTTACAATTAAAACTACAGCCTCGGGAATCTTTGCGATATTCGTAAAGATGAGTAAGAGAGAAAAGAGCACATAGAGAAGAACCATTGCGGGAATAACCTTCTCACTGACCTTGGCGATACGGCGAAGACCGCCAATCAGGACAAGTCCCACAAGTATGGCAAGAGCGAAAGAGGTAATGACCGTTACCAAAGAATACTTATTTCCGAAAATTGTAACGGCCATTTCTGTCTTTGGATCGAAGAAGTTGGTAATGGAACCGCAAATTGAATTCACCTGCGTAAATGTACCGATACCGAGAAGACCTACGCAAATACCGAAGAATGCGAAGACAACTGCGAGCCACTTCCAGTTCTTACCCATTCCTCGCTCAATATAATAGAACGGGCCACCAAGCACATGACCAGTCTTTGGATCGTGGTCGCGGAACTTTACAGCCAAAACGCCTTCAGAGTATTTTGTTGCCATTCCAAAAAGGGCAGCAAGCCACATCCAGAAAATGGCGCCAGGTCCGCCGGCGACATAAGCAGTCGCAACACCTACAATATTACCGGTGCCGATCGTTGCCGAAAGTGCGGTACATAAAGCCTGGAAAGAAGAAACTTCTCCCTTTGCACCCTCCTCTGTTCGCTCATTGCGAATCATATACTTTAGAGCAAGAGGCAAGTGGACAAATTGGAGGCCGCCCAAACGGAGTGTAAGCCAGATACCTCCAAAGAGAATCAGGATAATCAATAAGGGAACTGGAAATCCGCAGATTTCAAAGGATGTTCCCCATACCCTATCGTCAATCTTGTTAACGACATCCGTGAACTTCGTGAGCCAAGTTGCATCAACAGCCGCCACGGGCAGCATAACCGTGTTTAGTTGCATTTTTAACTTCCGTCCTTTTGCCTGAGAGATTTCCCCTTTTCATCAGCACACGCGTGCTAAAAATTCTGAGAGGGGTTGCACCTTCGGCACCTGCTTTACGCAGACTTCTCCGGAAGACCATCAGCCAAACAGTTTCATCCGACACCTGTCGGACACCTGAGAGTTTTACTCCTTCGGACGCATTCGCGATTTCCTGCCCGGCTTCATCTGGTCTCTTCAGTTGTAATTAGATAATTTTATCACAATTCGTTAAAATATTCAACTTTCTATGAATTTCCTTATCACAATACTTGTCTTTAGAATCTTCTAATTCATCTTTTGTATAACCAGAATGAACATCTAAAACATAGATTGCGTCTTTTTCTTTTTTGAAAATTATACGCCATGTGCGGTATGCCAAAGTCTGTTCGCTGCCGGTTTCGCCGGTAATGCGTTGACGCTCGGGCGAGGCCGACTGAAGTGTGAGCTGTATTCTCGCTACATCCATTAAGTCAGGCCCTCCGAGAGCCATAATTGCCCCGCATTTATTTTTTGCCTCTTCAGAGAAGCTTATCGCCATCGGCAAAGGCGCCGAATCGCGCCAGCCAGCCTTCGCCGTCGAGAATGCGTCGACATCTGGGATGTACGGCTTTATATCCAAGATCGGCGTACCTTCAAGCATGTCGAAATTTTGAATATAGATGCGGAGCCCATCAATGCGCACTATATCGACTGGCGAAATGCCAATCGGGTTTGGACGATATGGAGCGCGGGAAGCAAAAAGGCCAACCTTGCGGTCTATGCCAAAGGGTGGCTGAACTTTGGGCTTCCAGCCGGTGTTGCGGTCGAAGACAAAGATTACCCAAAGCTTTTCAAAGCCATCCAAATCTTCAAGAGCCTGCTCATAATTGCAATGTGGAAAGAGCTCAATATACCCCTCGTTTTTGGCATATATGCTCTGCCGCGGAGACTGTTGCGGATAGAGTCCCCCGCCATGCACAATTCCAATCGCCTTAAAATTAAAGTCAATTGAAGCCATAGGGATATTTCTCAATAGACCGTCACGGACACCTGTGCCTTAACCATGGCAAAGTTATTCGATATCGCAAAGGGCGGCCATATTCTTTGAAAGAATTTGCTCACGCTCGCTATCTGAAAGCGCAAGATTCATAAATCGCTCAAACTCGCTCTTATGATTCCACATGGGATAGTCGGTGCCAAACATAAACTTATGAACACCCGCCTTATGGATCATATCTACTGCTTTGGCAGGCTCTAAAAACGATAACGAGCTTGAGGTATCGAAGATGACATTATTTAACTCGAGAAGCTCCTTGGAAGCCTCATCCCACTCACTATAACCGCCGAAATGGGCTGCAACAATCGTCAACTCCTTCCAACGCCTTGCGACCTTTGCGATTCTTGATGGATTAGAGTATTGATAACGCTTGTCGCCTGCATGAAAGAGTATTGGCAGGCGACCAGCAGTCGCCTCGTAGAGACAGTCAATAGCGCTATCATCAACAGAAAATTTCTGAAAATCGGGATGGAGTTTCACCCCTTTAAGGCCGGAGGAAATAATGTACTCGACTTCACTTTCGATATCTTCCATATCCGGGTGAAGGGTTCCAAATCCCACAAAAACATCGGGATGTGCTTTGCACTCGCCAATTATGTAATCATTTATCGCACGAACTTGCTGCGGATTTGTCGCCGTAGAGTGAACTAAATACTTTGAAACTCCGATTTGCGAGCCGGAGGCTATCAAATCATCTGCCGTACCGGTTCCACCCGCCATGGGAATCCCATAGAAACTCCCGATTGCAGCTACCGCCTTATCGGCAATCTTCGCAGGATAAATATGCGCGTGGGCATCATAGATTTTCATCTTAACTTCCATGCGCCGACGCTAAATGTCGGCTACTTCTCTTCGTTTTCGCGTTCGCGGCGACGACGCTCCTGGCGAGTTACAACCTCACCTTCAATTACACCATCGGCACCTACCGTTGCCTTGTTGGCACTCTGCGCACGGGTTTGGCGTTGACGGACAAGCTGTACGATTGCCAAAATCTGCGAAACCGTCCAATAGAGGAGTAGTGCCGACGGCATTGAGTAGAACATAAAGAACATCATAAGCGGCATCATCCACATCATCATGCGCTGCTGACGGGGATCGCCCATTGATGGCGTAAGCTTGCTCTGCAAGAACATCGTTCCAGCCATCAGGAATGGCAATAGGTTAATCGGAGGAATACCAGGGATAAGGCCAGCGAAGAGATTTTCAGGCTCGCTGAGGTCTCGAATCCACAAAAACTCCGCAAAACGAAGCTCGGTTGCGCTGCGAAGAACGACGAAGAGCGCAATGAACACAGGAATCTGTACGAGCATAGGCAGGCAGCTTGCCATCGGATTGACATTATTCTCACGATAAAACTTCATCGTCTCCTGCTGAAGCTTTTGAGGATCGTCCTTAAACTTCTCCTGGAGCTCTTTAATCTTAGGCTGAATAGCGCCCATCTTCTTCATGCTTTCATTACTCTTACGGGTAAGCGGCCAGAAGATAAGACGGACGAGAATCGTCAAAATAATGATTGCGACGCCGTAGTTGCAAAAGACGGCATTGAGTCCATTGAGAATTGGCAACATCAAAATGCAAAGCAACTTCGACCAGCCGAACTCCATAATCTCGCCAGTCTGATCGGCGAATTTGCGAAGAATCGAATACTTCTTGGGGCCGATGTAGATCTTGTGCTCAGCGGCAATTTCACCACCGGCCGCCACATCAACCGCCGGAAAGAGCAAACGCCCCTTGACCTCGTCGATACGAAGGGGCCCGGCCGCAAGCGAACGACTTGCTGAAATGCCGTAACCCGCACCGGGAATTGTTGACGCATCTGAAGCAAAGACCAAAGCGAAGAAACGGGTCTTAAGGGCAATCCACTGCTGTGGTTCATCATAGCGGCGTGAAACCTCTGGAGGGCACTGAGAGCCATCAGGTGCGCCAGAACAGCCGCCGCCCTTACGACCGGAAAAGAGTGAAATCAAGTCGCCCTTGCGTTCCCAATGGTGAACCTTGGCCTTTTTGGCTACAGAGAGCGTATCAACGGAAACAATGCTGTTTTTGCTATCGGCAAGACGCATAGCAGAGCCGATTGAAAGATTGCGTTCGGGAATGGCAACTGCGGCATTTGCCGTGTTTTTGACAGATTCGCGAACTCTAATTTGATAGTTAGGCAAAAGGACGATATCGCGACTTAGAACAATTCCTTCAGGCGTTGAGCATCTGACAACGCATGAGGTAGCCGTCTGTGAAACAAATTCGAAATCTGAGCGAGCTCCCAGCCCTTTAATGCCGCCCATTGCGAGAATAGGTGCATCGCTATAGTCAAAGCGGATATTTGAGCTATCCTTCTCAATTGATTGACGATATCCCAAAAGCGTTACGGAAGAGATCGTACCGCCCTTGGAGGAAACTACAATCTCAACCTCGTCATCCTTGAGCATTACCGTTTTCTCGGGGACATCAGATTCCTCCTCCAAGACAACAATAGGCTTCTCGGCTGCCGTCTCTTGGGCTATGCCGGGAATAGCAGGCTGATTGGTAGCACCTGCGGTAAATGCGGCAGTAGACTGAGCGTCCTGTGATAAAACGACGCGCTCCGTTTGATTGGTGGCGGCAATGGCGGCCTGCTTCTCTTGCCAAATACGAGCACGCTCCGCATTCGACTTATTCTGGAAATGCATCCAACCAAAGAGCAATGCGACAAGGATAATGACAATTGTGATATCTTGCTTATTCATAATCAAATTCTCTCCTCTCAATGACTACCCGTTTTTAACCTTGCGAGGTGGAACTGGATCATACCCAGACGGGCCGTATGGGCGACACTTCAAAAGTCTTTTGATCGTCAAAAAACTCCCACGCAGCGGACCATGAATCTGAACGGCTTCAATGCAATACCGCGAGCAGCTTGGAGTGAATCGGCAACAACCCCTGAAAAGCGGTGAAAGCACAACCTGATAGGCGCGAACGGCCATTATAATCAAGTAGGAGAAAAACTTTGAAACAAGTTTCACTTTTTCTCCCTCCAAAGATGCGCCTTCATACACGCTATCTTGAAATCACGAAGGACATCGTCCCTTCCGGTAGAGTCTTCAGCGATACGGCGACGACCTATAAGGAGGAGCCAATGTCCATCAGCAACACAAGACTTTGAAAGTCTGTAAGCCTCACGCATTAAACGGCGAGCGCGATTACGCTGAACCGCATGCGGAAAGGTTTTCTTTGAAACGACTGCCCCCATTTTTGGTGGAGACATAACATCATCCAGGGGAAGCACCCAAAGCACGAAATACCTGGACGGAAACGACTTCCCCTCATCAAATACGCGGTTATATTCCGCTCGAACTAATCGCTCAGCTCTACTGAGGCGATTATTGCCTATTCTCGGAACGGGCATTTCCGCAAGCCGCTCCTAAACCAAACTGATTTAGACCTGTGTCAAACGGACACGGCCCTTCTGACGGCGGCGAGCAAGAATCTGACGACCGCCGCGGGTTGCCATACGAGCACGGAAGCCGAGTTTACGGACGCGTTTAATCTTAGAAGGTTGCCAAAGTTGC
This sequence comes from Kiritimatiellia bacterium, assembly GCA_045603485.1. Lineage (GTDB taxonomy): Bacteria > Verrucomicrobiota > Kiritimatiellia > RFP12 > JAAYLN01 > RGIG5952. Next base: position 29,084 of record JAZUMF010000005.1, on the reverse strand, counting down.
TTCATTTTAATTCTCTCTTTCTTTCCAACACAAAAAGTGAATGTATTATTTTACATCAAAGAGCGGACAGGTGTCAAGTTTTGAAACTGCGCGGTGTACAAGCAAATGAGAAACGGGGATAGGTAGTATCTCTCTTCGGTGTACTTTCTATTTGACAAACTGCGGCGCCACCCTTCTTTATAACAAAAAACAACTGGGAAAAATTATGAACTAGCCTTCCGCATATCTATACCCTTGCGAGTAAATCGTTTCAATAAGGGAGCCTTCGGCTCCAAGTTTTTTACGGAGAACGGCTATACGCTGGTCAAGAGTGCGCGTTGTACCGTAATAGTTCATCCCCCAGACCTCGTTTAAAAGCCGATCTCTGTCAAGCAGCTCTCCCCTGTGTGCCGCAAAAAGGCGAAGAAGAGCGAGCTCTTGTGAAGTCAAATCGCAAATATCACCATTTTTTGAAAGCAATTTGCGGCTCTTCTCGTCAACGGTAAAGGAGCCGAAGGCAAAGGTGCCTTTCGAAATCCTTACTGAAGTTTCTGTCGCATAGGCCCGCCGCAAGAGTGCGGTTATGCGTGCAGAAAGCTCCCTTACCCCAAAGGGCTTGGTCAAATAATCGTCAGCTCCAAGGCTGAATCCTACGACCTTATCCGACTCAGTTCCCTTGGCGGTTAAAAAAAGAATCGGTAATGATGGATCTTTTCGACGGAGCTCCTGACAAACATCATAGCCGCTCTTTTTTGGCATCATGACATCAAGAATAAGCAAATCCGGTCTCCGCTCGTTATAGGCTGATATAGCCAAAAGACCGTTAGCCGCCGTGCGCACCTTGTGAGAATCGGCTTCAAGCGCAACAGTGACCCACTCGCGTATCTGCTCATCATCCTCTGCTATTAAAATATCAGCCATGGCCACCTCCTAATGGAAGAGTTACCCTGAAAATCAAACCGCCGCCGTCACGATGCAATGCGACTAAATCTCCATTCATACCGCGGGCGAGACTTCTGGAAATTGTAAGTCCCAGCCCATAGCCGCCAGATTCACGGGTCAGTTTTGATTCCGCACGCCAAAATTTATCAAAAAGATGAACAAGCCCGTAGTCATCGACACCAGGGCCCCGATCCGCGACTTCAATAACTGCCATGTCCTTCAACTTAAATGCCGACACTTCGACGGCACCGCTGGATGCCGCATATTTCTTTTCATTTTCAAGCAGATTGCAAAGTATCTCCGAAAGCGCATCAGAATCTGCCATCGCGAAGAGATTGTCCTCGACTGAAACAACCAGCCCGTCATCAGCAAACTCCCCTCGCATTAGTTCAACCACTTCAGAAACTGCCTTATTAAGCGAAATTTTCTCGATGGCAAAATTGCGGGCTCCTCTTTCCAGTTTGCCAAAATCTAAAAGGGCCAGAACCATCCTCTTAAGCCGTTCCGCCTCCGACAGTATAGAAGCTAGCGCCCGCTTACGCTGAGCGTCAGAGATTGAATCTCCGGCTGCAAGCTCCGAACAAAGACAAATCGTGGTCAAAGGAGTTTTAAGCTCATGTGAAACGGTGGCGACAAAATCAACCTGCAATCTGGCCTCTCTGCGAGCTCGGCGAACATCTCGCACCAGTAGTGCGCCTCCGCCGATTAAAGTGGAAAGCAGCAAAAACATAATGGCGACGCCGATAAATGTAAAGCGACCTAAGTCAGCGGCAAGTGCGCTATCACCGCCTCGCCTATAGAGGCGAATATACCAAGATGGCAGAGGATGAGAAAGGCGCGCCTCTCCATATATATTGCCGATTGGAGCGATAGACGCAGGCATCAAAAGCTTCCCGTCAGCACTTCTCACCTCTGCTATCGTAGAGCGCGGAGACAAATCTACCTCTCCGTCAGCGCCGCACTGCCGTAAAAAATCCGGCATTCTCGAAAGCAAAGCCAAAGGCTCAATATCAAGGGCGATTTCTTTTCCGTCTTGAGCGGTAAAGAGATACATGCCCGTTGAAAAGGCCTTACCCCATCTCGCACCTCGCAAAAGTGGAGAATGCTTTACCAAAAATGACGGATAGGCGGGCGAAGAATAATCACCGCCCAAATCGGCAATCGATTGATTGATATATTTTATTATTGATTTATCGAGAGCGGAGGCCACGGCCTTTGCCTCAGCCTCCAAGGCAAGGCGATCATTCTCGCGAAGCCTTAAGCCTTCTGATTGCAAAAGGCGAAGACCTCCCAGCGCCAAGACCAGCGCCGGGAGACCTATTACAATAAGATAAAGCTTTATATCGCGTGACACGGTTATTCCTGTCTGGCAGGGGGAGCATCTTTAGCGGGAGGCGGCGGCGGAGCATCCCTGTCGCCCTCTGGGCGACCCTTGCCATCCTTGCGCCTCTTTGGCGGTGGCATCTTACGGCCTTCGTTATTTTTGCGATCCTTCTTGAAATCCTTACCGTCCTTGCCCTCTCGCTTACGCGGGCCGTCTTTTCTGCGAAAATCAGGAGCTCCGCCGAAAGACAACTCAATCTTCTCTTTGCCTAGAGAATCACTCAAAGTTTTCAGCTCTCCATCAGATGAAGGGCCGATATTGCCAACGCCAGAACCAAAGACAAGAATATCGTTCTTCAAATTCTTATCAAGATTTTTGCGAACCTCCGCAGCACCAGCCGAGACGGCGGCGAAGAGTGCAGCATCACCTTTAGGAGTAAGCGCCATTATCTTGGAGATAATCGCCTCCTTATCGACGACCGCCTGGGCAGGGACAAGAACTGAAGCATTGCCATCATAGACGATAACAGAAACTATCTCATTGGTTGACATTCTCTTAATCGTATTGACGGCAAATTTACGCGTCATTTCGAACCTATGCCCTGACTGGGCTGAGCAATCTATCACAATAGAAAGGTTGCGAGGCTCCATCGGCTTTATATTGCGGTGGGGCTTACCCCCCATGCCATCCCCTCTTCTGAAATTTTTCCTCTCTCGACACTCCTGCTTGTCTGGTGCCTTGTCACACCGCTTTTCAACGGCAGCCTTATCCTTACAATCCGCCGCTTCTGGCTTGGGCGCGTCACCACCCTCTGCAAAAGCAAAGGTAGCGGCAACGCAAAATGCTGGAATCAGCATCCTGGTCATAGACATCTTCATAGAGTTAATCCTTTCTTAATATTGTTCTAGTAAAGGAATTCGCAATGCGATTCCCACGAATGACATAATTATTAAACCAAAAAACACTGAACCAATTGTCACCTAATTGTAAAAAAAAGAAGAAAAAAAGAAAAGTCTTAAAAAAAAGAGATAGACTATGAAAATTATGATACAATAATTTCAAGGAGACAATAAAAACCATGAAAAAACCAATCGTTGCAGCGCAGCTTTATACGCTTCGCGACTTCCTAAAGGAAACTGCCGAACTTCCAAAGACCTTTGCCAAGGTCAAAAAAATCGGCTATGATTATGCCCAAATTTCGGGCCTGACCGCCGAGGTTGCTCCTGCCGACCTTCGCAAGATTATGCTTGATCAAGGCGTTGAGCCAATCGGTGCTCATGTCAGCCTTGAAGCATGGCGCAACAACTTCAAGGAATCTATCGAAACGATTCATGGCTATGGCGTCAAGTACGCTGCAATTCCATGGCTCAGCTGGGCAAAGTACAAGGAATTCTCTCCTGCTGAATGGAAGAAACTTTTCCGCGAATTTGACACCATCGCCAAGAAGGCGGCCAAAGAAGGCATCATCGTCCAATACCACAACCACGACTTCGAGTTCAATCAGTTTGGAATCAAGAACGGCAAGGGTGGTCAGACAATCCTCGAGATGATGTTCGACACCTGCAAGGTTCTCCAGGGCGAGCCCGACTTTGGCTGGGTTATGCGCGGCGGTATGGATCCCGTTCTTTGGGCTCAGCGCATGAAGGGCCGCATGGATCAAGTTCACCTCAAAGACTGGGGTCTTATCAACGGCGAGTTCACCTTCCGTGCAATCGGTCAAGGCCGCATCAATTGGCCAGCCGTAATCAAGGAATGCAAGAAGGGCGGCACACACACCTTCATCATCGAGCAAGACTCCTGCAAGGCAACAAATGACCCGTTCAAGAGTCTCGCAATCAGCCGCGAATATCTCAAGCCCCTATTGGGCTAGGTCTGTCAGGCTATTGTTTAAAAGGGGATTCCGCATTGCGGGGTCCCCTTTTTGCATATTTCAAAGCCATCATGGCAAGCTGCTTCTCAAGACAATCCCTCTCCGCTCCAAACGGGACATCCTTTGAAATGGCGGTCTCGTAAGAAAAGCAGCCTGAAAAACCAATCTCCTCCAAAGCGTCAGAAAAATCATCCCAATCGATATTTCCCTCACCTGGAATCTTGTGCTGATCCGCCTTCCCGTTGTTGTCATGGACATGGAGCGCACCTAAATATTCCTTGCCGAGCAATCTCACGGCGTCCGCAGGACTTTCACCGCAGAAGTTGGCATGCCCGGTATCAAGACAAACCTTGAAAATATCTCCGCCAAGCTCGCTATTCATTCTCTTTGCAAATTCCAGACACTGATTTGGGTGATTTATCGGAAGCAGAGGGAAAGGCAAATTTTCAATATCGATATGCTTCACGCCGAATTCCCGAGCCTCCTTCGCGACACGAGTCATAAACTCAACATTGATACTTTGCATCAACTCCGGATTCTCGGGACTCTTGGCACCGAAAGGCATAATTGCATGGACCACAAAATGGGTAACCCCCGCATAGCTGGCTCCGCGAACCGCCTTCAGAAATGCCTCAAGCCTCTCCGCCCTATCCTCTATGGTAAAATCCTTTGCAGGCCAACGCCATGGAGCGTGGGTCTGCCATAAGGTAATACCGGCCGACTCAACCAAATTTCTTTGGCGAATGATCTCAGCCTTAAATTCATCTTCAGGCAAATTAAAAAATGGGGTATCCGTATTTACAAATGCACAATTGTAATCAAAACAATCATACCCGTGTTCACGGGCCTTCTTGGCACCTTCCTCTATGCCATACTGAAAATATGCACCTGCCGATATTCCAATCTTCATAATAACTATTCCTCAGCGATTACACTCACATTATCCATGACAAAATTCTCGGTATGGGTTGTCTGCACCAAATCAGCCTTCCCGTCGGAATTTTCTTTAACGAAGAAATAATCACGCTCCGCCTTAGGAGTCGTGTCAAATCCCTTGATAACGAATTTGCTATCTGAAATCGTGATATTGCGAAGCTGCCCGGTAGTATTACCGTTAAAGACAAGCGGCAACCTCGATACTGCATTAAAGTTAGCCATTCTTATATTCTCAAGGACACCCGTATATGTTACGGTCTTGGCGAAATGATAATCCAAAGTCACGCTGATCATAGACATTGCACTGCCGCTAATGTTGTCAAAGACCAAATCTGAAATAGCGACACCGGGACTCGGATCGTTAAACTTAGGATTAAGATGGATTCCGCCGCGGGAACTGTTAATAAAAATGTTCGAAAAGGTACAGTTCTTAACTATGCCGCTTCCTACGCCTATACGAATTGCGTGGGCATAATCACTACGCAATATGCAATTCCTTATAGTGACATTTTCGCAAGGCTGAGGCTCCTTCAAACCGCCGAACGCAGCACGAACGGCAACAGCGTCATCGCCCGTATGGACAAACGAATCCTCCAAAACGACTCTGTTGCAGCAGTCGATATCAATACCGTCGGCATTCATTATATCTTCACGCGTGTAAAGCTTAATCCCCCTCATAAGCACATCGTTACAGGCATGAAACATCAGCGACCAGAACTGCGACTCCCTGATTGTGATATCTTCAACCTTAACATTATTGCACCCATGAAACCAAATCAATTGCCCGGGATAGCCATCAACCTTGTTACGGAAATCCTTATTCCCGGCCTTCTTGAAATATCCGTCAGTCAAAAACGCCGAGCCGTTGCCATCAATTATGCCGCCTGAAATCGTAACATTCTCAGCCTCGACGCAGCAAATCAAATGACCATCCACCTTACCCTTCTGCTGAAAAGGAGAACGCTCAACGCAAATAGGTCTTATCGGCCATTTTGTAATATCGGGATGAGCCATCAGAACAGCGTTGTCATCAAGCCGCAAGCCACCGTTTGACTGCAAATAAAGCGCCCCTGACAAATAAACGCCGGCAGGGAAATAGACAACTCCACCTGCGGCGATTGCTCTCTGAATAGCTGCCGTATCATCAGTGATACCATTTCCGACTGCGCCAAAATCCCTGACATTTCTTACGATATCCATCTTGCAACCTTTCAAATAGTAGCTTCTTAAAGACTCTGTAAGTATATCATAGCATCAAACTATTATCAAAGCATTTATCCATACACTTACCATCACAAGATATTGTGGTCTATTAAAAAATTTTGCACAAGATATTGATTTATTCCTTTTTTTTGTGTATAGTATAAATACGCTAATCACAAAACGAATCAAGTTTCAACCAAGGAAGAATGACATGTACAGAGTAACAAAACGAGACGGAACAATCGCTGAGTTTGAAATCAGCAAAATCACGACGGCTATAACAAAAGCCTTTGATGCGATGAACAAACAGTCGCACCCGACAATCATCGATATGCTCGCACTTCGCGTGACTGCCGATTTCGGAGCAAAGGTCACCGATGGACTTATCGCCGTTGAACAGATTCAAGACAGCGTCGAAAAGGTTCTCTCCGAAGCAGGCTATGCCGATGTCGCTAAAAATTACATCCTCTATCGCAAGCAGCGCGAAAAGGTTCGCAATGTCAACTCCGCCTTGCTCAACTACAAAGATCTCGTCGACAACTATCTCCAAGTCAACGACTGGCGCGTCAAAGAAAATTCAACCGTCACATACAGCGTAGGCGGTCTTATTCTCTCCAACTCGGGCGCAATCACCGCCAACTATTGGCTCTCTGAAATCTATGATACCGAGATAGCAGCCGCTCACCGCAAAGCCGAAATGCACATTCACGACCTCAGCATGCTAACCGGCTACTGCGCAGGCTGGTCACTCAAGCAGCTCATCAAAGAAGGCCTTGGCGGCGTTCCCGGCAAAATCACATCTGCCCCGGCAAGCCACCTCAGCACCCTCTGCAACCAGATGGTCAACTTCCTCGGCATCATGCAAAACGAGTGGGCCGGCGCTCAGGCATTCTCCTCATTTGACACCTACCTCGCACCCTTCGTAAAGATTGACAACCTTTCACAAAAAGAAGTCAAACAGTGCATTCAGTCCTTCATCTACGGTGTAAATACACCTAGCCGCTGGGGCACACAGGCGCCCTTCTCCAACATCACCCTTGACTGGACCGTTCCAAACGACCTCAAAAACCTCAATGCCATCATCGGCGGCAAGGAAGTCGATTTCACATACGGCGAGTGCCAAAAAGAAATGGACATGGTCAACAAAGCCTTCATTGAAGTAATGATTGAAGGTGACGCGAACGGCCGCGGCTTCCAGTATCCAATTCCGACCTACTCCATCACACGCGACTTCGACTGGAGCGAAACAGAAAACAACCGTCTCCTCTTTGAGATGACAGCCAAGTACGGAACCCCCTACTTCTCCAACTACATCAACTCCGATATGGAGCCCTCCGATGTCCGCTCAATGTGCTGCCGCCTCCGCCTTGACCTCCGCGAGCTCCGCAAAAAGTCAGGTGGCTTCTTCGGCTCCGGCGAATCAACAGGCTCCGTCGGCGTTGTCACGATCAACTTGCCACGCATCGCCTATGTCGCTGAAGATGAAAAAGATTTCTACAGCCGCCTTGATCATCTCATGGACATTGCCGCTCGCTCGCTGAAGACCAAGCGTACAGTCATCACAAAGTTGCTTGATGCAGGTCTCTATCCCTACACAAAGCGCTACCTCGGCACCTTCGCAAACCACTTCTCAACGATTGGTCTTGTCGGCATGAACGAGGCGGCCCTCAATGCAAAGTGGCTCGGCAAAGACCTCACCGACCCTGCAGTCCAACAGTTCGCGAAAGAAGTTCTCGACCACATGCGCGAGCGCCTCAGCGACTATCAAGAGCAGTACGGCGACCTCTACAACCTCGAAGCCACACCTGCTGAGTCAACCTCATTCCGCTTCGCGAAGCACGACAAAGAAGCCTTCCCCGGCATCATCACCGCCAACGAGAATGGCCGTCCATACTACACCAACTCCTCACACCTCCCAGTTGGCTTCACAGACGACATCTTCACAGCTCTTGACATCCAAGACGACCTCCAGACACGCTACACCTCAGGCACGGTATTCCATGCCTTCCTCGGTGAAAAGCTTCCCTCATGGCAAGCGGCAGCGTCACTCGTCCGCAAGATTGCCGAGAACTACAAGCTCCCCTACTACACAATGTCACCGACCTACGCCGTCTGCAAAGACCACGGTTACATCTCAGGCGAAGAGTACAATTGCCCGATCTGCGGTCAGAAGACAGAAGTCTACAGCCGAATCACCGGATACTATCGTCCGGTCCAAAACTGGAACGAAGGCAAATCCCAGGAATTTGCAGACCGCAAGACCTACAACATCGAAACCTCCGTTTTGACGCACACAGGCGTAATCGGAGAAGAAGCTCCCTGCAAGTGCGAAGCCCCCTCACAGGCTCCTGCTTCAGCAGAGACTAAAGGCGCTTACCTCTTCATGACACCAACCTGCCCAAACTGCAAAATCGCCATCGCCCTCCTCGAAAAGGCCGGCATTCAGTTTGAAAAGAAAAATGCCAACGAAGAGCGCGAACTTGTAGAACGCTTTGGCATCAAGCAGGCTCCTACATTCGTGATAGTAGACGGCGACAGCTTTGAAAAATTCAAAGGAGTCTCCGACATCAAGCAGTACTTGATGGCAGCCGCCAAGTAAAATCCCAAAACAAAAGCCCGTACCGTATAGTACGGGCTTTCTATTATCAAGGAATCAGCAGCATGTACGATATTGTAGTTGTAGGCGGCGGACCTGCCGGCATGACCGCGGCACTCTACGCCCTCAGAAACGGCAAGACCGTTCTCATCCTCGAAAAGCACGGCTTTGGAGGGCAAGTAACCTATTCCCCTAAAATTGAAAACTATCCGGGAAGCGCACAAATCAGCGGCAACGAACTCGCAGACAAACTCCTTGATCAGATTATGACACAAGGTGCCGAAGTCGAGCTCGAAAAAGCCATTGCAGTCGATATAGATGGCGACAGACGCATCGTACGCACCGAAGAAGGCGGCGCTTACGAATGCAAAGCCGTCATATTGGCAACAGGCGTAAAGCACCGCATGCTTGGATTGCCGGGTGAAAACGAACTCGTCGGCTCAGGCATCTCATTCTGTGCAGTTTGCGACGGCGACTTCTATACAGGGCAGACAGTCTGCATGGCAGGCGGTGGAAATTCCGCATTACAAGAAGCGATTCTCCTCTCAGGCAAATGCAAAGAAGTCATAGTCCTTCAAGACTTACCGGAATTCACCGGAGAGAAAAAACTCCAGGAAATCCTCTTCGCAAAGCAAAATGTCAAAGCCATAACAAGTGTCAAAATCACCGCACTTGAAGCCGAAGGTGACAGTCTCAAAGGCGTTAAAATTCTCCACAAAGACACCAACGCCCAAGAGACAATCAAATGCGATGGACTCTTCGTTGCAATAGGCTTAATCCCCGAAAACGAACCCTTCGCAAATCTCGCAGACCTCAATGACTACGGCTACTTTGCCTCTGGTGAAGATTGCACGACGCGCACACCTGGCATCTATGTCGCAGGCGACTGCCGCTCAAAACTGGTACGCCAAATAACAACCGCAAATGCCGACGGTTCAATTGCTGCCCTAGCAGCCTGCCGTTACATCGACGCACTCTAGCCTAACCTACACGAAAAAAAGGCACTCAATTCGAGTGCCTTTTTTTATACCCAGCTCTAGTCTTCACTCTTACGCCTTATCTCCCTCCATATACAGGAGACCGGCAGTCCCAAACCACCACCAAATAAACACAAATTACGCAATTTTGTTCCGCACCGTAATCTCATTTAACCACTGATTTATTAACTATTCACTATTAACTATTCACTACTTAAGGGGACAGGCCTTTTCAATTTCTTGAGCGAGCAGTGCGCTACCACCCTAAGAGTGTTGCGCGCCGCCGCTTCGTCGGCTGGCGCATCCCAACCCTTCCACCACAATATCTCCCATCTCATGACAACGATGGTATAGCTCCTGTTTTGTCGGCGTGCGATCCATAGAGGCATACAATGAAAGAAAAAGCATACGCCCCTCAGCGCAAAAACGCTCTTTCTCTCGCGGAGGGTGCCACCTGTCATGAAAGCCCTCAGGAGAAAGGACAACCCACTTGCCTCCAGATGCGGCAATTGCATTACCGCACTCCTTTTCAAGCGGGCTCATAAATGTACCGACCCCAGCACCGCCTGGGCCAATACGCGAAGAAGCCTCCACTAGCGCATTCCATTCAGGAGAGCCTTTCGTCGCAGAGCGATGTCCTTTTACAGCCATCAAGACCGGCAAATCAAGAATCGCAAGATTCCCATACGCGAACCATTCGCGACCTAGGAACAAAACCTTGCGAACCATGCCGAAATATTGGCGATTCTGACGCCTAAGCCAAGCACGCTCCGGATTTTCTCGAATATAACGCGTAAAGGCGGCAAGCTGCCCATCCCTCTTAACAATCCAATCGTGCCAATGAAACTCGAAGAGATGTTGCCCGGCAGAGCGGGCAACAGCACCACTTTTAAGAGTCTTGCGCGCGGCTGCTCCGCCAGCAAGCGCCCCCAGCGTTTCTCAAGCTCGCGAATCAGCATGCGCACAATCACAGCCAAACTCACCCGATTTTCAATATCGCGAATCTTGATTAAAAGATGGATATGATCAGGCATAATAGAAAAACAGGTAATCGGCTCAATACAATACCAGGTATTATGAAAACTTCTGATAACATCCGCAAATGCCTTCGTAATATCGTTTTCAAGAAGATAACGCGGCCGCCCCCACACATCTTCTTGCACCTCCGCGTCGCCGACAATGCGCGAGAATGCCCCCAGCCCCGCTAGCCGCTTCAGCGTCACCATATAGAAATATGGCTGCTTATAATCAAATCCTCGTAAACGATGCATTACCCTACTTTTAGCATTTTCAAATGATTAATCAATATTGAATATATTTTACCACATTTCTGCAAAATGCGGTGGTTACGCCACTATCCCGAGTTTTGCGGTGGCAACTCCGTCCGCCACCATCATGCGGTTCTTGGCAATACCCGCAAGGGTAAAAATTGATTATACAAATACATTGCTTAAAAATTTTACATTTGATATAATAAGAATGCTTTTATTAAAGGCTTTAGGTGTTTTTAGGAGATTATTATAATGAATCACGAACTTGTATCGCAAGCAAAACAGCGTGTTCCCAGTGTACCTATATTGGTGAATATGATTTCTAAGCGTGTCAAACAGTTGAATACTGGTATGCGTCCATTGGTTATGCCGCTTTCACCTGATGAGGACAAGCTTGATATTGCATTGCGCGAGATTGCAGAAGGCAAGCTCACCTATGAGCTTTTGGAACCTGCTTCCGAGAGCGAAGATTTTATCTCTGCATTAGATCTTTAATTGTATACACTTGCGGTAAAGTTTGATTTTGCCGCATGTTGGGTTTCGAGTCCCCGCTATCAATGAGAACCGCCTACGGTTCGGGTATGAAATGAAAGAAAAGGGTAAGAATAAAGACAAGCGTGCGGGGCGCACTGATGGTCTTTTGGCAACAAATCGTAGGGCCTTACACGACTATGAAATAGTTTCTCGGCTTGAGGTTGGGATTTCATTGGTCGGTACGGAGGTTAAAGTTGTTCGCGAAGGAGGGGTAAGTCTTGTTGGCTCGTATGTTCAAGCCGAAGGGACTTCATTATGGCTTCTTCAAGCAAATTTTCCACCATACGATTTCGGAAATCGATTTAATCATGATACGCTTCGTCCGCGAAGACTTCTTGCTCACAAAAGAGAAATTTTGAAGTTGAGAGCGGCAACGGAGCAAAAAGGACTCACTCTTGTTCCTCTCAAGATGTATCTTTCTCCAAAAGGAAGAGTCAAGCTTGAAATAGCGGTAGCAAGAGGTAAAGATAAGCAAGACAAGCGTGAAGCAATTAAGCGCAAAGAGGCAGATCGTTCTGCTCGCCGTGAAATGGCGCATGCAATTAAGGGCTAATGTTTGTTTGACAAAGAAAGAGTAAATAAACATGCAGACGAAAAACAAAAACGGTTCCAACAATAAAACACTTCGTATTGGAGTCTTCTATGATGGAGGATTTTTCCATCATATCAGCAACTATTATCGCTATGCTCACCATAGGCGCCAGCGCATATCCGTCCCTGGGCTTCATGAGTTTATCAGAGTGAAGGCTGCTGAATTAGAAGGCGTTGATCCGGCATTTGTCCATATTGTAGACGCACACTTCTTCCGCGGTCGCTTTTCCGCACAGCAGACTCAAGCACGCGAAAAGCTTTATACCGAGCGTCTTTTTGACGATGTCCTGATGGGCGAAAATGTCATGACCCACTATCGTCCTATTCAGGGTAACAATGAAGTCGGCATCGATGTAATGCTTTCTCTTGAATGCTTTGACCATGCCATGCAGGGGCTCTTTGATATTGCGGTCCTCGTCGCAGGCGACAGCGACTTCGTTCCGTTGGTGACCAAGCTTAATCGTCTTGGCGTCAAGGTTATGCTTTTGGGCTGGAACTTTGAATATACCGACGAGCAAAATGTCATTCACCAGACAACAACTTCAATGCGCCTTATTAACGAGGTCACCTACCCCGTCGCTATGCACGAGATTATGGATGCCCGCGGTACAATCAAGAATGCCGTTATCCGTCAGCTCTTTGTTGACGCAGGTATCGGCCCAGGCAACTATGGTTCACGCGAGGATGACTCAGATGAATTTAACGAGAAGGGCGAAATTTTCGAGCCAGAACCAGGCACACTTCTCAATGGCACTATTTGTTCGGTCAAGGACGGCTTTGGCTTTATTAGCTGCCCAGAGTATCCTAACAATGTGTTCTTCCACTTTACTGCCGTCGAGGGAGCCTTTGAGGAGCTCTTTGAAGGCGACGAGGTGTCATTCGCAGTTGAAATCCGCGATCGCGGTCCGATAGCCGTAAAGGTTACCAAGGCTTAAGGAGCTCTAAAAATGCGCTGGACTAAATCCCTTATAAACACTCTTCGCGAGGACCCGCAGGAGGCTGAAATCGTCAGTCACAAGCTGATGCTCCGTGCTGGCATGCTTCGCAAGGTTGGCGGTGGTCTTTATTCCTTCACCCCACTAGGTTTTCGTGCACTTCGCAAGGTCGAAAAGATCGTCCGCGAAGAGATGGATCGAGCTGGAGCCCTTGAGGTACTTCTTCCCGCTCTTCAACCTATTGAGCTATGGGAAAAGTCTGGCAGAGCCTCTCAAATGGGAGCTTCGATGTTCCGTCTCAAGGATCGTGCTGACCGCATTATGGTTCTTGGGCCCACACACGAAGAGGTCATAACCGACTATATGACCCACGAGATCAATTCGTATCGCCAGCTTCCCTGCACGGTCTACCAGATTCAAACCAAATTCCGCGACGAGATTCGCCCCCGCTTTGGGCTTATGCGCGCCAAAGAATTTATTATGAAGGACGCCTACAGCTTTGATGTCTCTCTTGATGCTGCGGATAAAAGCTATCAGGCCATGTACGATGCCTATGTCCGCATCTTTAAGCGTTGTGGTCTTGTTGCGCGTCCTGTTGAGGCCGACACCGGCACGATCGGCGGTAATCATTCACACGAGTTTATGGTACTTGCTCCATCAGGCGAGGATGGTATTCTTTATTGTCCAAAGTGCCATTATGCCGCCAATCAGGAGCGTGCCGAGCGCAAGGTTGCAGGTTCTCAATATTCGACTAAGGTCGGGGCTCCTGAAGAGGTCGCGACACCTGGCGCACACACAGTCGATGAGGCTGCCGCAGCCTTGGGAATTCCTTCTACTCAAGTCGTTAAATCACTTGTTTACATTGCTGACGGCAAGCCTGTTATGGCTATCGTTGAGGGCAATGCAGAGCTTAACGAATGCAAACTCCGTCGCTTGATTGGTTGCTCAATCCTAGAACAGGCCGACATTGCAACCACAGAAAAGGCTGTCGGTGCGCCATTCGGCTCAATTGGTCCTGTCGGAGTCAAGCTTCCTGTCTATGCAGACATTGCCCTCAAGGGCGCGAATGATGTAGCGACTGGTGCCAATAAGGACGGCTACCATCTTCGCCATGTCTCCATTGAAGACGATGTTAAGGTCACGGAATGGGCAGATATCGCGACCGTAGTTGCCGGTGACTCTTGCCCACATTGTGGAGAGTCTCTTGTTATCGAGCGCGGCATTGAGGTCGGCCATGTCTTCAAGCTCGGCACAAAGTACACCGAAAAGTTTGAAGCCAAATATCTCGACGACAAGGGTCAGCCTCAAACTATGGTTATGGGTTGCTACGGTATTGGCGTCACGCGCACACTGCAAGCGGTAGTTGAGCAGTCCAACGACGCTGACGGCATTCGTTGGCCGATTTCAGTTGCACCTTATGTTGTAGATTTATTGCTTTTGGATCCCTCCGACGCTGAAGTTTCCAAGGTTGTCGATGAATTGGAAGCTAAGCTTGACTCAATGGGAATTGATGTTCTCGTTGATGACCGCAATGAGCGTCCAGGAGTCAAATTCAAGGATGCTGATCTTATTGGTTGCCCAATTAGAATCGTTGCAGGTGCAAAATCAATTGCCAAGGGCGGGCTTGAGGTTAAGCTTCGCGGGGAGAAGGATTCTGAGCTAATCCCGGTAAGCGAGGTTGCCGAAAAGGTTGCCGAAATGATTCACAAGCAGGCAAACTAATTTTTTATTCACGCACATTATTGGTGCTTCATAAACAATCCCTTCCAAAAAGAAAAGGAAAAAAAAATGGACGAAACAACAACAATTCGTAAAAAGGCGGGTCGTAAGCCCCGTGCTGCTGAAGAAACAATGACACGTCGTGAACTCGCGATGATTGTTTACAAGAAAATGCGCGCCGAGAATAAGGCTCGCCGCGTTACGGCTCAGGCCATACTTGACATCATCCAGGCGACAATTGATTCATTGCAGGATGCTATTTTGGATGGCAAACACATCGAATTTCGTGATTTTGGCGTCTTCGAGGTAATCACACGCCGTAGCCGTTTGGGTCGCAATCCTAACGATCCTGCGCACACGGTTGTCATTCCTCCCCGTAAGACCGTTAAATTCAAGCCATCTCGCAAAATGCTTGCAGCTCTTTCAAAGACCGTAAGCGAATAAAACGATGGACGATTCCAATCGAATATCATTTGAACCGCCTCGCGGAATGCGAGATTTTTATCCTGAGGACATGGTTTGGCGCGAACGCGTTTTTAACGCGTGGCGCCAAACCACTCGTCTTTGCGGTTTCGCTCCGTATGATGCTTGCGTAGTTGAAAGCCTTGAGCTTCTCCAGCGCAAAGCCGGTGAAGAAGTCACGGAGCAGATTTACAATTTTGAAGACAAGAGCGGCCGCAAGCTTGCATTGCGCGCTGAAATGACACCAACGCTAGCGCGTATGGTCGCAGCCCGCCAAGGCGGTCTGCGCTTTCCCTTAAAGTGGTCAACAATCGCACAGTGTTTCCGCTATGAGCGCATGACACGCGGCCGCAAACGCGAGCACTACCAGTGGAATGTTGACATCATTGGCGAAGAATCGGTCTCTGCTGAGGCCGAGGTGCTTAATGCAGCGGCAACCGCACTTCGTCTTATGGGCATGCCTGATGGAGCATATCGCATCCATGTAAACAGTCGTGCTCTATTGGGTGAATTGCTTGAGAAACAGGGCTTTGCACCCGAACAGCACGCCGCAGTCTTTTTGGCACTCGACAAGCGTGGCAAGATTTCCGACGAGGCAATCGCTGATTTGCTTAAAGAGGAAGGATTGCCTGCCGACGGTATTCCAAAGGTCTTTGAACTAATGGAAATAAGTTCGCTTGATGAAGCGGCGGCTGTTGTCGGCAACGACTCCCCTGCTATTGCTCGCTTGAGAGAGCTCTTTGCTCTGGCAGAGCGTTATGGCTTTGTTGACAGGTTGCTCTTTGATGTAGCCGTCATTCGAGGCCTCTCCTACTATACCGGCATTGTTTTCGAAGCTTTTGACACAGAGCGTAAGTTCCGCGCAATATTCGGCGGAGGACGCTACGACAATTTGCTTACCTCTATCGGCGGCGAGCCAACACCAGCCGTCGGGCTCGGGTTCGGCGATGTCGTTGTCCAAGAGGTCCTTATGGAGCTACTTGGCTCCGACGCCGCGATGGAAAAGAGCGGTGTCGCAATCGGCTATATGTTCCCCGAGCAGCGTGACAGTGCAGTATCGCTAGCGGCAAGGCTTCGCGCTGAGGGTACCTTCGTTGATATCGCTCTTACGCCTCAAAAGCCAAAACACTTCTTCAGATGGGCAGGAGAAGGTCGCTCGTCGCATGCCGTCTTCATCGGTCCCGATGATGTCGAAAAAGGCATCGCAAGGATTAAAGACCTCGCCACGCGTGAGGAATCTGAAATCAAACTGTAATCAATTACGACCGCGCTTCGGCGCGGTCATGGAGTTTTTAATATGACAGCCAATGAGTTGCGCGAAAAGTATCTTCGCTTCTTTGAATCAAAAGGGCACACAATCATCTCTGGAGCATCGTTAATTCCAGAAAACGACCCGACCGTTCTCTTTACAACAGCAGGTATGCACCCACTTGTTCCATACCTTATGGGCAAGCAGGAGCACCCTGCAGGAACGCGTCTTACCGATGTCCAGAAGTGCGTCCGCACAGGAGACATCGACGAAGTCGGTGATAGCGCGCATCTCACCTTTTTTGAAATGCTCGGCAACTGGTCGTTGAACGACTATTTCAAAAAAGAGGCCATCAACTGGTCGTTTGAGTTCTTAACTCAGCACCTCGGCTTCAAGCCAGAGCAAATCAATGTCACCGTCTTTGAAGGCGAGCCTGGAATCCCTGCTGACGAAGAAGCCGTTGAAATCTGGAAATCCGTTGGCATCCCCGAAGAGCGCATTTTCCGCCTTCCGCGCGAAGACAACTGGTGGGGTCCCGCAGGTGAAACAGGCCCTTGCGGTCCTGATACCGAAATGTTCATCGATACCGGCAAGGAAAAATGCGGCCCCGATTGCCGCCCAGGTTGCCACTGCGGTAAATATATCGAAATTTGGAATGATGTCTTCATGCAGTTCAACAAAACCGCTGACGGCAAGTTCGAACCTCTTGGTCGCCACAATGTCGATACCGGCATGGGCATTGAGCGCACCATTTGCATGATGAACAATCTCCCCACCGTCTACGAAACAGATGTCTTCCAGCCCATAATGGCTAAGATCAAAGAGTTGTCGGGCAAAACCGAATTTGTCGGAGACGACGAGGTTCGCTCATCACGCGTCGTTGCTGACCACATGCGTACCGCGACCTTCATTCTAGGCGACCAAAAGGGTGGTGTCACCCCTGGCAACATCGGCGCAAATTATGTCTTACGCCGCCTCATCCGTTCAGCCGTCCGTCATGCTCGCAAACTCGGCATCGAGCCAGGTTTCACAGAAAAGATGGCTGCCGTCGTTATTGACGAATACTCGCATGTCTATCCGGAGCTTGAGCAAAACCGCGAACGCATAATCCAAGAGCTTCTGGCTGAAGAGTCACGCTTCGGCAAGACCCTTGATGAAGGAAAGAAAGAGTTTGATAAGTGCGTAAGTGGAATTCGCCGTAAAAATGAATTTATGGCATCCAAGGATCCCAACTACACTCCCGAGCTCATCATTTCCGGCAAGCAGGCGTTCCGTCTCTACGACACCTACGGATACCCGTTGGAAATGACGCAAGAGCTTGCGAAGGAAGCTGGCTTTACAGTTGATGTCGCGGGATATCAGGAGTGCTTCAAGGCCCACCAGGAGCTCTCACGGGCAAATGTAGGGTCTGCCAAATCTGGACTTGCGGAGCACAGCGAAGAGACAACCGCACTTCACACTGCAACCCACCTCCTCCACAAGGCACTTAAAATCGTCCTCGGAGACCACTGCAACCAAAAGGGCTCAAACATCACCTCCGAACGCCTCCGTCTCGACTTCACCCACGGTGAAAAGATGACACCTGAACAAATCAAACAGGTTGAAGACATCGTAAACGAGCAAATCAAGGCAGACTTGCCCGTCACCCGTGAAATGATGACCATCGACGAAGCGCGCGCTGCTGGAGCTACGGCACTCTTCTCAAGCAAGTACACCGAAGAACAGGTATCGGTCTACACAGTCGGGAAGTCGCCCAAAGAGTTCTTCTCCAAAGAAGTTTGCACAGGCCCCCATGTTGAACATCTCGGAGTCTTAGGCACCTTCAAAATCAAAAAAGAAGAGTCCTCTTCAGCTGGTGTTCGCCGCATCAAAGCCGTTCTCCAAAAGTAGCCGTCCAATACTACTTGTAAGTCAAGCAAGGAGGTTGATATGAATTTAGAAGACCATATTGCATGTGTTCCTGATTTTCCCCGTCCTGGAATTCTCTTCCGCGATGTCACAGGGATTTTAGAATCGCATGAGGCTTTTTCATACACAATCGACTCCTTGCTCGACAAGTTGAACGGAATTGATTTTGATAAAATCGCAGGTGTAGAATCACGAGGCTTCATATTTGGCGCCCCGCTCTCCTGTCGTGCAGGTGTCGGGTTTATCCCCGTCCGTAAGGCTGGCAAATTGCCAAGAGCCGTCATTCACCAAGAATACGACCTTGAATATGGCACAGCCGCGCTTGAGATTCATGCCAACTCAATCAAGCAAGGGCAAAAGGTTGTAATAATAGACGACCTTCTTGCCACCGGTGGCACAGTTGAAGCCACCTGCAAAATGATTGAGCGATTAGGCGGTATTGTAGTCAAGATACTATTCGTAGTTGAATTAGAAGGACTCAACGGTCGCGAAAAGCTCAAAAAATATGATGTTGCCTCCTTGCTAACACTCCCAGGCGAATAGAAATGCAATTGGCATTATGTAATAGATGGCATTTTGCCATCTATTTTCTTTTGTAAAGCCATGCCCGCAAAAAGCCATACCTTGGATATGACTGAGGGACCCCTCCTAAGGAAAGTCCTCGTCTATACACTCCCGTTGATTTTCTCCGGTGCCTTACAGCTTTGCTTCACGCAGGCTGATATGATTGTCATTGGTAGATTTGCTTCATCAACCGCCCTAGCAGCCATTGGAGCCACATCTCACATCTGCATCCTGATGATTACGCTGGCATTCGGCATATCAATCGGCACAAATGTCATTGTCGCAACAAGATTCGGAGCAAAAGACAAAAAAGGGATGAGCCGCGCCATCCACACATCCCTCGCAGTGGGCATTGGTAGCGGTATATTCTTTATGCTCCTGTGGCTCTTGCTATCCCGCCCAATCTTGGAACTTACAAAAGTTCCAGACGAAATTATCGACCTCTCCTGCCTGTACCTGCGAATCTTTTGTTTAGGTATGCCCTTCGCCCTCTTATACAACATCGGCAGTGCCATACTTCGTGCCATAGGAGATACCAAACGCCCCCTCTACTATCTTACGACTGCAGGCATAGTCAATATCGTACTCAACCTGATATTAGTCGTTGGCTTCGATTTCAGCGTGGCGGGAGTTGCAATAGCGACCGTCACCTCACATATCATCTCAACTACATTAGTCTTGCGCGGAATCGCCAAAACACATGAAATCGGCCGCATCAGAGCAAAGCTCTTGCATATTGACCGCAACACGCTTGTTCCTCTGCTTAAATACGGAATCCCCGCAAGCTTTCAAAGCTCAATGTTTGCAATTGCAAATATCTTGATACAATCCAATATCAACTCATTCGGCAAACACCTCATGGCAGGCAATGCAGCCTCCATGGGATATGAAGGCTTAGTTGATGTCCTGTGCACAGCGATATACCAGGCAACAGCTACCATAGTTGGTCAGAATCGCGGAGCAAAGAAATTAGACAGAGTAAAGTTAAGTATCTGCCACTGCTTCCTTGTTGCAATATCGATAGGCTTGATGATTTCAGCAACAAACTTCTACCTTGCACCCAATCTCATATCAATTTACAACACCGACCCACAAGTAATCGCCTATGGCTCTGAACGGCTCAGAATTATGGGCACAACAGGAGTAATTTGCGCCCTGATGGATGTCGTTGCAGGAGGTCTTCTTGGAATGGGCAGACCAATCCTGCCAACAGTAGTGACAATGCTTGGTGTCTGTCTGTTCAGAACACTTTGGGTAATCTTCATCTTCCCGTTAAACCATGTCCCATGGTTCCTCTATATCTGCTACCCGATTTCCTGGACGCTCGTATTCCTTGTAAATGGCGGCTTCCTGCTAAAAACCCTCAAAAACCCAGTCACCCATCAAGCCTGAATCCCTCGCTTAGATTTTCAAGCCGCTTACCCACTTTAAGTGCCAGACAATTACACTTGACATAGCAACCAAACCTCACTATACTAAAACAATAAATAGTCGGTATCACAAAATCTCTGCGCCCCTGTGCCTCTGTGTTAAAATTAAAACTACCGCTCGCATTTTGTTCCGCACCGTAATCTCATTTTGTACCGAATAAATTTATTAGGGGACAGGCCTTTTTGATTTCCATCGGCTCAGACAATGACTGTCTTTCATTATACCATTTTCATTTTCAAAAAA
Organism: Kiritimatiellia bacterium; assembly: GCA_045603485.1. Taxonomy (GTDB): domain Bacteria; phylum Verrucomicrobiota; class Kiritimatiellia; order RFP12; family JAAYLN01; genus RGIG5952. Next base: position 8,350 of record JAZUMF010000005.1, on the reverse strand, counting down.
GTTCTTGACAATCCGAGTCCGATTTGCGACACTATTATCGTCGTTTGGCGCGGCTTCGCCCGCGTCGGACCTTGCATGTTCTTTTGAAATACCCCGCTTCTGGGCGGGACGGGAGCCGAAGGCCGGTTTGAATCGGACAATGATTCTGGCACTTCGGCAAGGGTTCAGCAAGGCCATTTGGTCTTGCTGGGCTGCGTACGCGACAGCGTATTTTCGCTTTGTTAGAAACTTCGCCAAAGTTAAATGAGGTTGACAAGGAACCTCAAGTAGAAAGCGGGATACGAAGTCGCGCCACGTGGTAATTCTACGTGGCGTGTCTTCATCTTTGTTTTCTACTGGGCGTTTGGCGATGCCTCTAACAAAACATGGATTCAAGGCACGCCACTTTCTTTTTTCGCGCCGGAGCGACGGGCCTAGGGAATGGGAGGCGCGGAGGAAGGAGACTTTAACTACAATGTACAAGGCAAATCTAGCAGCGGCGGCTATGGCGGCCATTCTGCCACTTGTGTCCACTGCCTATCAGGCCGAGCCGATTGTGCGCGACTACGGGGCAAGAAATGCCAGTAAGTCCGCGCCGGTCATACGTGATCTTGCGCCGCCGCCGCTGCCATCCGCCCATGGCATCTCGCCGCTTGGCATCGGCATCCTCCCTGCCGTCGAACTGCCATCGCAGGATTGGGATGTCGCGCTTGTTCGCCTGAATGTCTTCGTTGGGCGCCATCGCGAGGTGTATGGCCTTGACGCTGGCGTCATCGGCAATGAAACCGTCGGCGAATTTGTCGGTGTGCAGGCTGCCGGCTTCTATAACCGTATCGGGTACTCCGAGGGCGCACTTCAGTTTGCCGGCATAATGAATCGTTGCGCCGGAGACTTCGCTGGTCTTCAAACCGCCGTCGCCGCCAACATCACCGACGGGACGATGAGTGGATTCCAATTCGGGCTGGTCAACCGCGCCGCACGGCTTGATGGCCTGCAAATCGGCTTCTTCAATATCGCCGAGACTGGCTCCGGAGTCCAGATTGGAGTCTGGAACTCCGCGCAGTCCCTCGAAGGTTTGCAGATTGGCATCGGCAACTACAACGCCGATTCATCGATGCCGTTCTTCCCCGTCGTCAATTTCGCCTTCTAGCCCAAGCAAGGACCCCCATTATGAAAAACGGCCTCAAATTTTGCATTCTCCATTTTGCATTTTCCATTTTGTCGGCGCTTGCGCTGACAGGTTGCTTGTCGGCGGCCACGTCGGGAACCCGCATAGACGACGGGACGATCATTTCAAACAACCCAGCGTTCGCCTCGCACTTCAAGGCGCACCGCGATGCGAGCGTCGTGACACCGGAAGGCTTCCGGTGCGTCCAGGTGCGGCTTGAGAACCTTGAACGCGCCAACAGGCAGCTCCAGTACCGCTTCCAGTGGCTTGACGAGCACGGCATGACGATGACCGCAGCCAAGCCGCTATGGAAAGTGTTGACGCTGCATGGCCGCGATATCGTGGAGATCGAAGCCATCTGCCCAATACAGGGCGCGGCGGACTTCCGCCTAGACCTAAGACCTCTTTGACAATCACAGAACAAAACGGAACCCAACCCATGAAACGACTGCTCTTCATTATCTTCGCACTATCGTCGCTGTTTCCCGGATTCGTCGCCGCCCGCCCTGTGCGCGCGGTGCTGGTCGTGCAGAACCATGCCGGCGACGAGTTCAGCAAGCCTCTCTCGAATATCGGCTCGCGCCTTCGCGCCGCCCTCGCCGGAAAGCGCTTTGCCGTCATCGACCCCAATGATCGCGTGGGAACAGAGCAGAACCGCGGCCCGGACGGCGAACCGCTGCCGCCTTCCTCGGCGGTCAATCTAGCGCTCGCAAGCGAAGGGGAACTGTTGCTCACCGCCTCGATCGACGAGGCATCGGTCGATACCATCGGCACACCGGGGCCGCGCCAGCGCCAGTTTGCGCAGATGACCCTCACGCTCTCCGCCATCCAGCTGCCGCTTGGGCAGTCCGTCATCGCCGAGACATTCACGGCGAAGTCCGACAGCGTCCCGACGGAAATGCTCTCCGTGCGCGCCGACGCGCTCTACAACCAGGCCATCCAGCGTCTCGTCGATGGCACGGCAAAAAAGTTCCTCGCGGCATGTGAGGCGGCTGATGCCTGGGCTGACATCACCGTCCCCGACTACGTGACCGTTGGCTTCGGGTGCAACATGCCCGGCGCGAATGTCCTTCTCGATGGACTCTCCCGCGGCACCGCCGGCGGCACCGGCGCCCCGGTCCTCCGGGTCCGCACCTGGCGAGGCATCCACCATGTCCGAATCGAGAGCGACTTCATGCGCCCCTTTGAAACCGAGGCGCTGCTGGAAGACGGGACTTCCTTCCTGGCGGTTCTCAAGGAAAACGACGAAGGACGGCAGCGCCGCAAGGAGGACCGCCATTTCGACATCCTGATGAGCCGCATTGAGAAGTCCGGAGCCACGGACGATGATGTGCGCCACCTCAAGGCGGAAGGCTACAGCAAGTATCTTTCGGCCTCATACACGCGGCTAGAAGGTATGCCACAGGTGCTTTCGGCACATGACTTCAACCCTGCGCTGGGGATTGCCGAGGCGGCAAACGACGATAACGGGATCGCCACGGAGGCCTACATACGCGAACTCGGCACCTCCATAGGTCTCCCCGTGGCGGCCCCGGCGGCAACCACGGAAGACAAGGAAGCGCCTGCGGAGCGTCCTGGCGGGGCGAACTCTCCGAGCGAGCCGCAAGACGAGGAAATCGACGGCGAATCCTCCGTCTCTGTCTCTGCCTCGGCTTCGGCGTCCGCATCCGTGAACGCCGTCCGCCCTTTCCCCGACGAGCAGATGCTTGTCGCCGCCGCTCCTGGAGGCGCGGGCGGCTCGCCGGCGGTTGCATCCTCCGCCGCGTCGTCCGGTCCCACCGTCGCGGACGCCCTCGACACGCTCAACTCCGGCGCCTCCATCGCCAAGAGCATTTTGCATATCTGGAACATGGTTCACTAGTCTCGCCTGCTCCTATGAAATCTCTAGCAACAGCATCATTAATTTCCCTCGCTCTTTTCGCGTTTGTATGCGATGCCAATGACCAATTCTACGGTAACGTCACCGGAAACAAGAAGTTCAAAAACTTGGACGAGGCGGCGGATTATGTCGCTAAAAATGTAGACGACGTAATGTCCGCGGGCAATGAGTCTGGCGCCCTGTATCTTAATTGTAGCGATGGATTTGTCCGTCTAGCTGGTTATATTCAGGGGGGGCACGATAATGTTGATTTTGGACCGGCAGTGGCATCTGTGCAAAGCAAGAGCCTTTTCACTGGAAAAAAATACACATGCGTCATAGCAGGAACAGTTCACACACACCCATGGGCAATCAATCTTGATGTAGATGACAAAACCGGCTCATTGAAAATGAACGCAACGGCGTATGGTGCATCGCAAATGGATTTTCAGAATTTATTGAAATATGGCAGGATGGACATTGTCGATCAAAGGACAAAAGACATTGTCAGTTACAGGAAAGAAGACGGCGTTGTTGTTTCCTACAAAAAGAGGCAAGGTGAGCGCAAGTACACTCAATGCGACAAGTATTGTTTTGACGAGTCCGGATTGAGGAAGTTGAAAATTCCAACCATCAACGGTTCTTTGGAAGTTGATATAAACGAAGTCATCGATCCGAATAATCCATCCCGCTGGAACGATGGAGCGCCCGTTGAAGGAAAACCACAAACAAAAGAGAATTCCGCCGCCGTTCAAACCGATGTCGGTGGCGTGGACAAAGACAATCTTCGTTCCCTCGCCGACCTTCTCGAAACCGGCGAGGAGATCGTGGAGGTCCGCGAGGACATGCGCGAGGATCGGCGCGAGCGCAAGGCGCGGGAGCAGGCGGAGCGCGAGCGCAAAGCCGCCGAGGAGGCGGAACGTCTCCGCCAGCAGCAACTTGCCGCGCAACGGGAGCAGAATCAAAAGAGGGAATCCGAAACGAAGTCGAATAAGGCCACAACGAGGGAAACGCCAAAATCCACGGCGACTTCGCAGTCAAAGCCTGCTCAAAAATCCACAACGGCCACGCAGACGAAACAAACGACGACCGTCACGACGCAACCGAAGCAAACAGTCTCCGCCTCGTTTGATATGTCGAAATTGACATCCATTTACGAAAAAAGGATGGCAGTCTTGGAGGAGATATACGCGCTCCCCGATGGGGAGACCGCGTCGGCGGATCAACGACAGAAAGTCAATGCCTATCTTGACGAGTACAAGGCCGAATTGTCTCGCCTTGAGAAAGTTCTCGACAACGGCCCAAAAAACAACACGTGGTTCAACTACGGCCTTAAATTGAACATCAAAAAAGACTGCGAAACGACACTCATGACCCGCATGATGCAACGATGCAGAAATGCCGGAAAATTCTGATTTCTCGTTCGCTCTTTCTATCTAAGGACACCTACACCCCATGAAAACTCCACGACTACTCTCCCTCCTTGCGGCCCTCGCACTCTGCGGCGGTTGCGCTACCACCTACGTCTCGAACGAGGACATTTACCTCGGCGATGCGGACAAACTCACGCAATCCGAGAAGAAGACGATGGCCTCCGAGGCGCTTGAACAACTCCAGAACGACCCGACCTTCACGAGGGTTTACAACAAGAAGAAGGCTGCTCTGGAAAAGAAAGCAGCCGAAAAGGGCGAGGAGGCGGAACTGCCCCTGATTGCGGCATCCCCCATCAAGAACCTGATGAGGGACGGCTTCTCCGACAGCCGCGCCACCGGTCAGCTTTCGCGCGACATCCAGACGCTCCTCCGTCAGACCGGGCTCTTCGATGTCGTGGACAAGCTCGTCACGCCCGACATCCTCGACGAGCTGATGAAGGGCGAAAACGAGGAGGGCGAGGCCGGCGGCCTCGACAACTTCGGCGCCTACCACGCCCCAGACCTCTGGCTGACCGGCGAACTTCGAAAGGAGAAGGACGGCAGCATCTATACCTACACGCTCAATCTCGAACTGACGGACACCGCCACGAAGCGGGTCTTCTGGAGCAACACCGTCGAACGGAGGAAGAAGTAAATGCGCGCAATCTTGAAAGGACTGTCTTCCCATGGCCATTACAGCACCGGCTTCGCCGTTGCGCTCGCCGCCGTCATCCTTTCCGGCTGCGCCTCGTATTTTGGTTTGACATTCGATTCCAACATGCCGCTCGCCGAGCCGGCGGACATCCCCGCCGCCCCTGACTTTTCAGTGGAATTCGCCGCATATCGCAACTTTGCGGTCGCTACCGATCCGACTCCCTTCGCAGAACGGGTAATGGCGACAGACATGGGTCGTGGTGGGCTGTCGGCGAACGTCGGTTCATATCCGCTGCGTATGATTGCAGAGCGCGGAATTCGCTCGCTCGTTGAAAAGCACTTCCGGGAACCGCTCCCCGGGGAGCGGCCGGCGGCCGTCCTTGAAACCACGCCCCAGTTCATTTCGGTCAAGCAGGATGGACGCATTGCCCGCGTGAAGATGTCCGTTGCAATCCGATGCGTCAAGCAGGACGAGGCGCGGACTGTTCTCTTGAAGAAGACATACGCTGGCGAGCGTACAGGCCCGTGGGTCAAGGGGGAGGTGCCCATCGCGCTCTACGAGGCTCTGGATGACATCTGGTCTGCGTTCCTGAAGGAGTTCCGCGCCAATGTCCGCCCGGCATCGCTTATGGATGGAGCGGAAATAGGCATCAAGATGCCGGAATTGCTGGGGCTGTCGTTCGCCACGAAGAAAGGCGATGCCGCTGTCGCCGTAGGCTCGTGCAAAGTGGCTTGCAATGGATGGGAGTCGTTCCAGGCCGCGGCCTGGGCCAAGCAGCAGATATTCTCACAGTGCGTCGAGCATCTAGGCGTTGGGAAGGAGCGCGTCCGGGTCCGCTACGACAACGAGGCGACGAAGTATGACGAGTCCGCCAAGGTGTGGTCGTTCGGGTTCTCCACATGGGCGCGGACCCGCATGGTCATGCAATACGATGCGTCATCGCGCCGCGGTCGCGCCATCGTCGATCTGGAACTCTTCGAGGGCACGGCGGAAGACGCCGCCCAGGCCGCGAAGGACTACATCGTGCGCGAGATGAACTTGCGGGCCGCCACATACGCCGAAGATGCGCCCGAGGCAAAAGCCGACGTGGATTTCCTAGGCATTGAGACCGATGCGGAGAATAATCTCGTAATTGTCAACTTCAAACTCGTCTATTAGCGGCCAACGCAAACGGATGGTCGCATTCAACCCCTCTCCGGCGCACGTGCGCCGAGATTCACACTAACCCTGAAAAAGGAAAAACATGAACATCAAGAGCATTACCATTCTGGCCGCGTGTGCTGCCGGAATCGCAGTCACTACTGGTTGCCGCACGAATGTCGGCGGCGGTTTTCAGCCCTGCTCCAAGCCCATTGAACAGGGCAAGTACACCGTTCTCGGCGACCGCGTGAGCGGCGAGGAGAGCAGCTGGTTCCTGCCGTTTGGCATTACAACCGCCAAGCCCGGCAACGCGGCGCTCCGCTGCCTTGATCAGGCTAAGGCCAAGGCAGGCGCTGACGCCCTCATCGAGGTCGGCCAGAACGTGGAGACTGTCAACTACGGCGTTGCCGTTCAGTTGATTACCCGCGTGACCGGCACCCCAGTCAAGACCAAGGAATAAACTCCATCGCCCAAGCGTCGATTCGCTTACAGCGATGCTTGGGCGATATTTTGCAAGGAGAAAAAACGATGAAAAACCATGTCCGCACGGCCTTTTTCGCTTCTATAGTCGCCGCCTTGGTAGCGGGATGTACATCCACCATGTCCATGCCCGGTTCAATGATGCAGTCAAACATTCCTCTATCGCAGGGGGGATATGAAATCCTCAACAACGGGCAGACGGTCTCTGGTTCGGCGACAACCGTTTCCAAAATCAGCGCACTTGGAGTCCGTCAAGATCCAAACCAGTCGGCCCGCATGCAGGACGCGATCAAAAACGCGCTTGCGCAGTGTCCCGGAGCAGATGCGCTCATCAACATCACGACTGACGTGAATGTCAAGACGACGACATATCCTATACCAATTGTCAACCTGTTTATGGCGGGCAAGATTGAACACACGACCATTGTGACAGGGACTCCTGTCAAAATCAAGTAATAACCGACATAGTCAATTCAGTAACCGCTTTTTGATTATGTGTTGCGTCGGTTGGTGCTCGTCAGCCGACGCATTTTTTACAGCCTCGGCGAGTCGTTCGAGAACGGTGTTTTGAAAGTCGAGTTCGAAGCCGTGCAGTAGCGAAGCGGATTTACACAGAAATCGGCAAGACGAACCTCGCCGGCAAGGGATGGATGGAAATCGCCCCCACTAACCGCGACGGCAGGGGGGTCTTCAAGGTCAAGGTCGAGATGAAGTAGATAACGCAAGCGGGCAAGCGAAGGCGAAGTGCGCCTTTGTGCCGCCGTGCCTCTGTGTGAGAATACCTGCTCGTGCTAACTGCGATTTTTTGTTTAACACAAAGTTCACAAAGATTGTAACACACGGCGAAAATCCCTTTGTGTTCTTTGTGTTAAAAAGTCTCCCATTTTTCAACTTGGTTTTTTGCGTTAAGTTTTCCTGTAGCATTTAAGGGGACAGGCCTTTTCGATTTCAATACTGTTTCAACGACTGGCCGGTTTATTAGGACGGGTGAAATTAGTGTAGGCAAGAATCTTCGAATCGCACCATTTGGAAATAGACCGAGAGCAGGATCGACGGGAAATCAATACGGGAAACTTCCTCACTATCATCGCAGGGTAACCGACCAATCAGGGAAAACACTTGACGGGCAAGGAATAGGACGACATCGACCCTGGGAGACATCAAGTAAAGATAAATCATTTTGGGATAGGTTCTAGTTTTGTTGTTATATTCGTCATAGTCAATTGATATGATACGGCATATGATATTGAAATCGAGGCTACTGTTTGCTGATTGATGATTCCAATCCGATAAACATTTCGGTGGTTTGGAGTCCCATAAACTTTTGGGTTTTGGTATAATTTACGGCACACAGAAATGAAACGAATTCAACAACACCAATCGCGGCAAATTTGCCGCCGCATCGTGGCAACGCTTCTCGCGTTTGCGGCAATTCTGCTGCCGCTTGCCGTCCGCGCTGAAAAGGCGAATGTCTTTTTCATACACGGCGCGAACGTAAGCGAACAGGATGGTCGCGCATGGGCGGCGGAAATGTTCAAGCGGCTGTGGCAGGCCGGGGCGAACATGGAGTTTCACCCTGTCGCGTGGGAGTCGGACATCGGGCCGTCGTACAATTACCAGGTCAACGTCTCAAACGCCTTTGTGACCGCTTCGCGCCT
>JAZUMF010000004.1:0-5014 GCA_045603485.1 Kiritimatiellia bacterium | reverse complement strand
GGCTCATGGGAACAATACTTCATCTCATCAAAGCCAAATGCCGCAGGAGAATGGTGCCTTCAAGGCATAGAGCTTGAATGGATAGATTCAAATGGCATAAAAGGAAGCCTAACGCAATCGTCCCCCAATGACAGCTACAGACTTCCGCTATCCTCAGACAGCCCGCAAACCCTCACCATCCGCTTGCGAAAGACAGCTAACTCCGTCACCTGCCCCCAAGAACTCTACCTTCTTGCTTATTCGCCAACCCCCATAATAGATGGCATACAACGCCTATCCGTATCCAACGAAGTATGGTATGCGGCAATACTAGATGAAAACAATAAAATCTTCCAAGTCGAATTAGACCATTCCACGCGCCCCTCCATATCACCACTAACCCAAGAAGAAGAAAACGCCAAGTATACACTTCCAAATGACAATCTCACTTTAACTACAAGCACACTTGAAGTTAAATCACCATTGATTCAACCACTGCCGTCAATAGACCTGTCAAACTATTCAGCGCCACTTCTACGAAAGACTCGTCAAAGCAGGCAAACCGCATCCGATAATAAAACCTATTTAGCACTCCTTGACCCATACTTGACATACGGCCATGGTCACAGCGGGAGTTATTCAAGCCTGTACTATGACCCAGACTCAGATACCTATTCAGAAAAAGACACCTATCCCTTAGACAGCGAATGCCTATGGAAATCTTGGCACAGCAATGCCGACGGTCAATTTCAATGCGATTGCAAGCCAAATCTCAATCTTGGCGTTGATATCTTGCCTTACGACAACTTACATACAAATATAATCCTCTCTAACGAAACGGCAATCAGCACACTCTCAATCGGTGATGAAACAATCTGGACCAACAGCGCTACGCATCTTACAGGACTAGGTCACTACGACTCAGACTACCTCTCAAATGATGAATGCGACGACTGCACATCGTGCGAAAGCGGAAATTGCGAAAACCTTGAAGGAGACGAACTGGGCTCACTCAAGTTCCGCATTCCGCTGGGCGCGCCACGCAAAGGACAGATAAGCGGCTTTGCCTGGTTCAAAAGCGATAATCCGTTAAGCATAAACCTTCGCACATTAAAGGTTATATCACGCTCCGATGCTAACATAACAGATATAATCAAAAACAATGAAAGAGTAATCACCTGCCATGACAATCGCGGACGAACGCTCACAATCCAAAGTATTGTTTCAGGCATAGATATCATCGTCACTGACACCGCAAGCGGCAAATTAGAGCATACCTGGCGCATAACAAATATCGAAGACAATCGAATCCGCCTTAAAAAGATAAGCCGCCAAAATAATATCATGAGCGACAGAACCTACCGCTATAGTGATGACAAATGGACTTGCTTTGATAACATCTCGCAAACACGCGAAGAAGTAATAATAAATGGCTCATTCAATGACGGGTTGCAAACAAAAGAGACCATAATTCGTGATGCAAAGGGAAAGATACTCTCCCACACAAAGACCGAAAGCGAACGCATTGGCTCATACTCAAAGGCAGTACCTAGAGAAATTTACCACGCAGAAAAAACTTGGAACGGTTGGAAAGAAGCGTTTGCTTCATATTACACCGATAACGAAAACCCGAACCGCAACGGAGCTTTGCGTTTAGAATGGGGAAACGCCAGAGAATGGAGATTTTGGAGTTACGATAAGGACGGCAGAGTTGCATTAACCTTGGAGCAATTCAATGGCTCGATACTTCCGACTAATGACCTTGCATCGGTAGAAGCAAATGCCCTTGATAATCTCCAAAAAACAGAGTGGCTTAGTGAACTTAAAGTAAGAGCGATTGCAACTCTTTATGACTATACGCCCATTCAAGGAGACTCGTCATCGATAAACGATAATTGCAAAGTAAGAAAAGAGTCACGCTATCTGGTTGATAACGGCAGATTGACGCTTATTGGCAATAGATGGATGCGTTATATCCACAGCGTCACAAATGGCTATCCCATAGTCACAACTGAAAGAATAATGGCAAGTGCGCAAAATGCAACAATAGATAGCCCAACAAATCAACACATAATTGAGTGCTCTTACGATGAAAACGCATCAGGCTTGCCACTCATTCTTCGCGGGAAAACACTTTATTCACAAGATGAAAACGGAATTTTGACCACATATCATCACTCAATAACGAACGGCACACTCTATACCATCCAAAGGCAGTCCAAAGACAATAATGAATATCCGACTTGCAAAATTACAGAGGCGACACATCCCTACGGCAATTTAGTACGAGAAAGAAGCGTCCATATTGATAGTGGCGTTTCTTTTGATGATACGCACCATATCTACGATAGCAAGAATCGCTTGATTTCAACGCGCTACTCTGACGGCACCTTTACAACGAACGCCTATTCCTGTTGCCGCCTTCTTTGGAGTATAGATAGAATAGGTCGCAAAACCCTGCGCTCAGCAAAGACGGGAACCGACCACCTCTATTACGCAGAGGAAGATGTGTGGCTTATAGATGTTTCAACCAACGGGCAGTACCGCATAACGCAACACTTCTTTGACGAATTGGGGAGAGAGACAAACACTGTAGTCTTTGTCGGTACTACGCCTGGAGAGGCGGTAGAGGCTTCTGCATCCAACGGTAAGGCGTATTCGTCAACTTCCACAGAATACCCTTACGGCGGTAGTGAATATTCCATTCATACTGATGAGCGCGGCAAGGTGACGATATCGCAAGCAAACATCCTCTGTAATGCAATTGAATCCACCGAAACTATAGTTACAAACGGCGTAGAAGTCATCACGACAAAGAGCCGCACCTGTTTCGGAGGAGGCTCGTCCATTCGCCGCGAGTGGGATGGAAACAAATGGACAGAAGAACGCCGTTTCACGGACTACACCGCAGACGGCAAGCGCATCGACTATGTCGTAACCGAATCTTCCGATTGCAGCAGCGTCACAAATTCTATATCTACCTACGACCTTTTGGGACGGAGGATTGAAGAGCAAAGTCCCCTCAACATAATAGAATTTACATATAACGGAAATACACCTCAGCCACTCAAACAAACGACAATTTCAGATAACATTGTTCAAAATCTTTTCTTCCTGTATAATAAAGAAGGCGAAGAGATTGGAACTATGCGAGACGGAATTACAAACCGCACTGATACTACCTACGAGCTTGATGCATCAAATAGGCTTTGGCTCGTAACAAAGGAGCAGACGCATGGCATTGCAACTAATCGCTGTATATTGACTCGTAAGCAACTTTCAAATCTCTCTCTAGATTGCCGTTCAAGGATTTACCGAAAAGATTCTTCAGGAGCGTGGCATCAAAGCATTGTCTCTTTAGAATCCGATGGAGTTGAAAGAGAAGTCTCAACCTCTTCTTCTTTTGGAAGTGCCGACACTAGGAAATTTAAAGGACTTGTAGTTGAAACAGAATCTTCTTCAGGAAATAAATATAGCAACTATGATTTTCTTGGTCGCCTGACTAAAGAATTTATTGCTAAACCAAATGAACCTGAAAAGCCATTGTGTGCTTATGAATATACTTCATATGGAGATATCGGCAAAGTAAGCACTTACACAAATCATGCAGAAGTTGTTAATGAATTTTACGCATACGACATGCTCGGCAATCGCATAGAAACAACGGATGAATATGGAAATACCGTTTTCCGCTCCTACGATCCATTTGGCAATATCACAACGGAATGGGGCGCAACTTATCCTGTCCGCTATACTTATGACACCCAAAATAGACTTACATCACTTGCAACAACGCGTGATGGCGTAACTTGGGATGTGACAAGATGGGAATATGATCACTTAACCGGGCTTTGTTTGGCAAAGGTATATCCTGACGGTACGAAAATACTTTATACTTACACGCCTGATGGGCTTTTACTAAGAACAACCTACCCAAGCGGACGATGGACTGAGAATATTTACAATGCAAAGCGTGAGTTAGTAGGAACTCTTAGTAATGATGATACTGAAAAAGTCATATTTACTAAAGATGAGTTTGGCCGTGTGACATATGAAGTAAACAATATTGCATCGGTTCATTATTTCCTTACTGACACAGGTATTGCTACGAATGAAGCGTGGACTATTGGAAATTCAACGGCTTTAATAAATCGTACACACGATAACCAAGGGCGCATCTCGTTCAATAACGGTATATTCTTCTCGTATGCTGACGATGGCAAAATGCTCAGTCTCTCAAATGAAATTGCATTAGTTGAATATCTCTATTCCCCAGATAGGCTTGATATCGGATATTCGATATCCTTGGCAAATGGTAATATTTTTAGCAGAAGCATTGTGCGTGATGATTTTAGGCGTTCTTTAATAAGAGATATTACAAGTTCAATCAATGACTTGCAAGTTGACACCCTATCGTACGGATACGATGCCCTTAATCGCCCAGTCTCTCGCAACTCCGATGCGTTTGGATATAACGAGCGTAGCGAGGTTACGGGCGCAATAGTTTCAAATATTGCGGTAGAGTATGGATATGACGAAATCGGAAATTCAACATCCTTTACTGCCAATAGCCTTAACCAATATAGTCAGTTCCAGTACGATTCAGACGGGAATCTGCTTTCTGATGGCACTTATTCATTTACATACGACTCAGCAAATCGTTTAAAGACCGTGTCGTCAAATGGCGTATTGCTTGTCACAAATTATTACGATGCGAAGTCTCGCCGCGTCAAGAAAGTGACGGCATCATCTACAACGACCTTTTTTTACGACGATTGGAATCTTATAGAAGAGCGTATCGTCTATACGAACGGCACAGCTTCAACAATCAAATACTACTGGGGCAAAGACCTCTCTGGTTCATTACAAGGCGCAGGAGGCGTCGGCGGGTTGCTTTACCTTACAGTTGATGGCGTAATTTACATTCCTTGCTACGACAACAACGGCAACATAACGAAGTACATTGATGCGAATGGCAACACAGTCGCCCAATACACCTACAATGCCTTCGGTAATCTCATCTCCAAATCAGGTT
>JAZUMF010000003.1:0-16635 GCA_045603485.1 Kiritimatiellia bacterium | reverse complement strand
TATTCGGCGCAAGCGTGTCCACGGCGCGGAAACGGATTTGCAAGCAGTGAATGGTGGGAATGGAATGTGCAATTATCCAGTATCCAATATCCAGTATCCATTATTCAATGATGGCGGGGCAAATTGGATATTGGCTGTTGGCTGTTGGATATTTGCACATTTCCACATTCAACAAGAAAGGAGCAGCCCTTGAAACCCTTTGCACGAATCGGCGGGAAATGTTGCCAATGTGAAAATGTTGCCAATAACCAATACCAATTGCCAATTGGGGAAGGGGGAACTGGAAACGGGGAATTGGAAATTGGAAAATGGTACTGGCAATATTGGCAACACTGGCAACATTAGAAAAAGTTTTACACAGCTGAAAAACATCTCCGCGCCCTCCGCGTCTCCGCGTGAGATAATCACTCAAACCGCGCAAGCGATTCTTGCCGCTTACGGACTTGCGCCAGATACGCCAGAGCACGAAATTGTCGCACATCTATTCAAGCTTTATGCAGAGCAGAGCGGACAAGAAGAGTGAATCTTTGACAGCATTTGCATTTTTGTGTAATCTACAACTATGTTTCGGTTTAATCTATAGAGGTATCTTATGAAACTTGTGAATCAGCTTCTTCCATCTGCCGGCAATCCCAGAAACAGTGAGGGCTCTTTTATCAGGCTCCCCGACGGACGCATTCTTTTTGCTTACAGCCGTTATGTCGGCGATAGTTGGAATGACCATGCCTTTTGCGAGATTGCCGTAATTTATTCTTCTGACGAGGGTGAGACTTGGACGGAGCCACGGGTTATCGCATCTCCGACCGATTTCGACGCCAAGAACCTGATGAGTGTCTCTTGTATTTATCAGAATGACGGGCGCATTGGGATTTACTTTATTATCAAGGAGAATAATCTGACTACCACATGCGCCCGTGCCCTTTCTGCCGATGGCGAGAGTTTTGAGCTTTCGCGTTGCCGTTTTAATTTGCCGTCTTCATATTATGTCTTTAATAACGACAGGTTGATTCGTTTGCCCGATGGAAGGCTTGCATATCCCGCAGGAAGGCATAACCACGGTTATATGCCTGACGGTTCTGTCGATATTGATTCTTCGAGTGTCAGCGTCGTTCTTGTTTCAAATGATGACGGCGCTTCATTTGAGCTCCTGCCGTTTCGTCTGACTATCCCGACTCTCCGTCAGGGTGGTGTCGGTATGCAGGAGCCCGGGCTTTTTGTCTTTAAGGATGGTACAGTCTGGCTTTGGGCAAGAACGAGTAATGGCTTCCAGTATGAATCATTTTCGCGTGACAATCTAAAGTCGTTTACTATGCCTCAGCCTTCAATTTTTTCGAGCCCGGCATCTCCGATGGAGGTTGCCCGCGACCCTGAGAGTGGCGCGATTTATGCCATTTATAATCCAATTAGCAATTATCCTGGAAGACCTAATGCCAAGGAGTCTTGGGGGCGCACTCCTTTTGTGATTAGAAAGAGTACAGACGAGGGCGCAACCTGGTCTGATGTTTATACTCTTGAGGATGTGCCAACTCGCGGTTACTGCTATCCCGCTCTGTTCTTTACCGGCGACGGTTCTCTATTGATTGCTTATTGCCGTGGCGACCACGGCAAGTGCTTGACTGAGACGGGAATCGCGAAGGTTTCGCTTGATGATATCCGATAGTGGAATGTTGCTGTGGGCATTTCTGTAATATACACTAGATTTTGCATTATCCTTATTACTTTGTTTTGCGCGTTTTGCGTTTCAGCGGCATCTCCCGTTGTTGTTATCCACGGCAAGGCGTCAATAGCGAACAAGGGTGAGCATGGATATGCTGCGGCATTGGCTCGTCATGCCGTAAAGTGGTATCGCGACGGCGGAATCGCCGCCGACATTTCCGATGATACGGACATCGCCAAGTCGTTATCCGGAAGAAAGGTGGCTCTTCTGGTTTATTGCGCGTCGCCTGATGCAAAGCAATTGAAGGAGCTTCGCGGCTTTGTTTCTAAGGGCGGGCGGCTGATTGTCACATATTCGTCGTCGCAGGAGCTTGCCGATATTCTGGGTGTCAGGCTGGGCTCTTACCGTAAGACTATCGGTTTTGCCGAGATGGTTTTTGCCAATGATCGCCCTGTAAATGTAGCGAGGTCGATTTCTCAATCTTCTCAAAATATTTTTTCGGCATATCCGGTTAAGGGGAAGAGTACTCTGCTGGCATGGTGGACTGATCAGTCCGGGCAATCGCAAGGTGAGGCTGCCTGGCTAAAGAGTAAAAACGGCTATTGGATGACACATGTCCTTCTTGCCGATGGCGGCGCGAGCGATAAGGCTGATTTGCTTGTTGCCTTGACTTGTGACCTTGCTCCGTCGCTTTGGACGACTGCGGCAAGGAGCAGGTTGTCGTCGGTAGGTCGCGTGGGACCTTGGCAAAGTGTAGGAGATGCCCAATCTAAGCTTGCAAAGATGAAGGTTGATGGCCGCGTGAATCGAGCGGCAAATGAGGTTGCCGCGGCGGCCGACTATTTGGTTAAGGCCAATAAGAAGATTGCCGGTGGCGATGCTGCCGCAGCATGGGCTCTTGCAAAGGAGGTTGATTTGCGTCTTTACCGTGCATACGGATTTCTGCAGTCTCCCTCCAACGGCGAGATTCACGGGGTTTGGGATCATTCGGGGCAGGGGCTTTATCCCGGGAACTGGGAGCGTACATGCAAGGAACTTTCCGCTCGCGGCATTACGGATCTCTTTGTTAATGTCGCGGCTCCCGGCTTTGCCCATTATGCTTCGCAGATTTTACCTCGTTCTCCTCTCTATGAGGCAAAGGGCGATCTGCTTTCTTTGTGTATAAAGGCTGCACATCGCCATGGTATCCGTGTTCATGCTTGGCTTATTTGCTTTAGTACAACGGGCGCGACAACTAACCGTATGGATATTTTTCGCAAAAGCGGATGGCTTTTGGGGACGACCGCAGGCTCAACGCAAAAGTGGTTGGACCCTTCTTCCGTCGATGTCCGCGCCCATCTCGTCTCCGCCGCAAAGGAATTGATGACAAATTATAGGATTGACGGGCTTCACTTGGATTTTGTCCGCTATCAGGATTACTATAACTCGCTTGGCTACACGACTCGCGTTCGCTTTGAGCGTGATGCAAGGAAGGGGAAGCCTGTCGCCAATTGGGAGAGCGCTTCTAAATCGGGTGCGATTTTTAAGGAGGTCGTCAGGTGGAGAGCGAAGCAGGTTTCAACACTCGTTGCCGAGATTAAGGCGACGCAGCGTATTTGCGCTCCCAAGGTATTGCTTTCGGCGGCGGTGTTGGGTAAATATCCAACTTGCGTTGAGTCGGTCGGGCAGGATTGGATGTCATGGCTTTCGTGTGGTTATCTTGACTACGCTTTGCCGATGAATTATACCGAAAGCTCTGCCGTGTACAGCAGCCTTTTAGCGACGCAGCTTAATCAGAAACGCATTGCGCCGAGAATAATCGGCGGAATCGGCGTCACTGCGGCGGAGAGTCGTCTTGGGTCAGATAAGGTGATAGACCAGATTAAGGCGTTGAGGGCAGGGGGAGCCGCGGGTTTTGTCCTTTTTGACCTTGATGCAACTTTGTCGAAGGAGATTCTTCCAATTCTTTCCCTTGGAATTACGGAACGGGCTACTCCATAGATTTGAGCAATGGTGCGAGTGCGGTCGCTTGGCGTATAAAGCCGTAGTCCGACAGATGCACCATATCGACTACGCAGTTCCAAAAGTCTTCGCCTATCAATGCTTCGCCATTGATAAAGTGGATATTGCTGTCACCGTCGGCTTGACGGCGAGAGGCTTCTTCTTCTATTACATATTTCATCTTCGGGCGCGGGCCGGGGTCTTGCAGATGGTCTGCATAGTATTCGGCACCAGGGGAGCCTGACAAGAGGAAGATTGGCGTCGTCGGGTGTTGCGAGCGTATTATGTCGATAAACGGCGGCAATGTCATCTTCAGCTCTTCGATGGTGCCGATATTCCAAGCGTTGTCGATGATGAACATTGCGGGATTTTTGCATGACGCGACGATTTTTGCCATTTCAGGTTCGCCACAACCATTGCCGGAAAATCCTAGGTTGTAGACGGGCTGGTTCCGCATGCGCGAGATGATGTTGGTTGCGATGAGCCCGGCATGCGAAGCGCACCCTCCTTGTGTAATCGATGTGCCATACCAGACTATCGGCCTGTCGTCTGACCATGGCTTAGGCGGTTCAATTATGGCATCATCGCTCAGACCTATCGCTAACGCTTCAACGGCGCTATATGTGGGGAGGTGTATTAAGAATGAGCGCATTTTGCGGCTCAATGTACCGCGCGTCAGAGACTGGTGAAATTCAGGGCCTTTGTCGCTGACACGAGAGACTCCCGCAAGGCGCCAGGTGTCATCTTCCTCTTTAATGTAAAGGTCAAAGCCGAATGTTCCCATCGGCGAGCCGTTGTCATATCTTGGGTGCGGACCATATATTCCGTCAATATATATTTTTGTGCTGTCGGAGCGGAATTGAATCTGCGCGCCTGATGTGCAGCGCGAGAGGGCGACAACTCCCCACTCTTTGAAGGGTATCGTTTTTTTGATTCCCTTTTGAAAGCGGGTCGCCTCGGTTGGAAGTATGGCAGCTGGTATACGGTCATAAGTGCAGTATTCGTCAAACCAGTTCAGTCCGCTCAATCTGAATGGCTTTTCAAAAGGGAGGTGCCATTTTAATCCATCTCCGTCTTGCGGTTTGCGGAGTAGAGGATGTCCTTCTGGAAGTTGCATTTTTTTTTCCTATTAAGAGAGTGTTGATAAATACGCTAGGCTTTTGCACCTTGTTTCCCCATCGCCAGATAATTGGCGACTGTCTTGAAAATCATTGAAACACCAATTGCCGTCATGCCCCACAGGTAGCCGGGAATATGGAAGAGATGCTCGCACATGATGAATGACAGAATGTAGACGACCAGGTAGGTGATTTGACCTACAAATATCGCATTTGAGCGCAATCTTATCGAAGATAGCCCCTCTATCGCAGAGCCTAAGGCAAAGAATACGGTGAAGAGCGCACCGAAGGATGTCGCAATAGCTGCCATTTGCTGACTGGACGCGGGAAGATTCTGGAAGACGCAAAAATACCATTTAGAGAAAAATGGGATAAAAGACAGCAGTATAGGTATGAGTGTAAGCACCGACGAAGAGATGAACAAAAAGCGCATGATATCGCCGATGTTCTTCTCTGATTTGCGTAGGAATGTCGCAATAATCGTCCTGAAGTGCGAAGCCGCCGCTATAATTGGAAGGGCAAGACCATAGGCGACAAAGTGTACCGGGCGGAAAACCAGCGGGTCAACCGTACGGGACAAGAAAAATGTGGTGATCGTTCCCGTGAAGGTCGTCAAAACCGAGCCTACCGACAGAGGGAGTAAGAACTTTAACTGCCTAAACGGAGAAATATTTGCTGGAGCATACGGATCCGTCTCCGGAAGTTTTTTCAGATATGGCAGGGAGAACAGCCATGTGAGTGCCGTTTCTATGATGCACGGGAATGTCATGGCGACGACTCCCCATAGGCAGCCGACGAAGCCCAGCTTAACAAAAATGTGCGAGGTGATAACCGCCACTACGATTCTGATAAGGGTCGCAATGTTTGACAAGTCGCTTCTTTTGGCGAGAAGAAGCAAGACCATGTACGGGTTTCTGACATAGAAATTGAATTGTAGCGGGATGGTTGCCAAAATGGAGTATCTGGCAACGGTAATCATATCGGCTCTTTCAAGCCCGAGTATATTTTTGAAGATTACCGTTTCAGACCATTGAAGCCCCACCAACGCCTGTACGGCCATGGCGATAAAAGCGACTCCGAATTGCATTCGTTTGAAGTTGATAAAGCCGAGGCGGGATGTCGCGAAGACAAGTCCGGTCGTGACAATGCCATAACCAATGGATACGATGATACTGACAACTTGTTGGCCGATTACATAAGCATCGTATTCGCTTACACCCAAAGAGCCATGCGAGACGACACTTGCTACCAAGGGGTATGTAAAAGCCTGCGATACAGATTGCACGAAGAGCGGCAAAAAGAATCGCGTTAAACTTTTAAGTGAAGTGTCGTCGCAGTTGGTTTCAGTTTTTTTGGGGCCTCGAGAAAATAAGTTTAAGAATTTAGAGACCATTTTATAGCCTTTAAGGCACCTAACTGATAATAGACGGTGTAGATGGAGCCGTCAGAAAGCTCAACTGAGGACGGATAGCCCAAGTCCCAATGTGTCGCACTGTCGTCAAGGGTGAGATTTTCCCAGTTTTTGCCTTCGTCATTGCTTATAAGTGCGCGAATGCCGTACGGTGCCTTGCGGTAGCCGATGGGGCAGACGAGCGCACCTGATGAATGGCGGATAAGGTGAGGAGGAGAGCCTGCCGCAATTTCCTCGATCGGCGACCAGGTTTTTCCGCCGTCGGATGAAGTCGTCTGCACAGTTGTGAAATCGGGAATCGTTCTCATCATCGCAAGGATGCGACCATCGCTAAGCTCAATGGCGTGAGGCTCGCAGAATCGGCCGGAGCCGTCCGGGTTTGTGCAGTTGAATTCGTAGAGCTCTTCCCATGTTTTGCCGTCATCCGTGCTGCGTGTGACGATAACTCCATGATTTTTCAGATATGTCATTGACGCGTCATATTTGCCGTCCTTAAAATACCCGTAGCGGCACCCGACATGGAGTAACGAGCCGTCTTTAAGGAGAATAGGGCCATGAGGTGATGTCACAGGGATTGGTATTTTTTCTCCCCACAACCCGTTTGTGTCACGAACTCTGAGAAATGAACCGAGGTCGGCCTTTACCGCATCATCCGTCCATGTGCTGATTGTCGCGCCGGCAAACGGGTGATCCGGTTTGTATCGGGTACGGGTATCGTGGGTGAACCATGTCATGATAAGACGGCCGTCGGGAAGAGGGAGTAGTCCCGTGTCGCGGTCGTCGATGAGCGAGTTGTTGACAATTGCGGGTTCGCTCCATGTTTTTCCCTCATCGGTGCTTTCAAAAATAACGCTCTTTCCCCAAGGGCAGACATGCTGATGGCGAAATCCTGACGCTGCAAGGACAAGCGTTCCGTTCGGCATTGTTGCCACAGTAGGCCAGCCGAAATAGTAAAGAAAATTTGACTCTGGGAGTTCAAATACGGTTTGTTTTTCTAAAATGGAGATGTTCATAGCGGATACCCTTTCAAACTTTAATAATTATACATAAAGGATAAAAGCCATTGCAACAAAAAACTGGAGAATCGCAAAGAAGATTGAGGTCGATTTCAAGTATTTGCGATTTTTATGATTTGACCTTTTTTTGTTGCAAAATATAAAGAATTTTGGTATTATAAACGAAATGCTTTGATTCCGTTGCGGTTTGGCTATGTGGCTGAACGAGGGCGGATTTTTAAGGTCTAATTCAGGAGAAACTAGAATGGCTACTGCCAAAAAAACTTGCTGTAAGAAGGCTGCTTGCAAGGCTGCTCCCGCACCAGCTCCAGCTGCAAAACTCGCAAAGACCCCAAAATTTGAGAACGCAAAAGTTTTTGAGTGGGTCGACAAGTGGAACAAGATCTGCACCCCTGCAAAGATTGTCGTCGTTACCGGCACAAAGCAGGAGCATACCGATATTTGCGAGATGATGGTCAAGAATGGCCAGTTTATCAAGCTCAACTCCAAGAAGCGTCCCGGCTGCTACCTCGCCCGTTCACACGAGAGCGATGTTGCACGCGTCGAAGGCCGTACCTTTATCTGCTCAAAGCGCGAAATCGATGCAGGTCCTACCAATCACTGGATGGATCCCGTCGAGATGAAGAAGAAGATGACCAAGGCATACACAGGCTGCATGAAGGGCCGCACGATGTATGTCATTCCTTTCGCAATGGGTCCGATTGGCAATCCTATTACCCAGTACGGTATCGAGATTACCGACTCTCCTTATGTCGTTGTCAACATGAACATCATGACCCGCACGGGTGATGCGGTTCTCAAGCACCTCGGCACAGATGGTTCTTTCATTCCTTGCATTCACTCTGTCGGCGCTCCTCTTGAGAAGGGTCAGAAGGATGTCGCATGGCCTTGCGCTAAGTCAATCGATGACAAGTACATCACCCAGTTCCCTGAGGATCGTGAGATTTGGTCATTCGGTTCCGGCTATGGCGGCAATGCTCTTCTCGGTAAGAAGTGCTTCGCTCTTCGTATCGCTTCCAAGCTCGCTAAGGATGAGGGCTGGATGGCTGAGCACATGCTTATCCTCACCCTTACTTCACCTGAAGGCAAGAAGTATCATGTCACAGCCGCATTCCCGTCTGCCTGCGGCAAGACCAACCTCGCAATGATGCTTCCTAAGCTCCCCGGCTGGAAGCTCGAGACCATCGGTGACGATATCGCTTGGCTCAAGCCCGGCGAGGATGGCCGTCTCTATGCCATCAACCCCGAGAACGGTTTCTTCGGCGTTGCTCCCGGTACATCAAAGGATTCCAATCCAAACGCTCTCGAGTCTTGCAAGAAGGGCACAATCTTCACGAATGTTGTTCTCACTCCTGATGGCGACATCTGGTGGGAGGATATGGGTGTCGAGGCTCCTGCTGAGGGTATTGACTGGAAGGGCAATCCTTGCTATGTCTGCAAGGACGATCCTTTCCGCATGGGTCCCAAGCCAGGCATGACCAAGGCAGAGATTAAGGAGATGGGTTATGTTGCTGCTCACAAGAACAGCCGCTTCACCGCTCCTGCCGTCAATTGCCCTGTCCTTGACAAGGATGGCTTCAACGGCAAGTTTGAGAAGAAGCCCACAGGTGTACCTATCGATGCAATCCTCTTCGGTGGCCGCCGTCCTTCCACGATTCCTCTTGTCAACGAGGCAAAGAGCTGGACACATGGCGTATTTATGGGTTCTGCGGCAGGTTCTGAGATTACCGCAGCTGTTATCTCCGACAAAATCGGTCAGGTCCGTCGCGACCCAATGGCAATGCTCCCGTTCTTCGGCTACAATGTCGCTGACTACTTCCAGCACTGGCTTGAGATGGAGCGCAAGAGCGCTGATCCTACCAAGCTTCCTAAGGTCTACTTCGTCAACTGGTTCCGCAAGACCGACAAGGGCGAGTTCATGTGGCCCGGCTTCGGTGACAACAGCCGTGTCTTGAAGTGGATTTGCGATCGTATCGAGGGTAAGGTCGGTTGCCAGGAGACAGTTATCGGTAACCTTCCTAACGCAAAGGATATCGACCTTGCCAACAACACCGGCAAGGATACGGTCAATCCTAAGTTCCTCGCGGAGATTCTCAAGGTTGATGTCGAAGGCTGGAAGAAGGAAGTTGAGACAGTCGGCGAGTCTTATGACGAGTATGACCGCAAGGCTTCCAAGGACAGCAAGGAAGAGAATGCTGCCGCCCGCCGCGTTCCCAATGCTCTCCGTGCACAGCTCGCAGAAATCAAGGCTGGCCTTTGCAAGAAATAGTTCTTGCTGACGCCAGAAGAATGAGGGTCGTGGCTTCTGTCACGACCCTCTTCTTTCAAGCTTGATAAAGCTGATAGCCCAAAAAGTTGAGATTTTTATTTTTTTTCGGTAAAAATTAGGAAAATACTTGTTTTTTTTCTCAATTTAGGGTATTATAATAAGTCATTTTTGGAGATTAACGAATCATGGTAACAATCAGACTTCGCAAGACTGGATGCAAGAATGCGCCTTCGTTCCGCGTTGTAGTGACGGATTCCCGTTCACCTCGTGACGGTCGCTTCATTGAGATCCTCGGCTCATATGATCCTAAGAAGAAGGGCGAGAATTACGCTCTCAAGATGGATCGCATTGATTACTGGCAAGGCCAGGGCGCAACTGTTTCAGAGACGGTTGCAAGCATCCTTCGCCGTGCGCGCAAGAACGCGGCAGAGGCTGCTGTTAAGGCGTAATTGTTCGCATGGGCGGCGTTCAAATGAATCGCACGCCAATGCGGATTGATGTCGTCACGCTTTTTCCCGCGATGTTTGAAGGATTCGTGGGAGAGAGTATGATGAAGCGGGCGGTCCGGATGGGGGCAGTTGACATCCGGACGGTAGATCCTAGGGATTTTGCCCGCGACGCAAGAAGAACGGTTGACGATCGTCCATACGGCGGTGGTCCCGGGATGTTGATGAAACCCGAGCCGCTCTTTGAAGCGATAGAATCGGTACTGACTCCTGACGCCAAGGTGATTCTTATGGCACCATCAGGTAAGAGGTTCGATCAGGCTGCGGCGCGTAAACTGTCGCGAGAGCAGCATTTGGTGTTCGTATGTGGGCACTATGAGGGAATTGACGAGCGAGTGCGCGAGTCGTTGGTGACAGAGTCCTATTCGATAGGCGACTATGTGCTGACGAACGGAGTGCTCCCGGCGGCAGTAATCGTAGATTCTGTCGTCAGGCTCCTGCCTGGAGTTCTGGGCGGAGGCGAGGAGGCAACTCGTGACGAATCCTTCACGACGAATTTACTGGAGTATCCCCAGTACACTCGACCCCCTGTCTACAGAGGGATGAGCGTTCCACGGGTTCTTCAAGACGGCGACCACGCAAAGGTTGCCGCTTGGAGAAGGGAGAAGGCGCTTGGTCTCACCAGAAAGAGACGGCCCGACTTGCTCGATGGGGATTGATTTGGAATGGTGTGCGCTTAGGCGTATGCCTCTATTGAGGAGAATAAAGCCATGGTGGCAAAGATTATTGAGAAGATCAACGCTGAGTCGTTGAAGAGTGATGTCCCCGCTTTCAAGGTCGGTGACGGTGTCAAAGTCTATGTTAAGATTAAGGAAGGCGAGAAAGAGCGTCTTCAGGCCTTTATCGGAACTGTAATTGCCCGTGACGGCAATGGCAGCACCGAGACCTTCACCGTTCGTCGCGTTGCCTTCGGTATCGGTGTTGAGAAGGTCTTCCCTGTTCACTCCCAGTATATCGACCGCATCGAAATTGAGCGTAGCTCACGCGTCCGTCGCGCTAAGCTCTACTTCCTCCGCGAGCGTTCTGGTAAGAGTGCCCGCCTTCGCGAAGTTTAATCGTGAGCGGCTCCGTTCAGTGCAGCAAGCCTACTAAGTCCGAGATCGGGCTTTGGGGTGAGGATTTGGCTGCGGAGCATCTCAAGCGCAGCGGGTATGTCATATTGGGGCGGCGGGTCCGCCCCGATTTGCATGACGAGATTGATATAATTGCGCAAAAAAAAGATATACTTGTCTTTGTTGAAGTAAAGACAAGAGTCTCAGAGGCCTTCGGGCGTCCAGCGGCTGCAGTTGGCAGAGCCAAGCGTAAAGCTCTTTGCCGTGCAGCCGCTTCGTATTTAAGGCGGGTCAAATATCCATTGTCGGTTTATCGTTTTGATGTGATAGAGGTTGTTGGAAATCCTGATAAACCAAAATCCCCCGAGATTCGCCATATAGAAGACGCTTTTAGATTCCCGGTGCGTTATCGCTTTAGCCGGGAGCGCGAGAAAAGCAAGATTATTGATTTTAACCGTTTTTTCTCTCAGTTAATCAGTTTGGCGAGGCTTCTTCCCTTTGCCTTTAAGCTGTCGAGACGGAAATAAATTTTAGAGAGGCTGATATAATGAAGTGCACGATTCCTATAATTGGTTCCTTTGATATGATTGTCGCTGGCGGTGGCATAGGCGGCGTTGCCGCTGCGTTGGCTTATGACGGGGCTGTCTACCTCGCATCTCCCGAAACATATCTCGGAAGCCACTATGCCTTTTCACCAATACTCCCCGGCGAATGCACCTCGAGCGACCCTCTCCTCTCAAAGATTTTCAAACGCAATGGCGAGTCTCCGATTGCCTTCCCTCTTGCCGTTAAAAGTGTTTTAGAGGAAGAGCTTGCTTCGCAAGATGTTACATTTGAGTTGGGCGCGGTACCAATAGCACTTCTCGAAGATGATAAGAATCAGCTTGCAGGCATCGTTTTTTCAGGCAAGTGCGGCGCTTATGCTGTTTTAGGCCGCATAGTAATAGATGCCAGCCATACTGCCACATTGGCGCGTCTCGCTAAGGTCCGATTTACCAAAACTTATTTTTCAAAGATTACAGGAACAAGGCTTACGATTGCGCCTAAAGATGCCGATACATTTGAAGGCGTAGATAGTCAGGCCCTCGGGAATGTCGTAATTCCAAATGCCAAGTGCGAAGACCACGAGTGGACGGTCTTCCGCCATACGATGGAATTTGAAGTTCCCGATGGCTCAATATCCTCCTGGGCTGATATTGAAAATCAGATGCGAGCCGCAACTTGGTCTGCAAGAACGGCATGGCAGTCGCCATTTGTATCATATGTCCCGCAAGATTCAATCGATGGTGGCTCATACCTCTGGGGAGATGAAAACTGCGTCGATTTAGGTGCGTTTGAAACCTCAGTCAAGGGGCTTTTTGTAATTGGACCTTGCGCCGCTTTATCGCGTGATACAGCGGAAAAACTCTTAGACCCCGCCATTGCGGTTACAATTGGAAGGCGGGTCGCCGCATCGTTGAAAAAGCCTTCTCCTGTAAATCCTGAGACGGTCCATATTGCCGCTCCCGACGGCAGAAATCCTCTACGCCGCGAAGCTGTCCGTGAAACATGGCGTAAGGCTCATAAGCTGATAGAAGTTGAAGATTGGCAAGAACTTCCGCTTCTCGGCGAATATGATGTCGTCGTTGTCGGCGGCGGCACAGGAGGTGCTCCGGCGGCACTTGCGGCGTCAAGGGAAGGCGCCAAGACGCTCGTTCTTGAATCTCAGCACGATTTAGGCGGAGTTGCGACTCTCGGAGCAATCAATATCTATTGGTTCGGCAACCGCCAGGGCTTTACATCAGAGGTCGTTCAGGCTGTTAAAGATATGTCAGAGCCTGGGACCTTTCAATCCCATTGCTGGAATGCCATTGTAAAGGCTGAATGGTTTCGTCGCGAAATAGTCAAGGCCGGCGGTGAGATTTGGTTCGGCGCATATACAACTGGTGCAATTTGCGAATCCGAGACTCTCCGCGGTGTTGTCGTAATGACGGAACGCGGTATCGGTATCGTCAGGGCAAAGGTCGTCATCGATGCGACAGGCAGTGCCGATGTCGCCCACGCGGCAGGTTGCGAGTGCACAAAGATTGCTGTCGATAATCTGGCAATTCAAGGCACAGGTCTTCCTAAGGTTCCGGTGCCGCCGACATATCACAATACCGATTACCTCTTCGTAAATGATAATGACCTCGCAGATGTCACACACGCAATGGTTCTTGCGCGCCGCAGATATGCAGGCCATTTTGACCTCTCTTCAATCCCAGGTACGCGCGAAAGAAGGCAGATCGTTGGCGATGTCGTTGTGTCGCCTTTAGATGTTCTATTAGATCGTACATGGGGAGATACCGTCTGCCGAAGCTTTAGTGACTTTGATAGCCATGGTTATACGGTCCATCCGATATTCCATGTGCTGCCACCTCGTAAACTCTTTGTTTATTATGCGGACTTGCCATTAAGGGCGCTACTTCCCAAGGGCTATTCCTCAATACTCGTAACAGGTCTTGGAATAAGCGGCGATCGTGACGCGATGCCGATTTTCAGAATGCAGGCCGACATTCAAAACCACTCCTATGCGGCGGGCATAGCGGCAGCCATGTCTCTATCCTGCAATGGAGCTGTGCGTCGCATTGATATTTCAAAGCTAAAGCGCAGGCTGGTAGAAAAAGGTATATTGGCGCCAAAGGCTCTTGTAGAGTTTGAAAGTCAATCGTTGCCGCGGGCTGTACTTGAATCAGCGGCAACGGGCCCACTTGAAGAGCATTCGGAAATATCGGCTTTGATGTCAGACCCCGATTCGGCAAGGCCATTGATCCGTCAACGCCTCGTAAAAGAAAGCGACCCCGTAGTACGCCGTCGTTTTGCCCGTCTGCTCGCGGTTTTAGGAGATGATGACGGCGCAGATATCCTGATAGACTTTATTTCATCAAATCCATGGGATAAGGGTTGGGAATATACCGGCATGGGGCAGGGTGGCGCCAGCGAAAGCGAAATCGACTCCTGTATCCAGTGCCTCGCATTGTCACATACAGGCTCTGCCCGCAAGGCCGTCTTAGAAAAGGCCAAGGCGTTGAAGGAAAACCACGCCTTCTCCCATATACGCGCGATAGCGGCGTATGTAGCAACATTCAGAGACCCTGAAATCGGAGCAGCCCTTGCTGAGGTCTTGCGTATGCCAGAGGTTGCGGGTGCAAGCTTTGCTACCACGACTAAAGAGTTTGAGGCTACACCTCCAAGCCATGTTGATACAACTGTCCGCAACCGCGCATTATGCGAGCTTTGCCTTGCAAGGGCGCTATATCTGTGCGGCGACACTGAAGATCATTTGGCGGAAAAGGTCCTCAAACGCTATGTCGGCGATGTTCGCGGTTATTTCTCCCGTTATGCTGCAATAACGCTTAAATGACGCATAATGAACGCAGTCCAATAATAATCCCTTTCTCTGAAATAATAGGTTTTGAAAAAAATAAAAAAAAGACTTGCTTTTTTTTTGGAGAAAGAGTATATTATTTACATCAATTTTCGATGCGAGTGTAGCTCAGTTGGTAGAGCTCCACCTTGCCAAGGTGGTTGTCGAGGGTTCGAGTCCCTTCGCTCGCTCCATTTTCCCACGGGGGCATAGCTCAGTTGGTTAGAGCAGCTGACTCTTAATCAGCGGGTCGTGGGTTCGAGTCCCTCTGCCCCTACCAAAAACAAACTGTTCAACTGTAAAACTGTCCAACTGTAAAGCTTTACAACTCCCCCAACCCAAAACAAGTTTGCAAGTAGAGTCAGTTTGCCAGTTTGCGAGTTTGCCAGTTTTGAGAAAGAGAAAATTCTATAGAGCATCTCGTTTACACCGAGAGGGTCGGGGGTTCGAATCCCTTCTTCTCCACCAAAAATTACGCAAATTTTCGTATGAAAGTTTGCGTTTTTTTTGTGAAGCGATAGGAAATTGGTACGGCCTGTCCCCTTAAAAAGTAAAAAGTTATAAGTTATCAAGATTGTCTCCTAATCTCCCAAAAGCGAAAGCAATCCATCCATTCAGGGGGTAAATTGGTAAGGCCTGTCCCCTTATAAAATTTTATCGCAGAGAATGCATATAAATTGCAGCTTGGTTCTTAAAGGTTATTAGGTGGCAAGTTTGACAGTAAAGACAGTTTGCGAGTTTTACAGTTTTAATTGGCAAGGCCTGTCCCCTTAAAAGATTTTACCGCAAAGAACGCAGAGATATTGTGGAAATTTGTTCCGCACCGTAATCTCATTTTGCGTGTGCCAAAAATTTATAATGTTTATTATTAGGATATTGCGAATGGAATCGAAAAGGCCTGTCCCCTCAGAAAGTTTTAACGCAGACACAGAGTCATAGAGATTTTGTGGTAAATAGCAGTAGTAAAAAGTTTTTTGTGATACCTACTATTTATTGTGTTAGTATAGTGAGGTTTTATTGTTGTGTCAAGTGTAACAGTCTGACACTTAAAGTAAAAAGTTAGGGGGGGTAATTTATGGCAAATAAAGAACGCATTCTGGGGTTGACGAAAAACGGCAGAATGTGATATCATTCACTCAAAACAAAGAAAGGTATTCATCCCTCTATGGGATGGTAGTGAGTTGGATTGATAAACAAGGAAACCACAATGAACAAGGACGAAGGGACTAAGGTTGGTGTTGCAAATGTAGCGGTGCTGACTAGTGCACTACTCCCCGAATTTGAGACACGATAGAAACTAAAACGATGTGTCATTTCTGTCGAAGAAAGGATGCAAATGAAAAGACAGAGAAATGGGCAACTGGGCGACTGGGAGGCAAACACCACTATCGCCAAACCAATAGAGATTGACATAAAGTGCGCTTGTCTTGAGTTATTCAAGCAAGGAGCGGGGTACAAAAAGGCCGCCAAGACGCTAGGCTTAAAGCGATACACTGTCAGGGACTGGGGAAGACGGTTCAAGATCGGAGACGAATCGTGGGCTCACAGGGACGGAAGGCGCCGAAGTTAATGATTTGGTAAAATACCGCCATGATATTCGTTCGTGTCATGCCGTGGAGCGCATGCTTCATGCAAAGGATCCCGCAACAGTTCCAGGCAGCCTTTCGGCGGAGGAGAAGATCAAGTGGCTGGAAGCACAGAATATGCTTCTGCGATTCCACTATACAGAGCTGATGAAGCATGTGAGCGAATTCTTTCTGGAAGCCTTCGTAAAAAAAAGAGATAGCCGCTGTCCAGTTTCTGGTTAAACAAGGCCTGTCGATCAAAGACGCCTGCCGCATGGCAGGAATTCTAAGATGCGCATATTACCGAGCCCTCACCCCGTCCGAAAAGGCCAAGAAACGAAAAGGATTGTCCCCTATTTATTATGAAATTGGAAAGGTCTGTCCCCAGAAAAGTTAGTAAATAAGTAATAGGTAATAGGTAATAATTTTGTAGTTTTTAGGTTAAGTTTTTTGTGCCTTTTGCAAAGTACACGAAATTGGGAAGGACTGTCCCCTTATAAAATTTTATCGCAGAGAATGCAGATAAATTGCAGCTTGGTTCTTAAAGGTTATTAGGTGGCAAGTTTGACAGTAAAGACAGTTTGCGAGTTTTACAGTTTTAATTGGGAAGGCCTGTCCCCTTAAAAGGTTCAGTGAGTGAAACAAGAAGGACTGTCCCTTAAAAAGTTTATATACC
>JAZUMF010000002.1:0-19604 GCA_045603485.1 Kiritimatiellia bacterium | reverse complement strand
CTATTGTACGCATCATCTTGACGAACATGTCTTTATCTGTATCCCCCAGCAAAAACTGACTGAAGATACATCTGCTTACTATATGGTAGTAGCTTTCGCCTATATTCTTGACTCTTGGTTTTCTCATTGTTGTCTCCTTGTGGTGAATGTGACAGATTGTGGGTCTGTCCTTCGGTCAAATATATTACCAAAAAAGAAGATGTTTGGCAATATTGTTTATATAAGGCCTGTCCCTCAATAAAGATATTACCAAAAAATGGGGTGTGGGGCAATAGCCTTGTTTGGAAGTTAGGGACAGTAGTATTGTCTGTGATGCCTGTCCCTTCTGCAAATATATTACCAAAAAAGGCTCTTCCTTAAAAAGTGTGGGTACTTTTTACTAGATTTGATACAAGTATAACAAAATAATTTGCCACATATCAATAATTTTAGACAGAGCCGTAATGAAATGAAAAGGACTGTCCCCTTTTTATTCGGTACAAAATTAGATTACGGTGCGGAACAAAATGCGAGTGGTAGGTTTAATTTTACCGCAGAGGCGCAAAGAAAGCAGAGATTTTGTGATACCGACTATTTGTTGTGTTAGTATAGCGAGGTTTTATTGTTGTGTCAAGTGTAATAGTTTGACACTTAAAGTGTATAATAACACTGCGTCATTTGCGACATCAAATGATGTCTTGTGTTTTTATATAAAAAATATTAAACCTTCATAAAATGTTGCAATGTAATAATATATTTACAAAATTTTACGGGGGGGGGGTGATTTCAAAGCAAAAATTTGACAATCGTTTTTATAAAGGATAAATTATTAGCATTAGGTTAAATAAAGGGAGGTCTTATGCAAATTTTGAAAATATTATCGTCGTGTTTGGTTGCGCTTTTTATTTTCGGTGTTGTTGCCATGGGGGAGGTAAGTCCTGTTATCTCTCTTGATGAGATGAATGAATTGAGGGAGTTGCTGGTTAACGGCGGCTTTGAAAGTAATTCGCAAAACGGTGCGGCGGGCTATAAATACAATGCTGCGATCGACGGCTGGTCGCCGGCAGTAACGAATAAAGGCTTTTACGGTACATCAACTCTTGGTTCTGCACTTGTTCCCACCGCAACGGGCGGAGGCGGTTATGCTGCTTTTTTCCAGGTGCAGGGTACTGCAAATATTTCTAGTGTTTCTTTGAGTCAAACTATTACCAACAGGGTGGAGGGAGATTGCCGTTGCAGATTTTTTGCGGCAACCCGCAGGGACGGCGACAATATGCTCGTTCGACTATTTATCGACAATGTCGAGCGAGGGTCTTTTCTTGTTGATAACAAGGTGGCAACTTGGTTTGAGGCTGATGACATATATCTTACGGAGGGTGAACATACTTTTACCATACATGTGACTTCGAGGATTGATGGTGATCATACGGTCGCCATCTATGCTATTTCTTTGGAATCACAGCCGCTGCCATATCCAACTATTGAAGTCACTTCAAGTACGCCTGTTGGAGTGCCGTTCCCAAGTTATGGATTGAATTATTTGAACCCCGCGGCGGACATCTTGACATTCACATTCCCTGAATCGTGGACTAGTGACGATGGGGAGAGTTCGCTTGCTTCTGTTGGATATAAGCTTTTTAAGGTTGATGAGGTCTCTGGACGGATTCTTTCGGTAATCGAAGAGAAATCAAATGCTTACAGCGGGACATTATCTATTCCGGACAGTGGGGCATATCGTTTGGAGTGGATACCTTCGTTGAAAAACAAAGTTTCGGTAACTGCCGGAGATGGCGGGAGTTTAACATCTGTCATTGATGGCTTGTATTCAACCGACTCTAAAATCACGACAACTGCCCTTCCGTATGACGGCATGGTTTTCCGTCGCTGGACCGGCGATTTGCCAGATTATTGTAATCCGTTTTCACCGACTTTGAGTTTCGTCGGTGATAAGAGTAGAAATATAACGGCGGTCTTTTCCAAAGCTCTTTATGTGTCACCTGATGGAAGCGATTCTAATGACGGAAGTTCTTTGGATAGTGCATTTTTGACGATTCAGGCCGCAATTGCCGCGGCGAAAAGTAACGAGGTCATTTTTGTCGCCTCAGGGTCTTATTCGCTGGCTTCTACTATTGCGGTGACTAAGCCTGTTTTAATTAGAGGCGCGACGGATAGCCGTGATGATGTAGTTTTGGATGCGCAGCAAAAGCGTACTGCCATAAAGGTTACATGCGATGGTGCGGCTATAGCTTATCTTACAGTAGCAAATGGTTCTGCAAACAAGGGCGGCGGTATTTGGCTTGAGGGCTACGGCGAGATCAGAGCTTGTCGAATTACAGGGTGCGTGGGTCCCCGTTTGGGCTCTGGTGCCGGTGTTTACAATAATAACGGCAAGGTGATTGATTGCGTCATTGACAATTGCTATACAGCGTATGACCTTAATACCGGCGTCGCTTTATATCAGGGTGGTGCAAGTGCAGTGACTGACAGATGCATTATCAGGGATAATCATTCTTCTATTTTTCAGTCGACTTCGCCATATAAGACCACACCGGGGGTGTATCTTGCAGCGGGTCTTCTCCGCAATTCGGTTATTGCACATAACTCTTTGGGCATTCAGACTACGGGTGGCACGGGTGGGGCGGCCGCCGGTGTCTACATTGCCGGCGGTTCTATGGCGAATTGTGCAATATTCGGCAATTCGGTATTCAGTGAGCTTGCGGGTACTCAAAACAGTGATTTTTCGGCGGTCCATCAATCCGGCGGTGCGATTTCAAACTGTGTGATTTCCGCAAACACTTTCCATGGTTTTGACAAACTGACTGATTACCGTGGCAATGCCGCCATTTACTATTCGGCATTATCATCGACAAATGGTATTGCAGGTGTTAATCTTATTGAGGTTGATGATACGCTGTTAAGCTACAATCCTAATGCAACACCTTGCTTGCATCTTGATATGAATTCTCCGCTGATTGACGCAGGAGCCAATTCCGAATGGATGCCTTTCAGCAAAGATTTGAATGGAAATCTCCGAGCTAAGAATGGCACTGTGGATATAGGCCCTGTTGAATATCAGAATGATACATTTGATTGTGGTTTTAGCACAGATAGGGATATATCTTCCGGAATAATAACGCCGTTCAGCGTGACATTTACGCCGTATGTCAATTGTGATGAAGCCGATGTCGTCTATTACTGGCGAATCGTTGATTCTTCGGGTGAAGAGTCGCTTCTGGGGCCGTATGGTTCAGCAAATAAGGTCTTTCAACATACTTTTGACGAGGGAACTTTTGATGTGACTTTGATTGCGAGTAATGAAGTCACAGCCGCGGTTGCTGAATATACGACTGCCGCGCCTATCCGTACGCGTCATTTTGTCGCATATGTAGACGCGGCATCAACAAATCCGGTTTATCCTTATAGCACGCCGGAGACTGCTGCAAAGACAATAAAGGACGCATTGATCAATTCAGTTGACGGTTTGGTGGTTTCGCTTCTTCCCGGCGAACATTTGGTCAATGAGACAGTTGTGATTGATTCTGCTGTCACTGTCCGCGGAGCTTCGTCCGGGCAATCTGTTGTCAAGGGTGACGGAAGCGGTCGTATTTTCCGTTTGCGCCATCCTAAAGCTACTCTCGATAATATTCTTATCAAGGGCGGTCATATCAACACATCGGCGATTTACCCTGGAACTTTCAATGACCCTGCCGGGTATTTGGATAATGACGGTTATCATCGCGGTGGCGGCGGTGCCGTGTGGATCGATTGCGGCGGTATAGTCACAAATTGCATCGTCGAGGCTTGCACCGGAGTTCGCGGCGCATCGGCATTGGGGATTTTCAACCACGGTGGTGTCGTTTCACACACAGTGTTCAGAAACTTTGATACAACCGTTGGCGCCAACAACTACGGTATTGTCATTCGTTCATATATGAGAGGGCTCTTTACTCACTGCGTAATATCGAATATCAATGTTAAAGGCTTAGGTTCCGAGTCACCTACTGGTGTTGCCGATATTCGAGGTGGCGAACTTCGCAATTCTTTGATTACCGACTGCCATTTGAGCTGGTCGAGACAGGTAGAGTCCAATACATCAGGTGTCTTACTCCATGACAGTAATTCGAGGATGTCTTCTTGCACGGTGACCGATAACTCCGTGTCGTCTATCTATGGTGCCGCAGTGCGTGTGAATAACGGCGCAAGGGTTATAAACTCTGTAATTGTAAACAACTCGAATGCTGCAAAAATCGATGACTGGTCTGGTGATGGCGCGAAAGTCGGTATTTCTTATACAATGACATCGGAGTCCGACGATCTTTCGGGAGAAGGAAACATAGGGGTGCCGTCAAATGTATTTTGGAAGGATACTTTCGGCATTACGATCGGTTCGCCGGCTATAGGAGCGGGATTAAAAGAAGATTGGATGACCTCGGCGTTTGATTTGAGCGGCGAGCCGCGATTGGAGGAGAACGGCAAGCTGACTCTCGGCGCATTTGCCTACAATCCGCCCGAGTACGGCATAGACTGGTCGCATAATATCGCCCTTGAGGCATTTGAAAGGGTGAATGGTACAATTTCGGTTGCCAGTGAAGGATTTAGCGATGCCGCTGTATATTCATGGTATATTGATGATGTTTTTGTCGGAGATGGAACGAGCTACGAGTTGGACTCAAACGACTATGGCAAACATATTTTGAAGCTTGTAGTGACAGAGGGTGAGCATACTTCTGAGGCAGAGGCCGAGTTTTATGTGATTCCAAAGACAATATATGTTGCGGAGGGTAATGAAGGCGTATTCCCGTATGCAACCTGGGAGACCGCTTGCGGTAATCTTTCTACCGCAATTGGCTCGGCGGAACCAACGGCAACGATATTGGTTTCTGACGGTACTTATCAGTTGACCGCAATGCACAACATTGTTGATCCGATTAAAATAAGGTCGGTTAACGGGCCTTATAAAACGACAATTAAGGCAAAATCAGGCTCCAGGCACTTTTATATTGATAATCCCGAAATCCTGATTGAGGGATTTACTTTGACAGGTGGCGGCGGAGCAAATTTCGGTGGAGGAGCCGGTTCAATCTATAATATTGGAGGTACGATTCGCAACTGCCGCTTTACCAATAATCTTATCGGCAGGAATACTTATGGCCTCAGCATTCGCAATGAAGGCGGGCATATTGACGGGTGCGAGTTCTACGGCGCTCTAATTGGCTCGGCAACGCCTGTTGCGCAGTCTGATATTACATATGGTCAGGTTTACCAGACAGGAGCCGGAGCGATAACGGAACGATGCATTTTCCGTGACAATGTTTTCCGCAATCGTCATCAGGGGCATCATACCGCTGTGGGCGTGCATTTGAATGGCGGTATCGTCAGGATATCGCTTTTCTATAACAACAGATGGTCAAACGGTAAAGAGTCGGCAGCTGCCGGGACGACTTCGGCTACGGCTATTTTTATGACTGCTGGTACTGTTGAAAATTGCACCTTTGTCAATAATCAATCTTGCGTTTTGGATCCTACCGCACCTGAGGGTACGACTACTGACGGACTTGGCAAGCCTTGTGCATCTTCAGGTGTAAGCGCTCCGTCTCTATCTGCCGCCGCCTCTATCGTCAACTGTATCTTCGTTGATAACACCAACAGCTTAGGTGTCGTATCTGAGATATACGCGAAGGACGGCGTCGCCGTAAATTGCCGAGTCGATGAGCTGACGGACGCTTTAAGGGCGCAGGGTTGCATCGGTGCAGAGCCGCAATTCCGCAACCGTGCCGCCAATGACTATCGCATAAGTTCGGGCAGCCCTTGCGGTAAGGCGGGCCTGTATCGCGGCTCTTGGATGGAGAATGCTTTAGACTTGGCGGGGAAGCCGCTTGTTCGTGGCACGCTTCGCGCTCCTTTGGGTTGCTACGGAGTTGGATACCCGTCGATATTTATGATGCGGTAGGTCGATGTGAGGCCAATGTGTCGGCGACGGCGGCTCTTTGCGGCGGCCGTCGCCTTTTTTTGGGGGAGGCACTCGCGCGCGCGATTATACCACGATATCTCGCGCAGAGACGCAGAGGCGCTGAGAGGCACTCTCGCGCGCGCGATTATACCACAAAAATAAATAAAAATGTTGTTTTGCGTGAAACTTTTTTTTCTGGTGCCAATGTTAAATTATTTTATGTCAATGTGAGACTGTTTAACATCTCTGCAACATAAAGACTAACTACCAGGAGAAAACAATGGATACTACACAAAACAGCAATGCGTCAACAACTCAGCGTGCAAGAACCCGCAAGCTTACCTTTTACCATCCGAATGCAAACGGAAACGGTACGGCGGTTGAAATCGAGGTAGCACCGGCAACACCAGACCGCGACGGTCAGGTCTTTGTTTCCATCGCTCCGCAAAATCCCAATCCCGAGAATGTTGTCGTGACTGCGTCGGGTAAGCAGTGTGCTGCCTTTTTCTGGAAAAACAGGCTTTGCGTCAAGCTTTCTTTCCAGGAGGTCGCCGAGATGCTTATGGTTTTGTCGGGCAAGTCAAAAGCTCTTCTTCACGGAAGTAAGGAGGGGCTGTTTCATGCCTCAAGCGAAGCAAATACGACGGTCTCGTTCAAGCAATCGGAGGATTCGAATCATGCGGGTTCCATCTTCTTTGGAGTAAGCCGCTCTTTGAAGTCTAATCCTGATTCGCGGCAAAGTCTGTGCTTTAATTTTTCACCTGCCGAGGCGTTCGGTTTGAGGATGGCTCTTGAGCAATCGATGGCTATTTTGGCTTTTGGAATTTTTTCTCCGTTTACCGCCAAAATGGGTCTGAAACCGCAAGAAGAGTCTGTTGCGCCTTCGGATCCGTTTTAGTCGCTGAATAGATTTGACTTTTCGCCCTAGAAACTATATCCTAATATGGTTATGAATAATAATTCTCTTGACCCTCGCAAGGCCTTGTCAGGCTTTTGCATTTATGGTGATTTTGTGGATGTCAAACCTTATGGTACTGGCCACATAAATGACACATTTTTAGCTACTTATAATCAGGGTGGTACTGTCGTCAGGTATACCTTGCAGCACTTGAATACCGCGATATTCAAGGATCCCGTCGGATTGATGGATAATGTCCGCCGTGTGACCGAGCACAGCCGTCGCCGTCTTATCGAGACAAACGACCCTGAGCCATCCCGTAAGGCTCTTTCTCTTATCCCTGCCTGCAAGGGAGGGGTGCTTCATTTTGACGAGGAGGGAAATGCCTGGCGCTGTTACTCGTTTATCGAGGGCGCATTTACCGTTGATATTGTCGACAGCGAGAAGTCGGCATTTGAGGCCGCTCGCTCTTTTTCGCGCTTTCAGGCTCTTTTGGCTGATATGGAGGGAGAGCGTCTTAATGAGACGATTCCTGATTTCCACAATACGCCGAAGCGCTATCGCGATTTTCACGCTGCCCTCGACGCAGATAAGATGGGGCGCGCCAAGGAGGTTCAGGCTGAGATTGATTTCGCCCTTTCTCAGGAGGCCGATGCAGGTCGCATCGTCAATCTGATGAAGAGTGGCGAGATGCCTGAGCGCGCAACTCACAACGATACCAAAATCAACAATGTCCTGCTTGACGAGAAGACGGGCGAGGGTATTTGCGTAATTGACCTTGACACGCTTATGCCTGGTTCCGCTTTGTATGACTTTGGCGATATGGTCCGCTCGGCTACGCTCAACATGGCAGAGGACTCAAAGGATTACAAGAATGTCGTCTGCCGCGCAGATATCTTTGAGGCTCTTGCTCGCGGCTTCCTTGACGGTGGCGACTTCCTGACCCCGTGCGAGAAGGCTAATATGACCTTTGGCGGCCTCCTTATGACGCTTGAATGCGGTGTCCGCTTCCTTACCGATTATCTGGATGGCGACCACTATTTCAAGACTCACCGCCCCGGTCATAATCTTGACCGTTGCCGCACTCAATTTGCACTTGTCCAGTCTATTATTGACCAACACGATAAGCTGCAGGGTTTTGTTGATTCACTATAAATTTTAGGTGGCTTTTATGGCTTTTGATTCTGGCAATCCGTCTTTTCGCGTTTTTTGGTACAAGGACCATCTAAACGATACGATTATCGAGAATTTTGCTCAGGCTATAGCTCCTGAGATTTCTACGCTATCCACTTCGCCTATTGATGGCTGGGCCGGGTGGCGTCATCTCCTTGATCGCGATATTTCGGCAGAGTCATGCTACTTCATTCCTTGGCTGCATCTTAATTTGATGCACGCCGAGAGGGTGATACCAAAGCCGCTGTTTCGTGCATATTGCCGCATGGAGGAGGAGGCGGAGCGTAAGGCTCGCGGCTTGGAGTTTCTTCCGCGCAAGCTGAAAAAGGAAATTCGCGAGCGCGTCCATGACGCTCTGCTTCCCGATATGCCTCCAACTCTTTCCGGTATCGCATCGGTGACAAATTTGTCAACTAATCTTGTTTATGCCGATGCGATGAAGGCATCGTCGGTCGATGTCTTCGCGAAGTTTTTCCGCGAGACTACCGGGCAGGCGCTTGCACCGTTTAATCCTGCAACGGCGGCTTTGGTCCGCAGGCAGGTTAATGTCAACGACTTGACTCCTTCTGTTTATACAAGCGACGAAAATTTTAACCCTCCCGAGAAGTGCGATTTGGGATTTGAGTTTTTGACTTGGCTCTGGTTTAAGTGGGAGGTTAAGTCTGATGTCTTCGAGTCTCCTCTTGGAGAGAAGTGTCAAATGATGCTTGAGGGGCCGGTTACCTTCTTTAATGAGGGACGCGGTGCTCACAATGTCGTTTTGCGTAACGGTCTTCCTCTGCAGAGTCGCGAGGCCGGGGTCGCCCTTTATTGCGGCAAGATGATAAGCAAGGTTAAGCTTACGCTTGCCGACAGCTCCAACTCATGGTCGGCAGATGTCGATTCGGAGTTTGCCTTCCGTTCTCTGAAGCTTCCCAAGGAGGGAAAGTCCAGTGATCAGCCTTCATTCCAGGAGCGTATGGAGACGATAGATAAGTTTGTCCATCTGTTCTATCATCTGTATGACACCTTCCTTGATGAGCGCACCAGCAAATCATGGGATGAGATTGTCGATGAAATCAGAGCGTGGGTTGACAAGCGCGCTACTGCGGATAATGGTCAGATTGATGTCAATTAGGAGTTAGATGCAGGATTGTCAAGACAATGAGGTGCGTGAATTTTTGAGGTCGCTTATCGTTGCCCTTCCGGCTTACAACGAGGAGGCTTCGCTTCGCTTTACCGTTGAAGCGGTCCGCAAGGCTCTTCCCGGTGTGGCTATTCTCGTCGTCAATGACGGTTCGTTGGACTATACGGCTCCTTTGGCCCGCTCTTTGGGTGTGCTCCTTTTGGATATGGCTCATAATGTCGGCGTCGGACCGGCGATGCAGGCCGTATTTCAATATGCCGCGCACAACGGCTACAGGAGCGTCTTGCGTATGGACGCCGATGGTCAGCATCCGCCATCGGAGGCAATCAAGCTTATTAAGAAGCGTCTGGAGACAGATGCCGATTTGGTTGTCGGCTCCAGATTCGGCAATGGGAAGGACTGCATAAGCAGTCACTTCAGAACCTCCGGAGTAAGGGGGTTGGCATTCTTTTTAAGCCGCATCTGCAAAATCCGTATAAGTGATCCGACTTCCGGCTTTTGGCTTGTTTCATCGCCTCTTCTTCAATATTTTGCCAAGGAGTTTCCAACAGACTACCCTGAGCCGGAGGGTATCGCTCTGATGCGAAGGCTTGGTTATTCATACGCAGAGGTGCCCGTCGTTTTTAGCGAGCGCAAGCATGGCAAGTCAACGATTGGTGCGTTGGATACGGTCTATTTTATCATCAAGGTCGGGATGGCTTTGGTTGTTGACCGTGTAAGAAGTATGAATCCTCACTATTCGCGTCGGCACCTTGTCAAATCAATTAAGCTTTACGGCGATTCTCCGCAAAGCGGACTTATGGAGACGAAGGAGCCGAACCATGACTGATATAATTGTAAAGCGCGTTATCATGGCGGTCATGGGGCTGATACTTATCGGTATAACCTTTGAGAGTGTTCGCAGGCGAAAGCTTCTTGAGCGATATGCCATCCTTTGGGTCGTTTCGGGATTTGCCGTTTTGATTTGCGCCGCAGTGCCTATATTGCCTGAGAAAATTGCCAATTTTTTCGGCATTACCTTCATTGAGGCTGCCGGCTATTTCTTTTCGTTTTTCTTAGTGCTCGTTTTATTTCACATTTCTTTGGCTATCTCGAAGATTCGTTCGAATCAGGAGGCCGCCGCAAGGAGAATAGCCTTACTGCAGGCTGAGCTTGAGAGCTTAAAGAACAAAAAAGAAGATAAAAAACAATAGGGATTTTAACAATGACTGAAATGCTTTTTTCGTTGCCTTTGGCAAGTATATGGGAGGCCTTTACCACATCAGACGGTTTTGGAAAGGGGATTGTAGTAATACAGCTTGCCATGTCTGTGGGGATATGGTCTCTTATGATCGGTAAGTGGCTCGATTTGAGAGATAAGATTAAGGAGTCTGAAAGATTTCGCAAATTTTTCACTGATACCGATATGCTTTTGGGGTATTATTATTCGAATCAAAGGGTGCAGGTCAGCAAAAATCCGCTTATTAATGTCTATATAGCTTCATCGAAGCGGATAGTCAGGGAGTTGAACAACCAGGGGCTTGATGTGAGAACTCTTTCTGAAACCAGGGGGCAAAAGCTTTCAAAGGGCGCGATTACTTTAGTCAAGGGAGCTGCGGAGGAGGAGCTGTCGGTTCAATCTTTGCTGGTTGAAAAGTATATGGGCGTCCTTGGTGCAGGAGCTTCTCTCGCTACATTGCTTGGTCTATTGGGAACGGTTGTTGGTGTACTATTTGCCTTTCAATCAA
Source organism: Kiritimatiellia bacterium (assembly GCA_045603485.1). Lineage (GTDB taxonomy): Bacteria > Verrucomicrobiota > Kiritimatiellia > RFP12 > JAAYLN01 > RGIG5952. The sequence continues at coordinate 8,751 of JAZUMF010000002.1, read as the reverse complement.
TGGGTGCAAAGGGGTCTGTCAATCTTTCAGAAATCGCCCCCGGGCTTTCTTCGGCAATGTTGACGACAGTTGTTGGTCTTGTAGTCGCGATCCCATCTATCTTCGGATATAATATACTTGTCGGAAGTATCAGGCAGGTTAATATCATTCTTGATGGCTTTACCGACGAACTACTTGGAAGGCTGCTCTCTGAATTTGATGATGATAAGTGAATCAGGGGATAGCCTCCATGGGACGAGAACGAAATAAGAACCGGGAATTAAAGCCGTTGGCAGAGGTTAATCTTACCCCGCTGATTGATATTACATTTCTTTTGCTTATTGCATTTGTAATAGCCTTCCCGATGATTGAGCAGGGCATCAAGATGCAGTTGCCCCGCGGTAAGGCGGAAAAGCTTGACCAGAAAAAGTCGCACACGATTTCGGTTAAGTATATGGGGGGCGTTTATCTTAACGATAAAGAGGTCTCGCCAAAGGAGCTTGAGGCGGCGCTGGAGGCATACGCCAAGGAAGACCCTCAGCCGCCTATTCTCGTCAGGTGCGACGAGAGGGTGGAGTATGGCGAGCTTATGAAGACGCTTCGCCTTCTTCACGCATATAAGATTACACGCATGGCACTTGTTACCGACCCTCATAAATAGAAATGGATTGCATCAATAAAAAATCAATCATAGCTTCTTTGGCGCTGCACGCGGCGGTATTTGCAATTATCTTGCTTGGCGGAGCGATAAGCGGCTGTAAAATGAAAAATCAACCGCTTGAAATCGTTGAGTTTACAATCGCTGTCGACCCTGTCGAGGAAGAGGCTGAGGAGAGTCTTCCGGAAGAGCCGCAGGTAAAAGAAATTAAAACGCCTCCGCCTAAGCCGGATGATATCGCTCCGCCGACTCCTCCAAAGCCGAAGAAGCCCAAGCCTAGAAAGAAGGAAATAAAAAAAGGCAAGCGCGTTATAAAGGATGTAAAGACTAATGTCAAGCCCAAAGAAAAGCAGACTCTCAGCGATGCGGAGATTCGAAAATTGCTAGACAAGGGCGCAAGGATTGGAGAGAGGACTTCGCTTCCTAAAAACGAGATTAGCCTTAACGCCTCTATTTTAAAGAACCGTTTTTATGACGCATGGATGCCCCCGCCCCGTGAGGCGTCGGGCTATCGCCCTGCTGTTGTGATTTTCAAAATCAACAGGGACGGTTCGCTCCATTCGGCCAGAATCACGCAATCGTCAGGCAGTAAGGAGTATGATGAAAGCTGTCTTGAGGCGATTCGTTCAGTTGGAAGGGTCTCTGACCTGTCATCGCAATTTATCAAGGAATTTGGTAAAGGCTGTGAATTTGAGTTTAAGCAAAAGGAATAGAGCTTTAGAGTGTAGCTATGCAGGGATTTTTGAAGGCATTCGTAATCGTAGTGTTGATTCATTTGATTATTGTTGGCGGCGTTGTTTTGAGCTCCCGTAAAAAATCAGATGACGGAGGGGCTGTTGCCGATGCCGCAAAAAGCAGTAGGGTTGAAGAGAGCCCCGCTATGGAGGAAAAGGCTACAACGCCAACAAAGGTATCACCTCAGCCTCCGGCAAACAAGATTCGCTTTCCATTAAAAGGGCACTCAGAAGTGCCCTCCAATCCTAAAGGGCGATCAGAATCGGTTAAAGCGGTCAACAGGCCGGTAAAGGTCAATGATGCCGATAAGGATGAAACCAAAAAAGCTGAAGCCTCAAAGGCGGCAGTTCCACCGAAAAAGGTTCCTGTAAAGATTGGCAAGCGTATAGAGCCGAGTCAGCCTGAAAAGGCGAATGCCGAAACTCCAAAGAAGACTCCGATCAAGATCGGCAAGCGCGTAGAAAAAGCCGTTGCCGATGAATCAAAAGTTGAAGCTCCCAAAAAAGTGCCTGTCAAGATTGGCAGGCGTGTGGGGGACGCTAAAAAGAAGCCTGCCGAGGTAAAGCAAGGCCCGACAATTTCGGAACAGATAAAAAGCCGCGAGAACGAGCTTGATCTTTGGTTAAACGGTCGCGAGCGGGTTCCTGTGCAATCGGGACAGGCGCAAAGCACAGGTGACGAATCTGTCTATAACTACTAATCCAGGAGATATTATGGCAAAAGCATCTGACATTCTTGTCGTTTCGGCGGAGGTTCCTCAATTTAAGGCTGCGGAGATAGCGGATTGGCTGGCGGAGCAGGAAATTTTCGCCTCTGTCTGGGAGGACCGCGAAGGCGGCCCGAGCCGTGTTGAGATATTCATCCCTGACGATCCGACATCTCCCGATTGGGCGGCATACGGGGACGCGGTTTCTATGACACAGGCCGATGCCGAAGGTCGTATCGCCGAGGCCTGCGAGGCTTTGGGAATTTCCGCAAAGATTGAAGCTGCGGTCGTTAAGGCTGAGAATTGGGCTGAAAGCTGGAAGCGCTTTTTTAAGGTCGTTAAGATATCTCCGCATTTGGTCGTTCGTCCGCCTTGGGAGGACTATACGCCTAAAGCGGGAGAGCGCGTACTTACCCTTGATCCCGGAATGAGCTTTGGAACCGGTAAGCATGCGACAACGCAAGCCTGTATGAATCTTTTGGATAAGCTTTCTTTGGAAAATCCCGATCGCGATGTGCTTGATATCGGTTGCGGCTCCGGTATCCTTTCGATAGCGGCGTCAAAGCTCGGCTTCAAGAGTGTTAAAGGAATCGACAACGACCCTGATGCCGTCCGCATAGCACGCGAGAATTGCGAAGTCAATAATGTCGAAGCCGAATTTTCAACCTGTGATTTGGCTGTTTCAGAGGAGAAGGGAACGGTTGTTGTCGCGAATGTTTTAGCAGTCGTTCTTAAAGAATTTGCCGTCCCTGTGGCAAATTCCGTTCGCAGGGTGCCAGGTAACGCGTTGATTCTTTCGGGTATACTTGACGAGCAATATGCCGAGGTTAAGGAGGCTTATGAGGCTCTGGGCGCTGTGGAAATCAATAATGTAATAATTGGCGAATGGCGTACAGGTCTATTTGTTTTTAACTGATGGAACGCATTATATGTTATAATGATACGCTATGGACGGGCTGCCAAAACAATTTAATGGGGATAATAATTCTTGTGGCGATAACCGCTACGAGAAGTTGCTTCAAAGCATTTACGATGCTCTTCTCATTACTTCTGTCGATGGTACGATTTTAGAGTTCAACAGCAGAGCCTTGGAGTATTTAAGGTGCAGCAGCGGGGATGTCTTGGGCTCTTCAATATTGAAGTTCCTCTCAGGGGCAAATACCGAGCTGCTGCATACTGTATTGCATAATCTTGAAGACCATCGTTATACAGTTGTCGAGGCTCGCTGTCTCCGTCATGACGGGACAACCTTTCAGAGCGAAATCGCCATAAATAGGATAGACCTTCACGGTCACGATGAGCTTTGTTTTCTGATTCGCGATATCTCCGTACGCTACAAGGCGCAGCAGGATCTTAAGCATGCGCTTGAGAGGATGGAGGCAATCAGCCGCCAGCGTATTGAGTTCGTTTCAAATGTCTCGCATGAGCTTCGTACTCCGCTTACATCGATGATATATGCCGTCCGCAATATGCAAAACGGTCATGCCGGCATTCTTGGCGAGAGGGCGATGCAATATCTGGAGCGGCTGGATTCCGACTGCCGCCGCCTGCTGGGTACGGTCAACGATATTCTTGATTTGCGTCAGATTGAGAACAATACCTTGGTGTTGTCTAAAACCAAGGCGCCTATTCGCGCAATCGTTCAGAATGCTGCAGATTCGTTAAGGGTACAATCAGACGCCAAGCAAATCTCAATGCCGTTGCATTTTGCAGATGTCGTAAATTTTGTAGAGTGCGATGTGCAGAAGACGGAGCGAATCTTTATCAATCTTATTGGTAATGCCATAAAATTCACCCCGTCAGGCGGTGAGATTGCGGTCAGTGTTGCCCGCAGCGAGCAAGACCCCGGCAAGGTGACAATAACGGTTTCTGATACAGGAATAGGCATCCCCAAAGAGTCTCTTGAAAAGGTTACGGCGCGCTACTATCAGGTAGGAGAGCAACCGGCAGGTACCGGACTGGGCCTTTCAATTTCAAAGGAGCTTGCAGAGATGCATGGCGGCAGTCTCAGGATTGAGAGCCCGGTGCCAGGTACTGATAAGGGGACTAGGGTGACGGTAAATCTGCCTATTGTCGACCCCCCTAGGGTTTTGCTCGTCTCACGGGATTGCGCCGAAGCGCAAAAACTCAAAGCGATTTGCGATCATCACAATATCCCATGCGATCACCAGACGAGCGGCCATGCGGCTATTCGCGTCTGCACAAGTAACTGTCCTAAAACCGTTATACTATGCGAGGAAACCGACGATATGCCCGCAGGAGATGTCGCCGTTCAATTGAAAAACAACCGCCGTCTCTCGGCTCTCTCTTTGCTGTTGGCAATAAGGCGTCAGCCATCCTCGCCGATAACAACGGTTGGGAAGGCTTTTAGAATCCCCACTGTCGATGTTGACGCCGACAATTCGATAATACTTAACGCGATACTTAAAGCTCTCTCTTAGGAGGGCTTTGAAAAAGGACTTAATCCAATGGATGTTAAAACTCTCTCTGAAAAGATGAAGGTCGCCCTCTTTGATATGGACGGTACCATTTTTGATACTATGGAGGCATGGCGCAATTGCAATCTTTATTATTTGGGGCAATTCGGGATACATCCGACCAATGAGCAGCTGCCATTCATTTTTCAGGCGTCAAGCGCGCAGATTTTGGCCGATTATATAAAAGAGACCTTTAATCACGAGATAGATTGGGAGAAGTTCCGCGCACTTCAGAAGGCGGAGATGCTGAAGGTTTACGATTCCACTCCCAAGGTCAAGCCCGGCGCCCGCGAATACATTGAGGCTTTACGCAGGCGCGGCGTGGTAACCGCTATTTGCACGGCGACTTGGACCTCTTTTACCGTGCTTGGGCTCAACAGGACAAGGATGCTTAACCTCTTTGACGCGATTTTTACATCTGAAATTGTGGGATTCAAAAAAGGTGACATTCGGCATTATGAATACATAGCGGATTTTCTCGGGTGCAAAAAGGATGAAATGGTGCTCTTTGATGATGCCATATATGCCGTGACGGCCGCTAAAAAATCGAATTTGCTTGGTGTTGTCGCGATGACGGACGATACCAATATCGACTATAGGCAGCAGCTTAGTGAAACTGCGGATGTTTTGCTTGATTCCTTATCTGAGATGCCACGGTAAAAATGGACAGCCGCGAGATAGATTCCGGAGATATCGAAGCCTATTTGAAAAACGCTTCCCTTCCAAAAAAAGAAAATCTTTTTGAGGCGGGGCAAGTGGTGAAGCAATGGCGATTGACCGCTTTTTTGGGTAAAGGCGGCTCAGGGGAGGTCTATCGCGCAGAGCCGATTGACGGCAAGGGCGACGCTGTAGCCATCAAATTTCTTATAGATAGCGAAACCGGCTATGTCCGTTTGCGCTTTATGCGTGAAATATCCGTCTTGAAAGAACATTCGCATAGAAATCTTCCAGCCTTTATTGATTCAGGAGAGTTCAATGGTCATATCTATGCCGTCACAGAATTGCTGGAGCCGTATGAGCTTCCCACAACCGATAAAGGAATTGCCGATTTTATCTGTAATTTAAGTGAAGGCGTTGCGTATCTCCACGCCCTGGGGCTTGTCCACAGAGACATCAAGCCATCCAACATAATGTCAAGAAAAGGGGTCCCCGTACTTATAGATTTGGGGCTGGTAAAAAGTCTTCAGCAAGAGATAAAAATCGAGGACACCATTTCCATTGTAGATGGCAGAGCCATGGGATTGGGAACTCCTCTTTATGCAGCGCCCGAGCAATTTGAGAGCGGCAAAGTTTTACCCTGCTCCGATGTCCATGCTCTAGGCGTGCTGATAGATCAATGCTTTCAAAATAAACCGCCAAAGTGTTGGCGAGGGATTATCCAAAAGGCGACATCGTCCATAGCCGCCCAAAGATATAAAACGGTCGGTGATTTGGTAAAGGCAATTCATTATCGCCATCTTTCGCGTTATGCCACGATTGGAGCTACAGTCGCAATCCTTGCTTTTGTCTCTTTGGTAATGGCATTTAAAGACCGTTTCGCACTAGAGTTAATGGAGCGAAACGCTTCTATTGAGTATGGAAAAGCTCTTGATGTTGAGGGGCAAAGGTTCCGCAGCTGTTCCGACAAGCCATGGGAAATTGTGAAAGACCCTGTATATAGCGGAGGTGCGGCGGTTCTAAGTACGGGCGATGAAGGTGGCGCAAGTGATACATGGCTCGAGATGACTCTACCCGAAGATGCCGAGACAATGACGGTAATTTTCCAAAAGTCATATTACAACGGCCGTTTTGCAATTGAAATAGACGGTGTCGTTAAATACAGCGATCTGTCGATTTCTCCGCCCGAGCACCGCATATGGATATGGGAAACGGTCGATTTGCCTCCGGGCTCTAAATCTGCCAGATTTATCTATGAACATCCCGGTGTCGGCTTCCGCAACCACCATAATGGCGTCTGCATCGATTCAATCTATTTCACCGAAAAAAAATTGTCATTGATTGAAAGATATGAGGCGTTGACAAATTTGGTCCAAGGCTTGAAACCCGTTCAGGGTAAAGATTTCTATGCGGTTTGGGATAATAATCTCCTGCAATCCGCATGGTATGCTGTAATGCTTGATAATCATTCATTTGATAAAATCAAAGAATCCTCCGACGGTACTTTCGGGAATGTTGAGTATTCCTTAGTCAGGTCATTTTTGCATCGGCTGAACACGCATCCTTCCCATGGGGATTTCTTCTTCCGGCTGCCGAATAAGGAAGAGCGGGAGTTTTTGTCGCTGCCACCGGAGACAAGGTTCTGTTTAATTGCTGATAAGTTCAGGTGAAGGAGAAAAAAGATGGGCTTATTACTTGGTATTGATTATGGAACAGGCGGATGCAAAGTCACCGCCCTTGATGAACAAGGCAATTTTGCCGGTGAAGCAAGTGTCGAGTACAAGACATATCACGAGGCGGCAGGCTGGAGTGAGCAGGAACCAAAGGACTGGTGGTATGCTTTGGCGGACGCCCTAAAAAAACTTTCTTGGAAAGGCGTCGACCTATCCTCCATAGTTGCCTGTTCACTTGATGGATCGACTCATAATGCAGTATTGCTTGATGAAAATTATCATCCGGTAAGGCGAACCATTATGTGGACAGACCAACGCTCGACAGCCGAGTGTGACTGGCTTCGCAAAGAATTCGGCGACTATATCTTTGAACATTGCTATCAGATGCCGGCACCCACATGGACACTCCCCCAGCTTATGTGGTTAAAGAGACATGAGCCCGATATAATCACAAAGACAAAGCATCTTTTATTTGTAAAAGACTATATCAGGTTTTTGCTGACAGGTGACGCCTCAACCGACCATATCGAAGCGCAAGGCACTCTCTTTTATGATATGGTTTCATCGGAGTGGAATAAGGAGCTGGTCGAATTGACAGGGCTTGATTTTGATGTGCTTCCAAAGTTTATCAAGCCAACCGACATTGCTGGGTATGTCACCGCTTCGGCGGCTGAGTTTACAGGACTTCCTCCCGGATTGCCGGTCGTATGCGGCTCAAGCGACAGTGCGGTTGAGGACTATGGGGCAGGGGCGGTCGAGCCAGGCGATTTAATCATCAAGCTCGCAACTGCCGGTAATGTTAATTCAATGACAGACAAAGCCCACCCTCACCGGAAGACCCTCACATATTCCCATATCGTTCCCGGAATGTGGTATTCGGTTTCAGCGACAAATGCGGCAGCCCTTTGCCAGCGTTGGATGCGCGACACATTTTTTGGCGACAAGGCTCCGTCGACGGAGAATCTTTATGCCCTGATGGATAGCGAGGCCGAAGGTAGCCCGATAGGTGCAAATGGAATCTTCTTTCACCCATATTTGCAGGGAGAGCGTTGCCCATATTGGGATCCGAATCTACGCGCCAGCTTCACAGGTGTTTCGATTGCGTCAACCCGAGGAGATTTTTGCCGTGCGCTTCTCGAGGGCGTAGCATTTTCACTCCGTGATTGCTACCGTACGCTAGAGGAGATGGAATTACCCGTAAAGAGAATTTTTCTCATAGGCGGCGGTGCGAGGTCAACGCTTTGGAGCGAGATTGTCGCCAATGTCTTCAACTGTTCTGTGGCAGTGCCGGTTCCCGGAGACGCAAGCTTCGGAGCTTGCCTTTTAGCCGGAACCGGTATCGGAATCTTCAAAGATGTCCGAGATGCGGTATCAAAGTGTCTAAAAGTGGAGCGCATCATAGAGCCGAACGCCGAGTCGGCAAAACAATATGCCGAGCTCTTTGTCCGCTACCGCAAAATCCACGATGCCTTGGCGGACATATAAAATCAGAGCAAAAACTTTCAGATTATAAGCTGATTTTGGTGATGTTTGAGTGTTGCCGATTTCAACTAATTTTCAAATTTGAAGACCACACTGAAGTAGATGAGCGCGGGCGAGTTAGCCCGCGCACCTATAAAAAGTTGTTTTACCAGTTGTTTAGGTTGTTTCCAATCCTAAAACTTTTAAGGGGACAGTCCTTCTCGTTCCTAGAAGTCTTATGTCTTAAGCCCAAAGTCTCACAAGTCTAATGTCAATTTTGCTACTGGGAGAAGATGAGATTGGTAGGTGAGGAGTTTCGCCGCGTGAAAAAACTGTCAAACTCGCAAACTATCAAACTGATTCTACTTGCAAACTTTGCTTCAACTATGGGAAGTTATTGAGTCA
>JAZUMF010000001.1:0-46120 GCA_045603485.1 Kiritimatiellia bacterium | reverse complement strand
CTGATAATTGGTTGCGACCGGATTGTAAGGCGAATTGAAATGCCATGCGCCAAGGTATTTTGCATTTGTCCATATTGATGTTGAATTTGAATCATCCGGCAAAATACTATGCTTCCAATTCATCGTGAAGGTTGTCGGGCTGTTGGTCGAGACCAATGGTAATGAAACCCAGGCGATGGATTCCCCGTTTGTATTCCAACATTCAATCTCACATGGAAGAGACATACCATTGGCGTCAGAAAAGGAAATGTCATCTTGGCCCCTGCATTGTCCGTAATCAAACCCCGCTATAGCATCTTTTGATATGCGAACCGCCACTGGAAAATTTGTAAGTGTTTCACCCCCGACATACCCTGCAACAGTCATTGCAGAGAAATACTTGGGTCTCAAACTTCTTACCCGTTCTTGAGAGAAGACACTCAATGTAAGAAAAATGGTGATTATACAAACCGCTTGCGTATTGATTCTCATACTAAACCTCAAAATATTACTATTTAGTATTAAACCATACTAAAGGAAATCAGTCAAAGTTTTTATCGGATTCCTTGTTTTTCCCGAATGCCGAATATATCAGCGGTAAAATGGTCATTGTAAGAACTCCTGCGACAATGATACCGCCTACAGACGCAATACCGATGACGGAGCGATTTTCAGAACCTATGCCCGTATTGAGAGCAATTGGCAGCATTCCCAAACCGGAGGCGAGAATAACCATCAAAACAGGGCGGAACTCATCACGAAGAGCGATAGCCATTGCCTGTCGTTTACCCATTCCCTGTTTCTTGTATTGTCCCATTCTGTCAACAATAAGAATAGCACCATTGACGACTATACCTATCAACATAAGAATGCCGAGAAGAGTAAATACGGTCATCGATTTACCGGAAAGAATCAGAGACCAGAGTACGCCGATTAAAGCCATTGGCAGCGTCAAGAGTACAAGTGCGGGGCGGCTCCATGACTCTAGAATCGCACAAAGAGTTAGAAGGGTAAGCAGGGTTGCAAGAATTATTGCCTCCAAAAAGTCTTCAATCATCTCGCCCATCATCTCATTCTGACCGGTAGCCTTAAATGTATAGCCTGCCGGAATAAGATTATTATCGTTGGCGACTTCTGTAATCTTTTTACCTACAGTTGCCATTGCGGCACCCGGCACGATATCGCCAAGAAACTTTGCGGAGCGTTGTTTGTCAACTCTGAAAATTTGCAGTGGCGTGCGTGTTTCAACGACATCCGCAACCGATTCAAGGGGTATAGGACGCCCCTTTGCCCCCGGTATCAGGAAGCCCTTGACCTGATCGCGCCCTGAAATTTCCTTAAGTTTCACGCGGATGTCGTATGTACGGTCGCCGCTCTTAAAGTTTGCCGCTTCGATACCGTCGATATTGCTTCTGACAATCATTCCGAGTGCCGATGGCGAAAGTCGCATATCTGTGAGGATTGTGCGCTTAGGCTCAACCTTCAATTCAGGTTTTGCGTCTCTTACCGTAGTATCAAACTGATCAATTTCGGGAATTTTCTCCAAGGCTGCGGTCTTGATTGCTGTTGCCGCGTTTTCAAGCAACGCAAGATCTTCTCCCGAAAGCGTATAATCGATTTGGAAACTCTGTCCGCCCATTTTTCCCGGGATTGACGCTGCTGCCAAACAATCCGTCTCTTCAGAAATGCGTTTGCGAATTTCCCTCAAACGGTCATTCATATTCCAAGAACGCTCAAGCTTTGATTTGAAATAAAGCTGAATCTGTCCCATATAAACGCCTTCATTTGCCTGTCCCGAAGTTGATTCGGCCTTACCAGCGATAGTGACGACATGAACGATATCGGATAAATCAAGGAGGCTCTCCTGAATTTTATCAAGTCTTGCCTGAGTTTTTTCAAGGTCGTAATACGGAGGGAACTCAACTCTGACAAAGACACGCCCTTTGTCTTCATTTTCAAAAAACGAAAATCCTATTGAACTGCCGGCAATTTTAAGCGTAACGACAAAGACCGCTAGAGAAACGACAGGTATCGCGAATCTGAAAATACGGTGCTTTGAAATTGCCCTGTAATATGCGGCATAACGCCCGGCAACATTTGCAAAGCCTTTATTCCAGCGGGCAGAAGCCCTTGTAAAGGCATTATCTTTCTTTTCCGAGCCCGCCTTTAATATGACAGCACAAAGTATCGGCGTCATCGTAAAGCTAATAAAAATCGAGACAGCATTGATGATAAGAGTCGTTAAGGCAAACGGAGCAAGCATTCTACCTACAATGCTTGTCATCATGGCAATCGGCAACATAACGACAACATTTGTACCTGCCGACGCCAAAACAGAAATTGCGACTTCAGAGGTTCCAACCGACGCAGCCTCCCATTTGTCCTTGATGGTCTCCATCTTTGTAATGACATTTTCAAGAACGACAATCGAATTCGAAACCAGAACGCCTGTTGAAAGTCCAATCGCGAGCAATGTCACTGTGTTGAGGGATTGCCCTGCAAGCTGCATAAAAAACAGCGAGATTATTATCGTTGCAGGCATTGTAATCGTCACAATAAGGGTGGTCCTGATATTCACCAAAAAGAAAAACAGCACCACGGCACAGACTAAAATCGCCTCACCGACACTTGAAATTGCAGAATCAATCGATGACTGGGTATCCAACGCCTCATCGCTTACCCAAGTCAACTCCATCCCGCCGGGAAGACTTGCGTTTATTTCGTCGAAACGCTCCTTTAGAGCCTTTACAATAGCGACGGTATTCCCCTCCGCTTTTTTAACGATATCAACAACGATTCCCTGTTTGCCATCAAGAATTGCCCGCTGACGAACCTCTTCGGATGCACGGCGGACAATTCCCAAATCGCAAATTCTGATGCGCGCCCCGTTAACTGCCGCGACCTCCAACTGACCGATAGAATCAATATCGTCATACTCAGCGTCAAAGCGGACGGAAAACTCGGTTCCGCCGTCTCTTATGCGGCCGCCCGGGAGTGAAACTATCCCCTGCCCTAAAGCGTTTGCCACATCTGTTGTGGTGAGACCGGCTGATGCCAGTTTATCGCGGTCGAGCTCCACCCAAACCTCGCGCTCATTACCTCCTACGACATCTACTTTTGCAACGCCCGGCACGGTTGCAAACCTGTCAGCCATTTCATTGTCGGCATAGTCATACAAATCATCAATTGGCGCATCGCCCGATAAAAAGATTCGCGCAACTGCACTTGCATTTACATTGACCTTTTGAATGACGGGTCTGTCGGCATCGGCGGGCAATTCGGAGAGAATCGTGTCTATCTTTTCACGGACATCCTGAGATGCTACATCAACATCAATCCCCATATTAAATTCAAGGGTGACTTGACTTACATTTTCAAGACTTGACGATTCGATATGCTTCAGCCCATCAATACCCGAGACCGCATCCTCAATGTGCTTTGAAATATCCTTCTCTACATTTTCAGGTGAAGCGCCGACCCAGGTAGTCAAAATAGTCACATAAGGAATGTCAACGGCCGGCATATCCTCGACTGAAAGTTTGCGATATGCGTTAAACCCCATGACCGTAAGTGCAATCAAAAGGCAAGTCATCGCTATAGGGCGTTTTGTGGAAGCAACAGCTAAAAACATAACAACACCTCCCAAGTATATAAAGTTGTTTAATTACAGTAATATTATTGTCGTCTACTTTACAATCTCAACAAGGGCGCCTTCTCTTACGATGGTATGGCCCTCGCAAATTACCTGATCTCCCGATTTAAGGCCCGAAAGAATCTCTGTCCATCCATCGGTATTCATCCCGGGAGCGACAATCCGCTTTTCAACCTTGCCATTATTCACGACAAATACGACAGACTTGCCTCCGCGATTCAATATCGACGACGACGGTACGCCAATAGCCTCATGACGCTCAAAAACGATAGTTGCATCGACCATCATTCCCGGCGCAAAAGCCTTTGCCGTGCCATTATCGAGCTTTGCCTTTATCTCGACGGTACGAAGTGTGGTGTCAATAACGGGACTGCGGTATGAAATCACAGCCTCTCCCAAATTACGACCGCCAGCCGAGAGACGAAGAGCCGTTTTGCCGATTTTTACAGTATCAAAATAGACTGCCGGAATAAAAGCGGCAACCTCCAAATTCTCAACATCGACAATAGAGACGACAACATTGCCGGAGCTTGCATACTCGCCGGGCTCAAAGTTTCTTACGCTTACACGGCCGCTGATTGGTGCAAAGACCAGAGAATCGGAGAGCGATTTAAGCGCAATGGCAAGCTGAGCCTCGGCCTGTTCGACCTGCTGCGCGCAAAGTTTGACATTTGCCTCTCCGACCAGCAGATTCGCCTTCTCCTGACGCAACGCCGTATCGCGTATTTCAAACTCATTGTCCGTCACGCGCTTTTCATCATGTAAACGCTTGTAGCGGTCAAAATCAAGCTTTGCCTTGTCATACGACGCCTTTGCACTGCCCAAAGAAGCCTTTGCGACCTCATGCTGCGAATATGCGACAGCCAAAGCCTGCCTTGCCACAACCACCTGATTGCTGAGGCTTACGGGATCAATCTGGAAAAGCCGCGTTTCATTTGAAATCACCGAATCGCCTTCATCGACCCACACAGAGTCCAATATCCCGGAGATTCTCGATGAGACATCAGCGGAAATCAAAGCCTCGACAGAGCCCTGAACCGCCAATCTGTTTTCAAAAATGCGGCTATCGGCGACTTCGGTCTTTACACGCACAGCGTTCGCTGCCGTGACATCCTGCCCGGCGCGATCATCGGTTTTACCGCAACCCGAGAAAACCGTTGCCAAAGAGACGACAATTGTAAAGCATGAAAAGAGATTATTCATATTATACCCCTCCTTAATCATTATTGACGACCAATTAAATCATCTATATCGTTTTCAAAACCAGTTTTGATTGCCCCCGACGCAAAATCAAGAGCCGCCTTTGCAAGCCTTGCATCGAAGCGCGAACGAATCAATTCAACCTCCGCCAAGTCCCGCTCAGCCAATGCATCAAGAGCATCCGAAACCGGCATTACCCCTTCGCGGGCTTTGGCATCATAGTCGGCATACTTTTGCGATGCGACATCAAAGGTGCCGCTTTTTACGGCAAGTGACTCCTCCGAATCGCGCAATGCCGCATAAGAGGCAACAACATTGACTATCACATTAAGAAAGGAATTCTCGCGTTCAAGCTCCGCCTTACGACGCTCGACCTTGCTGATTTTGTAATTCGAGAACAATGAAGCTGCATTTATGATAGACCATGTTCCGCTGAAACTTGCAAGGAGATTTTCTGACGGCACAGAAACCTCGTTACCAGTCCAACTCTTCTCTGCGACAAAAGAGACATTAGGTAAAAAGTCGCACACGGCACTGCGAACGGCGTGTTCCTTCATAACGACCTGACGGTCCGCAAGAGCCAAAACTGGATGTGTAGTCAAAGCCTGAATGACAATTTCATCCAAAGAATTTGTTGACTTGACCTCATCAGGCACTCCCGCCAAAGAAAAATCGCCGCGCGGGTCAAGGCCTAAATTCGCCAAAAAACGCGCCTTTAAAACATCCATATTGCGCTTTGCCTGACTAAGCTGAACCTTTCGCGAAAGTGCGATAACAGAAGCCCTGTCCGCCTCCCATTCGGCATGAATCCCCTCTTTTGCAAGCCCCTCAATACGCTGCGCTCCTTCAAGTGCAGCTTTATATTGAGAAGAATATGCGTCAATCAGACTCTGCTGGACAAGTATATTAAAATAGTCCTGAGTCGTTCTGAGAGCAATCGACTGACGCGTATAAAAAGCCGAAATTCGTCCCGCGGCATAGCCATGACGCTGCGCAGCATAAAGAAACCATGTTGAAGGCATCAAAAGCGGCATGGCAAGTGCAACGCCTCCATTTTCATAACTGCGCGAAGTCGTAAGCGGATCGTCACGATATGAGTAATACCCTGCCTTGGCTTCAATACGCGGTAAAAAAGCGGCAAAAGCGGCTGTTTTACCCAATTTCGCCAGCTCAACATCCAAATCGGCCTTTCTAACCTCATAGTTGTTGGTCAAGGCGATAGCGATAGCGTCATCAAGCGATAAGGGTTTAGACAAAAGCTCACCCGAAGCTCTTAAAAGCGAATTGGTAAAGCTCTCAATTTGCGTATCCCGCACCCTCGCATGGTCATAAGTCGAGCATCCCACTATCAATACCGATGCTGCCAAAACCGCGGCTGTCTTATAAAAACTTAAGATAAATATCCTAAACATGATTTACCGTCCTTTCCTTTATGATAATTGGCAAGACTATTCAAAACCTTTCGACTTAAAATATTAAAAATTTCCAGTTCTTCCTTGGTTAAAACACTCATTGTCTCTCTTTCAAAGACAACAAGCTCATCATAAACTTGTTTTCCAAAGCGGACACCCTCGACTGTGAGCTTTAACTGTTTTTTTCTACGATCATCAGGATGGTCAACTCTCTCGACATACCCCATCTCCTCAAGCTTATCCAAAATAGTCGTCATGGCCTGACGGGAAATTAGAGTGCGCTCTGCGAGTAGCGCAGGCTCCGCGGCATTTGGTGAAAACATCATAGACAAAACCACCGACACATGAGAAGATGGCATACCAAAGCTGCCTAAAAAACATATTACATGGCTGGAAGCGATTCTTATCATATTAAGATTACTGCATTTGCCGAATTCGGCAATTTTCATTCTCTCTTTTTCCGATACCATCTTCTTAAACATAATAATCCCCTTTCGTAAAATCAATAATTAGATAATACGATTTTTTACTATTTTTGTCAACAAGATTTTTGAAGATGTTTTTTTCTCACAAATTACTGATTGTTTTTTACCGATGCCAAGAGCGCGAAATTTTCAAAGGTCAATACCAGACTCTTACTTCCGGCTCAAGGACAACACCTTGTCTTTTGGCGCAAAATTGCAGCGTTTGCATCAACGCAATAATGTCTGACGCCACCGCATCATCATCGGCAACGATTATATTGGCATGTCTTTCACAGACATAAGCGCCGCCGATTCTTAACCCCTTGCACCCGCACAGATCCAAAACCTTGCCCGCTGAAGTTTCAGCAGGATTTTTGAATACAGAGCCGGCTGTTCTCAAACCGCTGAAATCAAAGCGTTTTTCTCTGAACTGCGCCATTGCGCTCTCAATCTCGGCTTTATCTTTGCGCTGAAGCCTCAGCACCGCACTGAAAGCGACTTTGTCACGCAACATAGGACTTGAACGGTAAGAAAATTTGCAGCTGTCTCTATCCAGTGTCGATGTTTCACCGTTCTGCATGACAACATCAACGGAAACGACCCTGTCTCCTATCGCGCCAAATTGCGTTCCGGCATTCATTGCAAGCCAACCGCCTACAGTGCCTGGTATTGAAGCCATGTACTCCAAACCGGAAAGTCCGGCATCTCGTAGCTTTGACAGCAGCAATGCGCCTGACATGCCACATCCTACACGAACGGTCACACCGTCATCAAGGATTGCGAAATCATCATTCTTAATTTTGACAACTGTACCGCGCACTCCTAAATCCGATGGTAAGAGATTGGTACCCTGCCCTAAAAACCTGACATTTTTACGGCTGGCCAGAATTTCAATTAACTCTTGCCTCTCTTTGACTTCAATATATTCGTCAGCCTTTAACGGCAATCCGTATGAAACCTTGGGGAATTTTTCAGCGGCCTGAATATCGTCACCATTTGAAAAGCGAGCATCCTTTAGCATTTGGACCAACGAAACGACATCGCCCGCTCCGACAACCAAAAGGACATCACCTTTTTTCAAGCCGCATATCGACCTATAGTAGCTTGCGGCTATATCTGCCGAAGGAACCAGCTTTGGAAGAGGAATCTTCTTGTTTATGCTATTTGCTATACGGAACTCAGAATACAAATCAGCGCTTTGCCCTCCGTCAATTGGGGGCTCGGAGGCTGCGTAGACAGGCAACAGCAAAAGCTCGTCTATTCCCTCAAAGGCAGCGGGAAAATCCTTTCGCAATGCCAATGTCCGAGTATATCGGTGCGGTTGAAATATTGCTGTCAATCTATTATGCGGGCGTAAAAGCGCCGTTTGCACAAGGGCGCGAATTTCTGCCGGATGGTGCGAATAATCCGAGACAATCTCTATCCCGTCCCCGACATTGTAAATCTCATATCGGCGCAATGGCAATTCATCCAGCTTTTGGAGGGCTACGACAGCCTTCTCAGGATTGACACCCCACGCTATGGCAACGCCGGCGGCCGCTAAAGCATTCAAAATATTATGGCGACCAGGAACATTGATAAAGGTAGTGCCGACTGACCGCCCATTGTAAAAGACTTCAAACTGCGACCCTGTCGCGGAACAAACTATATTTGACGCGCGCAATTGTGCAAATTCACTGAAGCCATAACCGATTGAGTCAGAAGACGAAGCCACATCTCGCACATTGACATCATCGGCAAAATAGACAATAGCCTTGCGAGTCGCTGAGACCACGCTCCTAAAACAATTCTTCAAGGAATCGAATGAGTCAAAATGTTCCATGTGATCATGGTCAATTGCCGTCACTACGGTAATATCCGGAGCATAATAGGCCAATGTACCGTCACTTTCGTCGGCTTCGACGACTAGTGGACTATTTTGCGCCGGAGGCTTTGCGACACCACCCATTGATTGCGTGTATCCGCCGATACACCATCCGGTTTTGTCATCAACCAGTTCGCGAAAAAGTGTTGCGACAAAGCAACTTGTAGTCGTCTTTCCGTGAGTTCCCGAAACTGCGATTGAGGCTGGCATACTTGCAAGGCGGGCCAACACTTCGCCGCGGCGTAAAATCGATACGCCTTTTTCTCTGGCGTAAACAAGCTCCGGATTGTCATCCGAAACCGCAGGTGTCCTAACAATCAAATCGGGCAGATTTTTCTCCAAATGGGCAATGGAGTGCTCACCATATACCTTAATTCCATGATCCTCAAGCCAATTACGCATAAGAGGCGATATTTTGGAATCACATCCCGACACATCACACCCTCTGGCCTTCAAAAGAGCCGCCACTCCGGAGACACCCACGCCCCCTATTCCCATACAATGAATTTTGTTTGGCAAAACCCGCTCTTCAATCTCTACTGCTCTATTATCTGTCATGTCGGATTCCACGAATCAGCACTTATCTCATTCAACTCGGTTTGCGCCTTCACCAGCATAGCATATATGCCGCCCTTCGCGACAAGCTCTTCATGAGTTCCAAGCTCGGCGATTTCGCCGTTGTCAATAACGGCCAAACGATTAGCATTGCGAAGCGTTGAAAGTCGATGGGCAATTGCGATAACGGTCCGCCCTTTACAGAGCTCGGCCAAAGCATTTCTGATTAGGCGTTCAGTTTCAGTATCGACTGCGGATGTGGCTTCGTCCAAGATTAAAATCGGAGGATTGTGCAGGATTGCGCGAGCGATTGCGATACGCTGTTTTTCACCACCGGAAAGCCGTGCGCCCCCTTCGCCGACCTTAGTATTGTAGCCTTCATCCTTCTGAAGAATAAAATCATGAGCTCCAGCGGCCTTTGCCGCTGCTATGATCTCATCCTCTGTCGCATCTGGCTTTGAGTAGGCGATATTATCATAAATCGAAGCATTAAAGAGAAACGGCTCCTGAAGAACCATTCCTATCTGCCCGCGAAAACTCTTCAAATTAAGGTCATTTACCGACACACCGTCAATTTTAATATCACCCTTGTCTGCACGGTAAAAACGGCAAATAAGGTTGATTAGAGTTGATTTACCGACGCCAGAGCGTCCAACCAGACCAACCATTTCCCCTGCTTTAATATGGAGAGAAATCCCCTTCAAAATATCCTTACCTTCTGTGTAAGCAAAACGAAGATTCGATATCTCAATATCACCCTTGATTTTGTCAGGAACGATATTTTTCCCATTTGAATCATCTTCGCGTGGCGCATCAAGAATAAAGAAAATACGCTCTGCGCTGACAAGGGCATTTACCATCGAATTAACGACATGAGTAAGCCAGCGGATGGGACCGTAGAACATTGAAATATAGGCGATAAACGCCGTTAAGTCACCAAGAGTAATCCCATCACCGCCGATAATCAGATATCCTGCCAAGAGCCAAACACCTGCAGAGGCAAAATCCATCAGCGAGCCTGTCTCACCCGAAAAAGTCAAAAATCGCCGCGTCAAATCGACTCTGATTTTAGCGACATCTCTGGCAGACTCGTTAAAAGCCACATTTCGGATATCCTCATGGGCAAAAGCTTTGATAGTACGAATTCCGTTGATTGTTTCGGCGATTTTAGTGTTAAGATTTGCTATTGCCGCTCCATTCTCATGAAACTTCGAATGAATTTTCTTGTGAAATACGCTGGAGAGCCAAATCAAAAAAGGAACTGGCAAAAAAACGATCAACGCAAGCTTCCAATTCAAAACTACAAGCATAACGGCAATTCCGACCATCGTCAGTATTTGAACGATCAAATCACGGCTCCCGTCAACTAAAAATCGCTGAACATCCTCCGTATCGTTCATAATACGGCCAGTATATTCGCCTGAATTGCGATTCCCGAAAAACTTCATCTCAAGATGCTGCAACGAATCATGAAGTTTTGAACGCAAATCATAAACAATCCCCGAACCGACTTTCGCTGCAAAAACACCGCCAAAATAACCTCCGACAACCCTGAATAAAGAGGCAAAGACCATTCCGCCTATAATCAGCAAGAGAATCTGAAGGCGATTGTTGCCATCACTTAAAATAACATCGTCGATAATATGCTTAGTCAAATAAGGAGGCAAAAGACTGACAACGACGCCCGCGACATTAAGAGCTATCATTGCAAAAACAAGCTTCTTGTGAGGCGCCAAAAGAGAAAGCAGCCGCTTCAGAATCTTGACTCCCTCGCCGGAGCAATAAAGACACTTCGCGTCAAGCGCAGCAATCGAACGCCCGCATTTAGGACATTTAGGCGAACTTGGACCCATTCTATGATGATGAGGAGGCATAACAGAACTTCGCTTTAGAATTAACTACGAAAGGCCTCGACTAGAGAAATTATTCCAAAAAGAATAAAAACGCCCCCGGCGACAAATTTTATAACCTTGCCGCAGCATGGAATCTTAGAGAGTAGATCACCGCACAAAACCGCCAAAAGCGAAGTTACGATAAGCGCCAAAGCCGAGCCCGCGAAGATGAGCCACTTGGATTCAGGCGCCTCCGCCGTTGCGGTAAGAGCCGCAAGCTGAGTCTTATCGCCAAGTTCAGCAAGAAAAATCATAACAAACGCCTTAAGAAATACCGTAAACATAATTCACCTCTAAAACTATTCTTCAACATCATAAGTCTGAAGAATATCCTCGCCGTCCCGCTCCATCTTGATATGAGCAAAGTGCAAATCACCATATACAAAGCGACGAATCAACTCCTCGGCGGCATAACGGTTAGTCATGCGAATGCCATTGACCTCGCGGACTATATCGCCCTCCTTAAAGCCCACAGCCTTAAAGAAATCTTCCTCTCCGCAAATCTCCACACGATAGCCCTCAATTTTCTGCTTACCGTCATTCTCATCCGTATACCAGACCGGCGCGAGAGTATCGAAGACCGCACCAATACGCTCTGGGCGAACCTTGATCTCATTAAAATAAGCCATCATATCGTCACGGCGGAATTTCCAACTTCCGGGAGCCACCTCCGCACCGACGAGACGGGAAACAGCGCCTGAAGAAAAGTCAGAAGCTTCAGATTCAGCGGTAGAGACTCCCTCGCCCCCGACGGCACCTTTTCTGGACAAATACAGAGAATAGACGCCGTATGGTGTCGACAAAGCCACCGAATTGGTACCCACATTTGCAATCGAAACCTCATCGGCTATCTTCTCACCCTTGCGGCGCATCCATTGACAACCGGCTTCGCGATCCTCAATAATTGCACTAGAGTTTCCCGGCTTGCGGGCATTAAGGCGAAAGCCGGCCAAGCGAAAACGCTTCTCGATTGCGGCAAAGAATTTCTCAGCGGCATTTGGAGCCGTCTTACCGCCAAAAGGAGCTATACAATCCGCAGCATCGGCGGGAATCGGCGAAACGACTCGCGCCGACAAAGCCTGTGGCTCATCAATCGCAACAGATTCGGGAACCTTATCCGAAGCAAGGTATGCCCAAACCGAAGCTCCTGCCATAAGAATGGCAAACAGAGCAGTCAAAAGATAAAAAACATGTCCGCGTAAATAGATCATAAGCCAGATTCTGTAACGCCGCCAAAGCGGCCTGAAGTCATTTCTCTAAGCAACCAACCCGGGAACTGATGAGCCGAAACTCAAACGGCGCGGGCAACGCCTCCATTCCCCTATTTGGTCTTGCTCCGGGCGGGGTTTACCTAGACACAGCACCTTACGATGCTATCGGTGGTCTCTTACACCACCTTTTCACCCTTACCTCAAGGAATCGAAATTCATCAAGGCGGTTTATTTCTGTGGCACTTTCCATCGGCGTCGTTATTGCAACGCCGTTCCAGCCTTAACAGCGGGACGCCCTGCCCTGCGGAGTCCGGACTTTCCTCCCCCGATTTTACAATCGACAGCGACTTCCTCCATCCACGGGACATGTCTATCTATTTTCCCAAATATTCAGATATTTTGCAAGAAATTTGAAATAAAATGGCCGCAATGGCAGCCATACAGGGCAAATCACCCGTTCATAAGCTAAGTAAAGTTCAAGACTGCACAGTTGCAGGATATAAAAAAAAGGCATGGTATTGCTACCATGCCTTTTTTAACAGGTTATCGAGCCTATTAGACTTCGACTTCCTTGTTGGTCTCAGAAGACTTGTAGATAGCGTCAAGAATACGCATCAGAACAACGCCCTCTTCACCTGTTGCAGGAATTTCACCCTCGCCCTTGACTGCCTTGACAAACTTTGCAGTTTCCTTCTGGAAGCCATCTGCATTTTTGTTGTAGTCAAGGACAATATCTGCGGGACGATTATCATACTCGGTAAGGAGCGTGATACCATTTGCGCTGGAACCGATGCGAACGCCACCCTTATCGCCGATAATCTCGATTGAATCCTCGGGCTGCGAGTTACATGCCCAAGCGACCTGGAATGTCATTGTAGCCTCTTCACCAAAGCGAATGAAGCCTGTTGCATAGTCGTCGACATCAAATGTGCCATCGGCCTTAGGCGGCCCTGCCCACATAGAGACATAGTGATAATCCTTGATTGGAGAACCAAACTTTGAATAAGTCTTTGCGGAGACGGCAGTTGGCTCCCAAAGTCCTGTGAGGTGCAATGCAAGGTCAATCGAGTGAACTGCGATATCAATTACGCCACCGCCACCGGAACGGGCCTTGGTCGTAAACCAACCGCCAAGACCAGGGATGCCACGACGACGAATTTGCTTGATATTGATTTGGTAAATCTTACCAAGCTTGCCTTCTGCGATAAGTGGACGCAAAACCTCAGCCTCTGCACACTGGCGGCGAACCATACCCATCTGGAGAAGCTTGCCCGAAGCATCGCGGGCTTCAAGTATCTGACGGCCAAGCTCCGCATTGAGACACATTGGCTTTTCAAGAAGAACATGCTTACCTGCTTTGAGAGCATCAATAGCAATTGGAGCATGAAGATCGTTTGGAACGCAAATAGAAACTGCCTCAATTTCAGGATTTGCGAGAAGATCATGATAGTTCTCGTAGGTGAGTTTTACACCATGACGCTCTGACTTTGCCTTAAGAGTGTCGGGGTTAATATCGCAAATGGCGAAAATTTCAGCATCTTCTACCTTTGCATAAGCGTCAGCATGGACAGAGCCAATTGTACCGACACCAATAATACCAATCTTAACTTTTCTGCTCATTTTGAGAATTCCTAGAATCTGTATCGACAGAAGCTATCAGCACTCGCCGATAAGCCTCGCATGAAATTTCTGCCAATGCTTACAAGATTCCCTTATTGCGAAGCATATTATTATGATAACATTTGACAATTCACAATACAATCTCTTTTTTACTCGCTGCTTATTCATCAAAGGATTTAAGTTTAGACTGGGCTTCAGTATTACCTTTCTTGGCAGCCTTCTCAAACAACTCTTTAGCTTTTTTAGAGTCTTTCGTAACACCTTTAGCTCCTAAATAAAGTTCTGCAAGTTCATTCTGTGCGGGAACGAAACCCTGTTCTGCAGCTTTTTGGTACCATTCTATCGCCTTTGAATAATCTTGCGCGACTCCATAACCTTCGGCATACATAACGCCAAGGCTGGCTTGCGCTTCAGCAAGCCCTCCCTCTGCTGCCTTAATAAAAAGCTCAAATGCCTTTGTATAGTCTCGTTCCACACCACGGCCATTAGCATACATAAATCCAAGGTTGTGCATAGCCTTTATAAACCCTTGAGCTGCTGCTTTTGTATACAATTCAACTGCTTTCGAAGAATCTTGAGCCACACCTAGGCCGTATTCGTAAAAGTAACCAAGATTGAATTGAGCATCTGAAAGACCATCCTCTGAGGCTGTAGCGAAGTACCATGCAGCCTTTACATAATCTTGTTTTACACCGCAACCATCCTTATACATTATACCAAGATTGTAGAGTGCTACGGCATTGCCTTGCTCTGCTGCTTTTGCATACAATTCATACGCCTTTGCAAAATCTTGCTCAACACCCTGACCTTTGAAATACATTAAAGCAAGAGTTATCTGAGAATTGACATTCCCTTGTTCTGCTGCATTTGCAAGCAACTCAAATGCCTTTGTGGTATTTGATGAAACGCCTTTGCCTTTTTCATAAATTAAGGCAAGATTAAACATCGCATCGGCATCGCCATTATTAGCAGACATCGTATACCACTCTACTGCCTTTACAATATTCGGTTCTATGCCCTTGCCATTTTCATAGAGCAATGCAAGATTAAACTGTGCATCTGCATCGCCTTGTAGCGCTGCTCTTGTATACCACTCTAATGCCTTAGCATAGTCTTGCGTAACACCAAGCCCCTTGTCATACATCACGCCTAAATTGTATTGCGCAGCCGCGTCGCCCAGCATAGCTGACTTCATAAACCAATCATGGGCCTTTGAATAGTCTTTATACCCGTTTAGATAAATCAAACCGATGTTAAACTGCGCGTCGGAATCGCCCTGATCTGCCGCCTTTGTATACCATTCGACCGCTTTTGAATAATCCTGTGCAATCCCCTGACCATTGGCATAGATAAAGCCAAGATTGAATTGCGCCTTGACATTCCCCTGTTCTGCCGCCTTTGTATACCATTTTATTGACTTTGCATAATCTTGAGATGCGCCATTGCCTGTATCGTATATCCTGCCTAAATTAAACTGTGCGACCGCGTCGCCGTTTTCAGCCTTCAAAGATAGTTCTTGAAAATCAACTGTCTTATCTTCATCACAAAAGGCAGAATAAGACAAAATTATTATTGAATAAAATATACAAGCCAGAATATCTTTATTAAGTTGTTTGTTCATTTCGTCATCCTATGACATCAGCAAAAATCTTTTATGAAAAAAAGGTCGCTACTTTTCTGTAGCGACCTTTTTTTTAGTTGACCATAGTAAAAACTAGGCATCCTTCTTTGCCATACCGGGGCGGCGACCTTTATACCAGGCAAGCATAACCGGTGTAGCAATAAAGATTGTTGAGTAAACACCAGCGATAACGCCAATCGTCATGCAGAGAGCGAAATCAAAGATTGCTCCACCGCCAAAGATGAGAAGCGAAAGAACTGCGAGCAATGTCGTCAACGAGGTAAGGACTGTACGGCCCAAGGTTGTGACAATACTGCGATTGCAAAGGTCGCGGAAGGATAAATCCTTGTTCTTCTTGAGGTCTTCACGGATACGGTCGGAGATAACGATGGTATCGTTGACCGAGTAACCGACAATCGTCAAGAAGCAGGCAATAGCAGTAACGCCAATCTGGCGGCCGAAGAGCGTAAAGAGACCCAGAGTGATAAGGACATCGTGGAGCAATGCCACGACGGCACCAAGGGCAAAACCAAACTCGAAACGGATACTGATGTAAATCAACATACCGATAAGAGCGATGATAACGGCCTTTGTGGCGTCACGCTTAAGGTCTTCGCCGATTTGCGAGCCGATTGTGTCTTGACCAATCTCCTGCATTCCGCTATCTGGGAATGCTTTCTTGAGTGTATCTGTAATGGCCTTGCCGATTTCAACGCCGCCGCCAATCTTATCATAGCCAGACTTTACCTGAATAGAATCGGTAGTGCCGTCGGCAGACTTTTGAGACTGAATGATCGCATCATCGATGCCGCCAGCCTTGAGAGCGACACGCATATCACCAATCTCAGGCTGCTTCTCAAATGTATATGACATTACCGTACCGCCGGTGAAGTCAATAGCCAAAACTTCGCGAGGCGATGTCTTGCAACGGACAGCAAAGATACCCAAAGTGACAACGATGATTACAGCCGAAATCGTCATGGCCAAGCGGCCCATTCCAACAAAGTCGAGATTTGGGAATGTAAACCAATCCATAATCTTCGGAGCCTTTGAGGTCTCCTTGGTGCAAAGGCGGAGAATCATGCGAGTGACGACGAGTGCCGTATACATACTGACGATGATACCGGCCGACAGCGTAATCGCAAAGCCGCGGATTGGACCCGAACCGAAGATGAAGAGAATAATTGCCGTCAAGAATGTGGTAAGGTTAGAGTCAAAGATTGCAAGGAATGCACGATCATAACCTGCCAAAATTGCGGCAAGTGTGGACTTGCCCTGCTTGAGCTCCTCGCGGACACGCTCAAAGATAAGTACATTTGCGTCAACAGCCATACCTACCGTGAGAACAATACCAGCGATACCGGGCATTGTAAGAACGGGCAACTGAAGCGCTGTGCGAGATGCTGAGACTGAATCTGTCGCACCGACGGCACTGAAGAAGCCTGAAATAATAATAGCGCCCAATGGGAGAAGTATGATATTGAGAACAAGCGCAATATCTGCGACAATACCGAGAATGCCATAGTAAAGAGCCATAAAGACGACAATAAGAATTCCGCCGATTATTGAGGCGCGCATACCGCTACGGATAGCGTCAGAGCCAAGAGATGGGTCAATCATGCGCTTTTCGAGGACAGTAATCGGAGCAGGCAAGGAGCCTGCATTGAGGACATTGCGAAGCTGGGCTGCGTCATCGCGCGTGAAGCTTCCCGTAATTTCAGCACGGCCATCGGTAATAGGAGTGCGAATTACCGGGGCGGAATAGAGCGTACCATCGAGAACAATCGCCAACTGACGACCCTCAGCACTCTTGTTGCGATTTCCGTTTGGAGCATAATCAGAGGTCAGCTTGCCAAACTGGCGTGCACCCTCCTTGGTAAAGGAAAGGGATACACCTACGCCGCCATTGCGGCTGTCAACGCTGATCGTAGCACTGCGGAGCTCGTCACCATTCATCTCTTCGCGGTTGCGAACAAATGCGGGAGAGTAGACCTCGCGTCCGTCACGAAGACGATTGAGCTCAAGCATAAACGAATAGCCGGGATCGGGATTGCCGAACTGAGCTAAACGGCGCTTATAATCTGGGTCGCGAAGAAGCTTTTCGTAATCCTTACCGCGAGCATAATAACTTTGCCCGCTGACGGGATCCTCGATCATTTCATAACCCTCAGGAACCTTGCCATCGTTAATGAGATTGCGAGTGAGCTCGTAGTTCTTAGGGTGGACAAGACGGAATTGGAGATAAGCGGCACTGCGAATGCTCTTCTCGGCAATTTCGCGCTGCTTCTCATCAGCACCGGGAATCTCGATTATGATGCGATGATCCTTACCGGGAACAATCAATGGCTCGTTGACGCCAAGGCCGTCAATACGATTACGGATGACCTCGATTGTGCGGTCATCTGCATTTGCCATAATCGTGTCAATCTGAGCTTGAATCTCAGAATCACTACGCTTGGCATCAGCAGCCTTCAAATCGGAACGAAGCTGCTCTTGATCAATCTGAACTGTGAAACTGGTACCACCGGCAAGGTCAAGACCCAATCGAATCTTATCTTTCGGAGGAGTCATAAAGACTACCGATGCAGCGACTAGCGTTGCAAAGATAATCCACTTGAAAATTGAATTTTTATCTTGCATCGTTTTACCTACCTTAATAACAGAAATAGATTAAAAACGGACGCATCGCGGATTACTCCGCGATGCCGTTTTGTACCATGAAGTTGTAGCTCTCAGTAAGAGCCTGATACATCTCCACAGACTCGCAGTAGTCGAGCTCAACGATAACAGCCTGAGCGTTAGGCGCAGTCTCGACGAGCTGCTTAATGGGCAAGGAGCCCTTGCCGAGAGGAAGAAGGTCAATCTTCATATCAAGGAGACCGTCCTTCATGCCGGCATTCTGAGCGGCCTGCTTGCAGATACCATCCTTCATATGAAGAAGAATGGTATCCTTCTCAAAGAGCTTGAGCATCTCAACAGGGTCTTCAGTGCCCTTGTTTGTTGACCAGAAGCAATCAAGCTCATACTTAACCTCAGGGCAAAGTTCGCGGAAGATTTCATACTTCAAACGACCGTCAATGCGCTCAAACTCCCAGAAATGATTGTGCTGGAAAAGAGTAAATCCGTTAGCAGCAAGAGTCTGCTGCATCTTGGAAACGCATTCTGCGGTGGCCTTGATAGAGTCAATATCCTGAAACTCTTTAGGAGTCCAGCCACAGACAATCGTCTTTAAGCCAAGGACGCCAGCAATATCCATCGCCTCGCCAAGGTTATCAGGAGAACGAACCCATGGAGAATGTGAAGAGCAAATCTTCAAACCGAGGTCGTTGCAAACCTTGACAAACTCAGCAGGTGTAAGATTGAAAAAGCCTGCAGGCTCAACATACTTGAACCCAATCTCTGCAATCTTCTTGAGAGTTGCGACAAAATCCTTTGAGGCATAGTCGCGGACGGAATAGAGCTGAACGCCCAATGGCATAGACATAATATCTTCCCTTCTCTTTACCTAAAGATTAGTGCTGACCGAGCTGGAAGCGGACATAGCGACGAATGACAAGCTTGTCGCCGAGCTTCTTGCTGATATTGTCGGTATGCTGACGGATAGAAGTCTTGGAAATCTTGACAAACTCCTGATCTACCAAGCAAACCTCTGCGGCAAACTTGCGGAACTTACCCTTGATGATGCCTTCCTTGATATTCTCAGGCTTGTTGGCATTCTTGGGATCAGCATCAATCTGCTGGACATAGAGAGCGCGCTCAGACTCGACGACATCGGCAGGAATCTGAGTCTCATCAAGCCAACGGGGAGCAAGAGCGGCAATCTGAAGAGCGATATCGCGAGAGTACTCCGCGAAATCAGCACTTTCAACTGTCTCAGCCTTCTCGCAACCGATCTCGACAAGAACGCCTACCTTACCACCGGTGTGGATGTAAGACTCGATCTTGCCGGTACCCTCGAGGGTGAAACGCTCGACACGGCTAATCTTCATGTTTTCGCCGGTAGAAGCGACGAGAGCGGAAAGGTCTTCCTGCATAGCAGCGGCAACATCAGCCTCGCCGGCGGCAGCCTTCTCTGCAACCTTATCGACAAAACCCTTGAAGCCTTCAGTCTTGGCAACAAAGTCAGTCTCGCAGTTGACCTCAACGAGAGCGACAGCACCGCATGGGCACTTAGCGGCAGCGACGAGACCCTCCTTGGCCTCCTTGTCTGCACGCTTGCCAAGTGTGGCAAGACCCTTCTTACGAAGAACCTTGATAGCCTCTTCCATATCACCATTGGTCTCAATAAGAGCCTTCTTGCAATCCATCATACCAGCGTTGGTAAGGGCGCGAAGCTCCTTGATGATATCCATAGTAATTTCAGCCATTGTAAAACTCCTTAATCTTAATCTTTCAGTTCAACACACAAGTAATGACTTATGCCTGGGGAGCGTCAGCTGCGGCAGCGGCCTCAGATGCTGCTGGCGCTGCGGCTGGAGCTGCACGGCGCTCACGACGAGGACCACGGCCACGGCCACGACGGTCGCCACGACCCTCATCGCCATCCTTGCGACCAGCCTCTGCCTCAGCGGCGCGACGAGCGGCATCAGCCTTCTCACGCTCTACGCTGATGCGAGCCCACTCCTCGTTGGCACCCTTAAGAACCTTTGCGAAGGTATCAGCGACAAGCTTGATTGCGCGAATAGCGTCGTCGTTACCTGGAATGACATAATCAACGCCATCAGGATCGGCATTGGTATCAACGACAGCAACAACAGGAATACCAAGACGGCGAGCTTCCTGAACAGCGATATCCTCACGGCAAACATCGATAACGACGATTGCGCCGGGCATCTCATACATATCGGCGATACCGGAAAGATTTGCCTCAAGCTTATCAAGCTCGCGGCGGAGTGAAGAAGCTTCCTTCTTGAACTTTGAAAGCTCGCCGTTGTTCTCACGAGCATACTTCTGGAGAAGGCGCATACGCTTGATGCTGCCGCGGATGGTCTTGTTGTTGGTAAGGGTACCGCCAAGCCAACGCTCGGTCATGTAGAACTGGCCGCAGCTCTCAGCGGCATTCTTGACAACTTCCTGAGCCTGCTTCTTGGTTGCGACAAAGAGAATCTTCTTGCCGTCGATTACGACATTGCGAAGGAATTCTGCAGCTTCCTCGATTTTGCCGATTGTCTGGGTAAGGTCGATGATGTGAATACCATTGCGCTTATCAAAGATGTAAGGGCGCATCTTAGGATTCCAGCGACGGGTCTGGTGGCCGAAGTGAAGGCCTGCGTCAATAAGATCCTTAAGTGTGAGATCGGTGACATTCTTCTTCTCTTCCGCAACGGCGGGAGTTGTCTCTGCAATCTCAATGTTTTCCGTGTTGTCCATTTTCTGGTCTATCCTTATTAAGGCTTAACTTCAGAAACCGGAACTGATGCCACGGCCGCAACCGGTGTCAATTTTGACACATCCAACAGTTACGTGATACCGACGCAAAGGCGAAACGGCGCCTATACGCTGCAACTGAACCTGTTTCCTAGGTTAATCTGCTTCGAGCCTTCGGTAATTTAAGCTCGTCGCTTCAACCCCTCCTTTTTAGGGGATAAGAATATTTTATACCAAATAACTCAAAAATACAAGAAAAAAATTAAAATAAGGTAAATGTACTGATATTATAGATTACCACCAAAAAAAGTACCGACAAAAAACATTGTTGCCAAAAACGAGACTTGTCGTGTGTCAACAATCCGCGACCTGTAAAAAAGATGAGTTGAAAGTTGGCTTTATCTTCCATAAGGCTTTTGAACACAGCCTACTTTAAGCCCTTTTACTCTTAATTGATTCTCCGACGGTCATCGTATTCGCCGCACTTTGAGACTAGTCAAATTTTAATGATTTGACATAATTCCGCCATAAATGGTACTATGAATGAAAGCAGTGTTTCAAAATTGGTATTATGCAAGGCAGTAATCTTACCGCATAAACCAAAATGAAAATAACCACACAAGGAACAGACATGAGCAAGAAAAAAGCCTTAATAACTGGAATTACTGGACAAGACGGTAGCTACTTAACCGAGCTTCTACTCGATAAGGGCTATGAGGTTCATGGTATAGTAAGGCGTAGCTCCAGCTTCAATCGTGAACGCATTGACCATCTTTGTGCAAATCCTGAAATTAAGGACAAAACACTATTTTTACACTATGGTGATTTGACCGATTCCTCCTGCTTGACAAAGCTCGTTTACGATATCAAGCCCGATGAGGTTTACAATCTTGCGGCACAAAGCCATGTCCGCGTTTCATTCGATATGCCGGAGTTCACAGGCGATGTTGATGGTCTTGGAACAATGCGTCTCTTGGAGGCGATCCGCGAATCTGGCACCGGCAAATCCGTCCGCTTCTATCAGGCTTCTACAAGTGAGCTTTACGGAAAGGTTCAGGAAGTTCCCCAGCGCGAGACAACACCCTTCTATCCACGCTCTCCATATGCCGTTGCCAAGCTCTACTCATTCTGGGCTGTAAAGAACTATCGTGAAGCCTATGATATGTTTGCCAGCAACGGTATTCTCTTCAATCACGAATCACCACGCCGCGGTGAAACCTTCGTTACACGCAAGATTACACTCGCTGTTTCCCGCATCAAGATGGGACTCCAGAAAGAGCTCAAGATGGGCAACATCAACGCCCTCCGCGATTGGGGCTTTGCAGGTGACTATGTCGAAGGTATGTGGCGCATCCTTCAGCATGACACAGCAGAAGACTTCGTCCTTGCAACCGGCGAAATGCACAGCGTAAAGGAATTCCTCCAAGAAGCCTTCTCCTATGTTGATCTCGACTGGGAGCAGTACACCTCACATGACTCCCACTATGATCGTCCAAGCGAAGTAGATCAGCTCCTCGGCGATCCCACCAAGGCACGCACAGTCCTCGGCTGGGAACCCAAGGTCACCTTCAAGGGTCTCGTCCGCATGATGATGGATGCAGACCTTGAATTAGCCCGCAAAGAAGCGGCAATCGCCAATATATAAAAAAGCACCGCACAATCAAAGAGGCTGCAATGAAAGTCTATGTGACAGGAATCAAAGGATTCGTCGGAAGACACCTGAAGCCATACTTTGAAAAGTGCGGTGCCACTGTAATTGGCGTTGATATTGATGACTTTGATTTAGCCGATAAAGCCGCGCTCAAAAAAAGTCTTGACGAACATCGCCCAGATGCAATCGTTCACCTGGCAGCGGTATCCTCAGTCGGGCAAAGCTGGCAAAAACCAGCCGAATGCTTCCTGAACAATACCGGAATTTTTCTGAATCTGGTTGAATGTATTCGTGAACTTGGTCTTAAAACACGCATTTTATCGGTAGGCTCATCCGAAGAATATGGTCCCTGCCCTGCCGATGAAATGCCCCTCAAAGAAGACCGGCCACTCAATCCTGACTCACCCTACGCAGTTGCAAGAGTTTCGCAAGAGCTCCTCTCAAAGCTATACTCGCAAAGCCTAGGCGTAGAAGTGATAATGACCCGTTCATTTAATCACATAGGTCCGGGACAACGCCCACAGTTTGTTGTAGCAAGCTTTGTTAAGCAACTCGTCGAAGCCTCCAGACAAGGCGGCGACGCTCTTCTCAAGGTCGGCAACATTGAAGTCATTCGCGATTTCTCCGATGTACGCGATGTAGTTCGTGCCTATTGGGACATCCTCACCAAAGGCAAACCAGGCGAAGCTTATAATGTCTGCTCCGGTAAAGGGACTCGCCTAAGCGATCTCATTCAAATCATCGCAACTGAGCTAAAACTCAATGTCACGACAAAGGTCGATCCTGCACTCGTCCGCCCGGTTGATGCTCCGGCTGTCATCGGCTCACATGACAAAATCACAAATGAGCTTGGCTGGGAACCTCAAATACCGCTAAACCAGACAATTCGTGACATGATTGCAGCCTTACAATAAGGCAAAATCGTCTAGTCCCCCATAAAACCCATCAACCATGAATCACGGGTGGACCTATATAGACAAAATAACGAGCGGTAATAGCGGCATAAGTGCCCTAGCCTATTATAGCGTTAATTATCGCCATTCCACATTAGAAAGATGGAATGAAAGGCTAGAGAATGGAGAAGTCACCAGCGGTGACAAAATTGTAAAGCCCAATACAATCCTCTCAAACGGAGACATTCTGAAATGGCATCGCCCGCCGTGGGATGAGCCCTCGGTACCCACAAGCTTCAAAATTATTTACGAAGACGACGAACTGATAGCCATAGATAAACCTGCAGGACTTCCCGTTGTTCCGGACGGCGGCTTTCTTGAAAACACCCTAGTGCATCTTTTATCAAAACACTACCCAAATGAAAATATAGTCCCCGCCCATCGGTTAAATCGCGGCACATCAGGACTTATAATCTGCGGAAGAACAAAAAACGCCCGTGAAAATCTCGCCGCCCAATTCAGAGATAAAACCGGTAAACAGAATGGTGATATGATAAAAACATATCATGCAATATCTCAACCGTACAAAAATGGTAAACTTGGCGACATCATCGAAATAGAGACACCGATTGGACCTGTAAATCATCCCATTATTGGACAAGTCCATGCAGCAAGTTCTTTAGGCAAACCATCAAAAACCGAATGTAAAATAATCAAAACCGGCAACAATGAAACCCATTGGTGCATCAATCTAATTACAGGACGCCCACATCAGATACGCATACACCTCGCCTCAATTGGCGTGCCGCTCATAGGAGAACCGCTATTTCTACCAGGAGGCAAACCCAACCCCGCCGCACTGCCTGGAGACTGTGGCTACTATCTCCGCTCAACATCACTGCAATTTCGCCATCCAAAAACTGACAGAAGAATAAAAATCTCAGTAAATGACTAAATTGAAATGTGCGCGATAAAAACACTTAACGCTTCAAAAATTTTTCAAGCTCTTCTTGACACTTGATACAATGCTTCGAAAACGGCTGTACCTCAAGACGAACACGACGGATAGGACGGCCGCACATCAGACAAAGACCATATGTTCCATCATTCATGCGAGCTAAAGCCTCGTCAATACGCGTCAATAAATCTTGAGTATTTCCAGCACGCTCAAGAGCCAAAAACTTATCGAAGACATTAGCGCCGATTTCGGTACCGGTTTCCGCCTCATTATGATGCTTAACATTTTGAAGTGCGGTATTAACCTTTGCACAAACACGCTGACGGAGTTCTAACAAATCATGACGGAACTTCTCAAGCTCATCCTTAGTAAGCTTATCCTCAACAGGGAATGCAGGTCTATCGTTAGTTTCTTCAACAACCGGTGTAGAAATTTTAACAGGAGCCTTTGCCACAGCCTTCTTAGGTGCTACAGCAGCTTTCTTAGGTACGGCACCAGCCTTCTTAGGTGCTACAGCAGCTTTCTTTGGTACGGCACCAGCCTTCTTAGGTGCTACAGCCGCCTTCGCAACTGGTGCCTTTGCCACAGCCTTCTTGGGTGCTACAGCAACTTTCTTAGGTGCGGCAACTGCCTTCTTAGGTGCTTGAGCCGCCTTCGCAACGGGAGCCTTTGCTACAGCCTTCTTAGGTGCTACAGCAGCTTTCTTAGGTGCGGCAACTGCCTTCTTGGCTGTAGCCGCTTTAAGCTCAGCCTTTGAATTTGCAGATTTCGCAATCGCTTTCCCATTAGATTTTGTAATAGCCGCAAGAGGCTTCTTGGAATTTTTCATAGCAAAGAACAGTCTCCAGTTGGTAAAAAGATTTCCAAATAGAATACTACAAAATAGTATTTTTGTCAAATTATCCAAAATTGGGACAGTCTATTTTCTCCATTCCTCCGGAAATCCGCTCGTTTTCCAGTTTAGGGACAGTCGCTTTCGAGTCAAAAAATGAGATTTTGGACAAACTGAGGTTGACATCTAAAAAGGCATTTGATATAAAATTCATATGAAAATTAAGTATTATGGGACAAGTGCAGGAGCTGGTATTCCTGAGATTTTTTGTTCGTGCAGAGTTTGTGAATATGCTAGGTTGCATAAGGGTAAGGACTACCGCACTCGTTCGCAGGCTGTAATTGACGACACTTTCGGCATTGACTATTCGGATGTTTTTCAGCACTCGTTGCATTATGGTCTTGATATGCGGAAAATTAAGCATGTTTTGATTACGCATGACCATTACGATCATTTTATGAAGGCCGACATTATGAGCCGTGCCGTTGGTATGACTGAGCCTATCAATTTTTACTTCAGTGAAAAAACTGGCATGTGGCTTGCAAATTCTGTGCAGGCGCGCAAGGAGGCTTTTGCTTCCGGTGCCCGTAAATGTAACGGCAACGAGGTTCTTGTTGAGACTCACTTTCTTGAAAAGCTCCAAAGGTACGATATCGCATCTTACACTGTCATACCATTGCCTGCCCGCCACGGTGGCGATGCCCTTGGTGCATATATTTATATTATCCAAAAGGATGGTAAAAGTGTTTTGTGGGCACACGACACGGGTAAATTCCTCGATGAAACTCACGACTTTATTAAAAATAGCGGAATAACTTTTGATCTGATTTCTCTTGATTGTACCCTTAAACGAGGTGAACAAATCACTCAGGGGCATATGGATGTCGACTGGTGTAAGGAGATGGTCGATATTATGAAGTCAAATGGCAATGCCAATGATAAAACGATTGTCGTTTTAAGCCATATTGGGCATTTAGTTGAGCGTACTCATGAAGAGCTTGAGGCTGAAATTGCCCCTTTGGGTATGATTCCGGCTTTTGATGGAATGGAAGTGGTGCTTTAAGCTACTTTTTGGGTGTGACCTTGGCCTTGCCTTTCTTTTTCTCGGCACCGCTGGTCTGCGTCTTACCTCCAGCCGCACCTTTATCCCGCCAGGAGAGAGGCGCTGTCGGTATTTGAATTACTCTGCTTACTGGAATGGGGCTACCGCCTTCTTCTGACGGCGGTAAATAGATTGTCGCTTTTACGGCATAAGGCAATCGATTGGTATAGTCATCTCTCCAATCTTCATCAATCCACTGAAAATCCTCTTCCCATTCACTTGTTCTAATTTTTGGCGAATGGCCTTTTGCTAGATTGTCGGCTGGATCTAAGACTTGAATATCCATTGCGACAACACCGGGGGCAACAAGAAACGGTTTAACATACTCTTCGTCTTCTGCATCAAATTCATCTGGCAGAGATGAGGTCCGCCATGTTTTTATAAAGATACCGCCTTCGGAATATTTGTCATTTGCGGACTCTCCGGGTCCTAATGAATATAAAACTATTTTGTGGGGAGCATTTGCAACTTCAGCCCCCTGCCCAACTAAGGCTGAACCAAGCTTTACCCACATTAAGGAGTCGCGAGCTTCTTCTTTTTCACCATCGTTTATCAGCTGCATACCGTATTCCGGAACGACTGATGACGAATCTGGATAATATGCAGAGCGAAGCGCCATTGTAATCTGCCCCATCACAAAATCACCGTGATGAATTGAATCTGCTGCATTTTGCCCAACGCGCCATACTGTTGTTGCCGTTGAAAAGCTCATATAACCAACGACAACGATAACGGCCAATAGCGAAACAGCGAGCAATAGTTCTATCATTGTAAAGGCGGCGTGATTTTTCATGGTTCGTACTCTCCGCCGTCTTTTTTCCAAACTAATTGAACTATCTCTTCAGAGGAATCCGGGCCTTCCCCCCACGACACCTTTGTTCTAACAACAAAGAGTCCGTCATCAGGTATGTTTTCTTCAATTATCTTTGTGTCGACTGAACGAGAATAAACGAAGCCTTTGCCTATTGTTTCATCGTCTTCGACTAGCTCGGAGTCTTCTTCAACCACTAAATCTTCAACCTCTTCAAAATCAACGAGCGGATACTTGAGTTCGCCTAGACCGAATGTCCAACGAATCTCTTGAAATCTTTTTGATGCTGTTAGCATCGACATACAAGGAGCAAATGCCGAGAATATAGCTACTAAGCCACCGCCTAAAATGACAGTCGCGATCAAGACTTCTATCAAGGTAAAGCCTTTATTCTTCGTCATCGCCATACTCCTCAATTTTGCCGACGCCAATTGCATTAACCTTGACTAGATAAGATAAGTCTTCCCCGCTGCAAACTCTGATGGTAAATGGACGGCAAGTTCCATTGCTGTTAAATTGCAGAACGATTTGAGGATATTCTTCACCCTCATCGTCATTGGCCGCTGGCGTATCAACCGCTTCTTCTCCATCAACTACATCATCGTACCCTTCAAAGATGAAGGAGATGCCTTTGCACTCAAACTTTGAAGAAACAGCTTCACTGAAACTCTCGTTGGTGGACGGTAATGTGGGAGAATTTGTTGAGAGATTATCAGCCTCATCGGATGATAAATCAAAATTGTCTCCGTTGAAACTTGTCTCTTCTACGGGAGTTTCGATATCATCGGCGAAAGGCATAGCGGAGGATGCCGCTCTGACTTCTATCACCCCTTTCCCGTCTTCATCTTTGGCCGATGTTAAAACGACTTCGGTATTGGCTTGATGAAGAATTGCCATTGTGCGAGCATAACGAGACGCCTGAAGCAATGAACGCGAAGAGACCGTAAGCTGTGTCCCGACAAGTCCTGGCCCCATTGTAGGAACTACGACAGCAACAATTGCTCCAAGTATTGCCAATACCAGGAGCAATTCTATTAAAGTAAAACCTAATCTATGACGCCATAACGCCATTCGTAAGGCAATTGCTTAATGTGAGGCTTAGTTGGTAATATCGTCTTCAGAACCTATCTGACCATCGGGACCTGCAGAGCGGACTTCATACTCAAAACGACCCTTCTTTGTGTACTGGAAGGGCGTACCCCATGAATCTACAAGAGCCTCCTTTTTAAGAAGAGCGGCTCGCTGTTCGGTCGCGACGGTCATGTCGTCGAGTGAATCGGGGAAACGCCCGGCGGTCACTTCGTAGGCCTGAATCGCTGTTCCGATATTTGAGATACTGGTGCGAGTTGCTGTAATCTTTGACTGCTCACCCTGTCCGGTGAAGTTAGTCATAACAACGGCAGCAAGTGTACCCAAAATTGCAATTACAAGTAGGAGCTCAACAAGAGTAAAACCTTGACGGGCTGTTGAAATAATCTTTTCGGTATTTTTCATGACTAACTCCTTTTATGATTAAGCATTTGCAGCACTGACGAGGGCGGCCTCTATGCGCTCTGATATATTACCTTCGGCAGGAACAAACTCTCTGCCTGTGATAAGCTCATAAGCGGTAATGTACCGTTTGGCGGCCTCAATACGCACTTCCTCAGTAAGCTCAGGAACATCGCCCTCACCGCGGAAGCCTCGTGCTGCGAGCCACTCACGGACATATTCCTTATCGAGCTTACGCTGGTCTTTACCTTCGGCAAAGAGAGTTTCGTAGGTATCTTCATACCAATAACGCGAAGAGTCTGGTGTGTGAATCTCATCTGAGACGACTAACTTACCATCAAGCATACCAAGCTCGTATTTTGTATCAACGAGGATAAGACCGCGCTTTTGAGCTTCTTTCGTACCCGCCTCAAACATTTTAAAGCAAACGGATGCAGCTTCATCAAAAAGCTCAGGAGTGATTAATCCCTCGGAGACGGCTTCATCACGAGATATATTGCGGTCATGGACTTCATGTTTGGTAGTCGGGGTAAGAATGGGACGCTCAAGCTTCTGATCCTTGCGAAGACCATCGGGAAGCTTATTGCCGCAAATCTCGCGAGCGCCTTTGGCATAGTTTGTCCAAGCGGAAGTTGATGTGACACCAGTTATATAGCCGCGGACGATAAACTCAAGCGGGAGCTGGCCGCACTCTG
This sequence comes from Kiritimatiellia bacterium, assembly GCA_045603485.1. GTDB lineage: Bacteria > Verrucomicrobiota > Kiritimatiellia > RFP12 > JAAYLN01 > RGIG5952. Next base: position 16,850 of record JAZUMF010000001.1, on the reverse strand, counting down.
CAACGACCATAACATTTGGATCAGGAACAGAGATAACATGGTTTGCGACAATATCCTTTGTCTGCTCAAACCAAAATGCCGCAAGCTGGTTCAAAACCTGCCCCTTAAATGGAATCGTACCCAAAATACGATCAAATGCCGAAACGCGGTCGGTAGTCACCAAAGCGCGACGGCCATTGGGCAAAATGTAGCTATCACGGACTTTGCCGCTAATCCGCTTACCAACCTTAAAATCGGTTGCGTCTAAAACATTATTAAGCTCTTCCTGTATTCGCTTATCGGAAATCATATCAAAAACCTCACAGTTGTTATTAGAGAATCCTATTAAGTAGAATACATTCTTTCCTGATTAATGTCAATTTCTTATCATAGTTATCGTTGACATAAATAGCATAAACAAATTAAAATATTTACACTTCTTTGTTAGAGATTTTGCGATTTTCTCTAATTACTCCACTTTTTTTTCCAAAATGAAAAACTATTGCGTAGATTTGACAGAGGGAAATCCTCTGAAGCAAATTTTTCTGTTTTCAATCCCTATTATTGTTTCAAATGTTGTCTTCCAGCTTTACACTACAGCAGACATGGCAATCGTTGGAAGGTTTTGCGGGTTGAACGCATATTCGGCGATTGCCGCAACTTCAGCCATTATCTTTCTCTATGGAGGATTACTCTTCGGAATCACCAACGGTTGCGCCGTTATCACTTCGCAAAGAATAGGAGCCAAAGACATTGACGGCACTAAACGGTCTATTGTGGCTTCAATTGTGGTTTCATTGGGATTTGTCGCCGCAGTCGCTCCCTTTATGATTATCTATGCAGGTCCCCTGCTGCGCATAATGCAGATCCCCGATTCTTTGTTTCACGATTCGAGAGTATACCTTTACTGTATTTTCGGCGGCACTTTTATAAGCATATTTACAAATACGGCAATTGCACAGATTCGAGCAATCGGCGACAGTATGACGCCATTGATTTGGAGCAGTGTATCAACGGTTCTCAATATTATCCTAAATATTCTTTTCGTCGCCCTCTTCAACTGGGGTGTTTTTGGTGTAGGAATCGCCACCGTCTCGGTTCACACAATTATGGCGGTAATATACTTTAGGATTGGATATTCAAAATATTCGCTTATGCGTATAACTCTTCATGAATTGTTCCACCCGGATTGGAATACGGTCAAGGAGCAGATCCGCATCGGTATGCCAATGTCGATGCAGTTCGTTTTTACAGCCATCGGTTGCGTCATAAGACAGGCTCTTACAAATAAACTCGGCGAAGATGCGATCGGAGCCTTTGCCATCGGTTCAAATATAGAAGCCCTTGTCACACTGCCGCTCTACTCGGTTGCAACGGCAATGGCGACTTATTCAGCGCAGAACTACGGAGCGGCCAAATTCGAACGACTGAGGCGCGGGGTGTACTCTTGCGTCAAAAGTATGATTGCCTATTCATTACTTTGCGCCGCAATAGTCCTCTTTTTTTATGTTCAGTGGACCAAAATTTTCTTAAAAACTCCTTCTCGGGAATTTTTGGAGTATGTATGGATATATTGCATCACATCGGCTCCTTATTATATCTTCCTCGTTGGCGTAGTGATATACCGTAATGTCCTTCAGGGAATGGGATACCAATTTGTCCCGTTTCTGGGAGGAGTTGCAGAGCTTATAGCAAGGGGCATACTTATTTTCCCTATGATGCTTTTCTGGGGATATTGGGGCCTTTCAGCGACAAATCCGCTCGCCTGGATTTTTGCAGCCGTAATTGATTATCTTTATTACATATACCTTTGCAAGAAAATATTACCTTCGACCGACAGAACTATTGCGTAATGAATTTATATTCGATAAAATGAATATAGATTCATAATTATTAAAAATAATTGCAGCGGTTCTTTCTAGGAGGTATTATGAAGAAAGTTGATTTCGCTTTATTTCTTGCCCTATCTACCACACTCTTTATTGCGTGTGACATTACAGGCACAAAGGCAAGTAAGCGGCAAATAAGCTATCTTTCCAGTAAAGTGGAAAAAGGCGCAGTTGTGCAGACGGTCTCCGCAACGGGCACAATTGAGCCAGTAGAGCTCATAGATATCGGCGCACAGGTTTCAGGAAAGATTCTGGCATTCGGTAAGGGACAGGACGGTGAAGACCTTGACTATTGCTCAATAGTGACTAACGGAATGCTCCTTGCAAAGATTGACGATGTTACATATGTTGCAGACTTAAATGTCGCGAGAGCGCAATTACAACGCTCAGAGGCATCAGTTGCAGTTGCCCGTGCTCAACTTTTGCAATCAGAAACGACGCGGAATCAGGCAAGGCGAGAATGGGAAAGAGCCCAAAAGATTGGCGTAGGTCCCGCTCTTTCACAAACAACCTACGAAAAATACCGCACCGACTACGAAAATTCCGAGGCAACGGTTGCTGTCACCTCCGCGCAGCTTAAACAGGCGGAAGCCAGTGTAATTGAGGCAAAGGCGAGCGTAGAAAAAGCCGAACGCAATCTCAGCTACTGCGAAATCGTCTCGTCTGTAGATGGCATAATTATCGACCGTCGCGTAAATGTCGGGCAGACAGTTGTATCGTCGATGAGTGCGTCATCTCTCTTCTTGGTTGCAAGAGATCTTTCGCAAGTTCAGATTTGGGTTGCCGTCAATGAGGCTGACATTGGCTCTATCAAACCGGGCGGAAGAGTGACCTTCACCGTTGACACATTTCCAGGACGAACCTTTACAGGGACTGTAAAGCGTATCAGATTAAATGCCACCATATCCTCAAATGTAGTGACATACACGGTAGAGGTTGACACCAATAACAGCGATTATTCACTTCTCCCCTACTTGACAGCCAATGTTCGCTTTGAGACCGCACGCTCTGATGGCGGGCTGGTAATCCCTGCAAAGGCACTCCGTTTTGCACCTGCGGGCGAGAAAAATCTTGGCAATGCCGTCTATACAATCAATCGCACTACCGGCGAAATAAAGCGCATCAATGTCAAGGTGCTTTTATCGAATGGAATCAATGCCTCCGTTGAATCAAATGAACTAAAGGAAAACATGGAGGTAATCACTTCAATAACAACACACTCTGCCAACCAAAAAGGCAATGGCTTTGGAGAAAAGAATCCGTTTATGCCAGATATGCCCAAGCCCCAGAAACGCCCTCCTCGCCCATAAAAAACGACGATATTAGGAATGGAGGTGCATTATGGCACTAATAGAGCTAAAAGACATCAGAAAAACCTATTCACTTGCCGGCTCGGAAGGCGTTGATGTACTAAAGGGTGTCACACTGAATATCGAGGAAGGAAGCCTCGTTGCGCTTATGGGCGCCTCAGGTTCTGGCAAGTCAACGCTGATGAACATATTAGGCTTTCTTGATACGCCGACCTCGGGGCAGTACCGCTTTGATGGAAAAGATGTTTCAAAGCTCACACCTGACGAACGCGCAGACCTGAGAAACGCTCGAATCGGCTTTGTATTTCAAAACTTCAATCTACTTGCAAGAACATCGGCACTACAAAATGTAATGCTCCCGCTGGAATATCAGCGCCCGCGCAAACCGAAATCTGAAAATCGCCAATGGGCCATCGAGCTTCTTCGTCGCATGGGTCTAGAGTCACGCATGAACCACGCGCCGAATCAGCTTTCAGGCGGACAGCAGCAAAGGGTCGCAATTGCAAGAGCGCTTATAAACAAGCCACGCATACTCTTCGCAGACGAGCCAACGGGAAATCTCGACTCAAAGACGACCGTTGAAATTCTTGAAATGTTCAGACGCTTAAACGAAGAGGAAGGCATAACAATAGTTCTAGTTACACATGATGCCGAAGTATGCGATTATGTCCGCGAAACAATCCAGATTAAAGACGGTCAAATAGTTTCGGGCATATACAGATAAACAGCGGAAAGGAGGACGAATATGATAACACTGCAAGTTATAATTACAGCCCTGACTGCACTTCGCCGTAATATTCTGCGCTCAATCCTGACCATGCTTGGAATAGTCATCGGAATTGCCTCAGTCATTGCAATGATGGAAATTGGTGCCGGAGCAACAAAACAAATCAGCGAACGCATCTCCAATATGGGTTCAAATGTCTTGATGATATCTCCTGTCGCAATCAGCAAAGGCGGCGTCAGCACAGGCTCAGGTACAGGCATAACACTGACAACAGAAGATTGTGAAGCGATAATACGCGATTGCCCATCGGTAAAGGCGGCAACTCCGGTTCTTTCGCAAAGCGGAATACAAGTTGTATATGGCAACAAAAACTGGAACCCAATGAGGATTGAGTCAGGCTCTCCCGATTATCTAGATGTTCAAAACTGGGAAATATCAGATGGCGTCTGCTTTACCGATCGCGATGTCTCGGCGGCATCGACAGTATGCCTCCTTGGCCAAACAGTCGTTGATGAACTTTTTGATGAAGGTGAAAGTCCGATCGGTGCCGAAGTACGACTTAGGAATGTAAACTTCAAAGTTGTTGGCGTGCTTTCTCCTAAGGGCGCAAATCTAATGGGTATGGATCAAAACGATACGGTAATAATCCCATGGACAACAATGCGTAATCGCCTTTCGCGCGGCGGAGGTCAAGCCTCAACCGCTTCCGGCAGCTCCTCCTATTCGCGCAAAGACATATATCCAATTTCATCAATCTCTCTCTACCCGTCTCGCGATGCGGCGCAAACGGCAAACTACCAAATGCCAATACGCTTCAATAACATAAACAGAATCTCCGCATCGGCAATATCGTCCGACTCTATCGATAATGCCATTGACGAAATCAAAGATACCCTACGGATGAGACACAACATTCAAGAAGGTGCTGAAGACGATTTTGAAGTCAGAAACATGAGCGAACTCATTGACACACTTGCTGCCACATCAACATTGATGACCAACCTCCTGCTCATCGTAGCACTAATTTCACTCGTTGTTGGCGGTGTCGGCATCATGAATATCATGTTTGTCTCAGTCACGGAACGCACAAGAGAGATCGGACTCCGCATGTCGATTGGCGCCAGAGGCAATGACATCCTGACCCAATTCCTGGTTGAATCGGTAATCCTCTGCATTTCAGGTGGAATTATCGGTATATTGACCGGCAGAATAGCATCAAGTGTGGTATCAAAGGTACTTGGCTGGCCGACCTCATCATCGCCAGAAGCAATTTTAATATCATTCGCGGTCTCAGCCGCTATCGGCATAATTTTTGGATTCTATCCCGCATGGCGCGCATCTCGCCTAAACCCAATTGATGCTTTAAGATACGAATAAGGAGGCCCACCATGGACAGATTCAAATACCTCTTTGCGCTATCACTATCCATAACCGCCCTTCTCTCAGGTTGCGTGATAGGCCCGTCATATAAACGCCCCGACATATCGCTGCCAGAACAATTCCTGGCAGAAAGCGCCACTACCACAAATACAAAAGCATGGTTTGACGGCTTCAACGACCCGATTTTGACTGCATTGCTCCACACCGCAGCAACCAACAACCTTACCATCCGGCAAACTATGCAGCGTGTTAGAGCCTCGCGCGCCACACTATCCGGCGCGAAGGCAGACTATTGGCCCAATGTGGGCTTTTCCGCCAGTGCTTCAAAAACAAAATCATTTGACCCCGATGCCACTAGCGAACGCATTGGAGGCGGCTTTGACGCCTCGTGGGAACCAGACCTCTTCGGTAAAAAGCGACGCACGGTTGAAGCCGCGACAGCAGAGCTAGAGGCGACGGAACTGTCCCTCGCTGATGCGAAGCTCACGCTTGATGCCGAAATTGCAGCAGAATATATCAACCTACGGCTTCTTCAGCTGCAATACCAAATCGCGACAAACAATCTTGCATTACAGGAAAGCTCATATAACATAGCAAAGGCAAAGTATGAGGCAGGCCTCTCAAGCGAACTGGACAGCCTCTCAAGCGAATCGCAAATGCACGCCACAAAAGCCACCCTCCCAACAGCAAAGGCGGCCATAGAAAGCTGCATTCGCCGTATTGAAACACTTCTGGCACTAAACCCCGGCAAATTAGATGAAACCCTCACACCGGTAAAAGCAATCCCAATTGCACCGGATGTTGCCCTAACAGTGCCATCTGAGCTTTTGCGCCGCCGCCCTGACATTCGCAAAGCCGAAAAAAACTACGCGGCTGCCCTAGCACGGATAGGGATAAGTCAGGCGGCATATTATCCCACAGTCTCAATCGGAGTAAACGCCAGCCTATCATCAGCCTCATTCAGCGATTGGGGTGAAGCCGTAAAAACGATTCAAGCGGGTCCATCAATCAAGTGGGACATACTAAACTTCGGGCGCACCAAGGCACAAATCGAAAAGGCAAAGGCAACGGCCGAAGAAGCCGCACTCGTCTACCGCGAAACAGTCCTCAAGGCCCTACACGAAGTAGAAACCGAGGCGACCTCACTTAAATCAGACATAGAACGCCTCCAACCGCTTAAAAAGGCGCGCGACACTCAAAAACGCGCCCTGACACTTGCGATATCAATGTACGAAAAAGACCTTGGTGAATACATAAATGTCATTACAGCCCAGCAAAGCCAGCTAACGCACGACCGCTCAGTTGCCGAAGCAGATGCGAACCTTGCATTAGCTAAAATCGCACTCTACAAATCACTTGGTGGAAATTACTGATGGAAAGACGCACTAAAATCCTGACAGCACTCGCCGTTCTTTTAACCGCGAGTGCTATTGTCGTTAATTTAGCCGACAAAGGTCTCTCAAGCAAAAAGAAAATATCAAAGACGCCAACCTCAGGCTATCCAGAAACATTTTCACGCCCGACGCAAATAAGCCCAACTCACGACAACGCTATAAATAACCCCACAAACGGAAATTTTACAGAAAGGCGAAGCAACCCGTTCCACAAATGGCATAAAGACCTTACCTACATAAACGACACGGCACTCGCCACTAAAGAAAAAAGCCTTCAGGCAAGACAGGAGCACAAAGTTCTAGAAAAAGCAAAGCCCAGCTCAATTGAGCCTCCGATATTTGAAAAATTACGAAAATCAAAAAACGCCCCGATACCAAAAGAAGTCCGTGACCTCGCGGCAGAACTGACAAAAGGCCTCACAGGCAGACAAGAAAAGGCAAAAGCCATTTATGACTGGCTCACATCAAATATAGTCTATGACACAGACGAATGGAAAAATATCACCCGAGGGGCAAACCAATATACCCATGAACACGACCCGCTCTCAGTACTGAAGCGAGGTTCAACAGTCTGCATCGGCTACGCCTGGCTCTTTGATGCGCTGTGCGAATCAGCAGGAATAACCTCAACATGGCTAATCGGTGATGTCAGAGGATATAGAGACACTCCTGACGACAAAGCGATATCAGACTTTCGCCATGCCTGGAACGCCTTCCAAAATGATGACGGCACCTGGAGCCTGTTGGATGCGACATGGGGGGCTGTTCAAGAAGGAGACAACAGCCAAAGCGCCAAATCAAGGCAAGATTATTACTTTGACACCCCCGCCAATCAGTTCATCTTCGACCATCTGCCCGAAAACGAAAACTGGCAACTCCTTGAAGAGCCATTACAACGCGAAACAGCCTTTACCATTCTGCCAAACCTAAAGCCATCATTCTTTACAAACGGCCTAAAGCTTGGAGATAATTACACCAGTAGCCTAAGTGCAGCCAGCGATAAAAGTGCGCTGTTCCTTTACAGCGCACCTGAAGGTGTCAATGTCGCAGTAACACTCGGCGCAACATCAAGCGATGAAGAAGCCAAAGAACTAAAAATACTCACATCTCCAGACAAGACCAAATCAGCGGCAATACTACCGCCTCTTCCGAAAGGAGAGTATATACTTCGCATCTACTCCGGCTTCGAGACATCATTGCTGGAATGCAGCGCCGACTTCATCATTAGCATCGACTAGCGGGAAGTGTCGGCAATATCACTACGCGCCGCCCAGTCCGCTAGAGACCTTAAATACGGCGGAGAGAATTGAGATGGCGATAAAGCCGACAACTCCAGCCACGACAACAATCAAAATCGGCTCAAGAGCCGCTGTAAAGACCTTAATGTTTTTATCCATTTCGCTCTCGTATCGCCTGCCGATATGGCCAAGAGCACTTGGCATATCGCCTGTCTGCTCGCCGATCGCCAATAAATCAATCATCATCTTTGGGAATACTCCGCCCTGAGCAAGGGGGCCGGAAATCGTCGTACCATCGGTAACGCGCTCTCTAACATGGCGAAGTTCATCGGCTATAATCTTGTTGCCGACGGTTTCTTCGGTAATCTTCAGAGCCGCGATAACGGTTACGCCATTGGCCAAAAGAGTTTGAAGAGTTCGTGCAAAGGAGGCATAGATACCGTTAGCGACAATACCTTTGATTAGCGGAAGCTTCAATTTAAGCATATCCACAATGCGCTCCCCCTGCTCTGTCTTGACAAATCTTGCAATTAGCACAGAAAGGATTCCTAAAGAAACTCCTAAAATAATTGCATTCTTTTGAAAGAAATTGCTCATACCAATGAGAATCCTCGTTGATGTGGGGAGAGCAACATTCATACTTTGGAATACAGACATAAACTGTGGGACAATCTTGACCATTGCAAAAATGACCGTCACAACGCCAAGTATCATTACGATGATTGGATATGTCATTGCCTGAACGATTCTTTCCCGCATTGAATGGATTCGCTCATAATGGTCAATCAGGCGTAATAATACATCGGATAACGCACCAGACGCTTCACCTGCTTTAATCATATTGGCATAAAGAGGTGGAAATGTCTCCGGATGGGCGCGGACTGCATCTGAGAGGGCTTCACCCCGTATAATCCTGTCACGCAAATCGGCCGCCATTCGTGAGGAGGCTGAATCGTCATTTCCTGCTAAGGCATTTAGAGCATTGCCCAGGGTCATACCAGCCGAAAGCAGGTCACTAAGCTCTTCGGTAAAGAGCATAACTTCTCTGCGATTCATCTTTGTGGAGGTGCTTTTGGAAAGCTTCCACCATTCCGTGCTGGCAGAATGCGCCTTTTTTACAGACTCCCTGATTGAAATCGGAATTTTACCCTGACGCTCAAGCATCAACTGAGCTGTGCGACGGTCTGTTGCGTCAATAACACCCTCGCTGCGATTTCCCGCCTTATCTACGGCCTTATAATCAAAGCTGGGCATTACTCGCTATCCTCCGTAACCCGAAGAACCTCACCTAGGGTCGTCACTCCGTTCAATACATTGCGGAAGCCGTCTTCTCGAAGTGTATGCATCCCCTGCTCAATGGCAACGCGACGGATATCGGCAGACGGTCTGCGTGAAATAATCAAGGATTCAAGCGCCTCCGTAACATGAAGCAGTTCAAATATACCGCCACGCCCTTTGTAACCTGTACCACCGCACTTTTCGCAGCCGACAGGCTCATAAATAGTTGTGCCTGGAGCTAAGATTTCGGGTAAAACGATTCCACGCCTTGTTCTGTCTGCAATTATTTCAGGGGCCTTACACTCTTTGCAAAGGCGACGAACAAGTCTTTGGGCCAAGACTCCAGAAACGGCAGAGGCCACTAAGAATGGTTCAACACCCATATCAATAAGTCTTGCAAATGCACCAGCGGAATCATTAGTATGGAGCGTACTTAAAACGAGGTGACCTGTCAGTGACGCGTTGATTGCGATTTCGGCGGTTTCGGCATCACGAATTTCACCGACCATGCAAATATCAGGGTCTTGACGCAAAAACGCCCTTAAAATTCGCGCAAATGTAAGCCCGATATCACTTTTTACTGCAACCTGATTGATGCCGGGCATCTCATATTCGATAGGATCCTCCGCCGTAAGAATACGGACATCCATACGGTTAATCTCTTGCAAAAAGGCATAAAGCGATGTTGACTTACCGCTACCGGTTGGTCCGGTTACGAGAATAATGCCATTTGGCCGGTGAATAAGCTTTGTAATCAATGCTTCGTCATCGGGCTGCATACCAAGGTCTTGAAGCTTGACCATACTTCCGCTCTTCTGGAGTAGACGAAGTGAAACACTCTCTCCATAAGCCGTAGGCATGGTTGAAACGCGGATATCAATATCCTCGCCGTTGACTCTAATACCAATGCGACCGTCCATCGGCATACGCTTTTCGGCAATGTCAAGGTTCGCCATAACCTTTAAGCGTGATGTAATGGCAGCCTGCAACCTGTTGAGCTGAGGTGGCATATCGACCTTGTGAAGTATGCCGTCGATTCGATAACGAATCCTAAGCTCGTCCTCCATAGGCTCAAAGTGGATATCTGTCGCACCTTGTCTATCTGCTTCAGCAATAATCTGATTTACAAACTTGACAATTGAGGCCTCTTGGCCAAGCTCACTAATATCGTTCTTTGAAAACTCCGAATCGGCATCAATATCGACGATTGAGCCTTCGCGGGTCATGGCATCAAGCGTATCGGCGCCGACACCATAAAGCTTACGAGCGGCCTTCTCAATATCACGACGAGGGGCTAAAGCAAGTCTTATAGGCTTATCAACGGAAAGCCGCAAGCCGTCAGACATCGTAGTATTAAAGGGGTCTGAAGTTGCAATGTTCAGCGTGCCGTCAACCAATGAAACGGGAACTACATTGTATTGAAATGCCGACGACGATGGCAACAATCGCACGACCTCTTCCGAAGGTTTTTCTCCAGAGAGGTCGACATAATCCATTGCCAGCTTGTCGGCCAGCTTGCGAAGAAGCTCTTCCTCGCTGATTCCAGCGACTGCAACAGCCGCACCAACAACACCGCCTTCATTTTCAGCTATGGCTGCAAGTATACGCGAAACCTGCTCTTCCTTGACAAGCCCCGTAGAAACAAGCAAACGCCCGAGTAATCCTTGATTTTCAGCCATAGCTAAAACTCCCTTCCAGTGGTTATTCGTTATCAGCAGACTCTTGAGGCTCTGCGCCACCAGATGCGGCAGCTTCTGCCGGGACATCCTCAGCAGCTTCGCCCTGAGCTACCTCAACGACCTTTACGCTATCACCATCTCGGAGATTGACAACTCTAACACCCTTGGCACCGCGGTTGCACTCACGGATTTCGGATACCTTAGTGCGAATGGTCTTGCCAGAAGCTGTCATGGCGATAATAGTATCAGAGGGATTGTCAGAGCCATTGCCGACATGAACAGTTCCGGCAAAGACAACCTTGCCGTTACGCTCGTCCGCGACAATAGAACGGACGCCGGAGCTACCGCGATGATGTATCGGATATGCATCAAATCTGGTCAAAACGCCATAACCGTTTTCGACTATCAAGAGTAGTTTAGCATCCTCCTCTGCGCCGACCTTGACAAGAGAGACGACATTATCGCCATCACGAAGGTTGATACCCTTGACACCGCGGGCGTCACGACTGAGAGAGCGAAGCTCATCCTCATTGAAGTGAACGGCCTGTCCGTTAGCAGTCACGAGCATAACCTCATTCTTGCTTTCAACAAGCTCGGCCCCGATAAGCGTATCGCCTTCATCGATATTGATTGCCTTGATACCGTTCTTGTTGATATTACGGAAGAGCGAGAGATAGGTTTTCTTGATAACGCCATTATATGTTGCGAAGAAGATGGACTTGCTTTCATCAAAGATTTCGTCCTTTGCTTCACCCTCGCCGACGGAGATAATACCGACAACCGTCTCTTCCGGCACCAAAACCTTTGGAGCCTCATTTGCATTACCGGAGCCCTCCTCAACCACACGCTCGCGAAGCTGGATGAAGTTCTTGATATGCTTTCCAACATTTGTACGCCCACCCTCGGGGAGTCTCCAGGCAAGCTCCGTAAAGACGCGTCCGTGAGAGGTAAAGAACAGTAGGTTGTCGTGAGCCTTGCAGGTGATGACAAGCTTGACCAGGTCATCCATTTTAAGACCAACTCCCTGATGTCCTTTTCCGCCACGAGCCTGAGCCGCATAGAGGTCGAGAGCACAACGCTTTACATATCCGCCATCGGTAATGGTAATAACGCAAGGCTCATTTGGAATAAGCTCACGCCAATCAATATCGCCGCTGTCAAACTCAATTACAGTCTTGCGATTATCGCCATATTTACCCTTAATCTCTTCGCAATCGCCCTTGATTATATCCAAGACCATCTGTGGCGTGGAGAGAATATCATTATAATGTGCGATATCACGCTGAAGCTGATTATACTCTTCCTCAACCTTTTCACGCTGCAAACCGGTAAGCTGACGAAGTCGCATCTCAAGAATAGCCTGAGTTTGCTCCTCGTCAAGACCAAAACGATCCCTGAAACGGATTTTAACCTCAGAATCATCCTTTGACGAACGGATAATCTGAACAACCTCGTCGATATTATCAATAGCAATTCGGAAGCCCTCCAAGATGTGGCTGCGCTCCATTGCCTTTTTGAGAAGATAACGGGTACGGCGTGTAATTACCTCAATACGGTGATCAATAAAGCAGCGGAAGAACTGCTTAAGATTCATCACCTTCGGTCTGCCATGGTCAAGGGCAAGCATATTAGCGGCAAAATTACTTTGAAGCTGCGTATACTTGTAAAGAAGATTCAAAATAACTTCTGCAACAGCATCCTTCTTAAGGTCAATCTCGACGCGAATGTCCTGATCACCCTTTGAAATATCACGGATGTCGGAAATTCCGGAAAACTCGCGAATATCCGAATTATCAACCAAGTCACCCATTCGGGCAAGCATCTCGGATTTATTTACGCCATAAGGGATTTCTGTAATCACAATCTGACGACCGTCAGGAGTAATCTCGGTCTTGCCACGGACGCAAATAGAACCGCGGCCGGTGCGATACATATCGCGAATAGGGCCGATGCCGCGGATAATACCGCCGGTCGGGAAGTCCGGACCCTTGACATACTGCATCAACTCATCAATTGTAATCTGAGGATTGTCAACCATCGCGACAATGGCATCGCAAAGCTCGTTAAGGTTGTGAGTTGGAATATTGGTTGCCATACCAACGGCAATACCCATAGAACCATTCAAAAGAAGGTTGGGCAACTTTGCAGGAAGAACCGTTGGTTCAACCTCCTCGCCGTCATAGTTGGGGACCATATCGACAGTGTCCTTCTCAAGATCCTCAAGCATATCCTCGGCAAAACGCTCCATGCGAACCTCGGTATAACGGGCTGCAGCAGCGCCATCGCCATCAATAGAACCAAAGTTACCGTGACCGTCAACAAGCTTGTAGCGCATTGAGAACGGCTGAGCCATACGGACTATCGTCTCGTAAATGGCGCTGTCACCATGCGGGTGATACTTACCCATAACATCACCGACGACGCGGGCCGACTTACGGTGAGGCTTGGAATGGACAGTACCAGTCTCGCCCATCGAGTAAATGCAACGCCGGTGAACAGGCTTCATACCATCGCGAGCATCAGGCAATGCACGACCGACGATAACAGACATCGAATAGTCTATAAAACTATTCTCCATCTCATCTTCAATGCGAATCGGAGAAATACCGGGCTCAACCTCGGCAACCTGAACATCTTCAATTTGAGACTCAAGCTCCTCAGAGACTTCAGGCTTATCGTTATTCATTTCATCACTCATTTCAAATCACTCCTCTTATTACTACGAGTCTTAAGCATCGACATTTGCCATAAGAGCATGATCCTCAATAAACTTACGGCGACGCTCCACATCCTCACCCATAAGAGTATCAAACATCACATCCGCATCAGTACGGCTATCAAAGACAACACGACGCATCTTGCGGTTACCCTTCTTCATAGTAGTATCGGCAAGCTGATCGGCATCCATTTCACCAAGACCTTTGTAACGCTGAATCGTAAGCCCCTTACGGCCACGATCGCGAATCGTATTCAAGAAACTCATAAGTGAAGTTACAGGGTAAGTGCGGCCAGACTTGTCCGTCAAGACACCAATCTCTCGCCCTGCGTCATAAAAATCTCCACACGCAAAGTGGTAAACCTCATGCAGCGTATCCATCTGACGGCGCAATGTATCAGCCTGAAGAATCTCAGTGCAGGTGTAATTTGGATTCTCCGGCTCATCCAAAACAGCAATCTCACATCCCAGTTCAGCCGCAGTCTTAGCCTTCAAAGCCTCAGCCTCGTCAAATTTGAAGACATAGTGATCTTCAGGATTTCCGTCGATATCGGTAATTACGCGGTAACGAGGAAACTCACCGGTTGTGGCGTCACGAAGCTCAAAGAAACGCTTCACATCGACATTCTGCTTTGAGAGACGCGTGCAAAGATCCTCTGCTGACGACAAAATGGCAAGAAGCTCAGGCATCTCAGAGCCGTTAATGACATTAGCACCATCGCTTGAAGTGTAATTAAAATCCTCAGAGCCCAGCGAAACAAGCTTCTTTGTAAGCATTGCGTCACTCTCAATATACTCAAGCATCTTGTTGCCACGCTTCAAGCCGTACAGAGGAGGCTGAGCAAGATAGACATGGCCATGAGTAATCAATGGACGCATCTGCTTATAGAAGAAAGTCAGTAAAAGCGTACGAATATGAGCACCGTCAACATCGGCATCGGTCATAATAATAACCTTGTCGTACTTAATCTTACTCACATCAAAGGCTGCAAGATTGGCAGGATCATCGGCAGGCTTTGAAGGATCAGGATTACCAAAACCGCCACCGATAGCCGTAATAAGAGAAAGAATCTCCTTATTCTCAAGCATACGCTGATCACGAACCTTATGAACATTAAGAACCTTACCGCGAAGTGGCAAAATCGCCTGAGTAGTGCGATCACGACCGGTCTTTGCGCTACCGCCTGCAGAGTCACCCTCGACGAGAAAGAGTTCACGGACCGAAGGATCGCGACTTGTACAATCAGCAAGCTTGCCGGCAAAATTGATTTTGCCGGAAGTCTCCTTGCGGATTCGCTCACGAGCCTGACGGGCAGCATCGCGGGCAGCCTTAGAGTTAAGCGCCTTCTCGGTAATCGTCTGGGCTATCTTAGGATTCTCCTCAAAATATTCCTTCAGCTTCTTCTCGACAAGAGAACGGACAATACCGGCGACATTACTATTACCAAGCTTAGTCTTAGTCTGCCCCTCAAATTGAGGATCAGGCACCTTAACGCTAATGATGCAAGAAAGACCCTCGCGAATATCCTCGCCGCTCAAGTCGTCGATATCGGACTCTCCGCCCTTCTTTCCTTTCCCCTTCTCGACACCCTTTTTACCCTTACCCTTTTCGGCGAACTGAGAACGCAAGCGATCCTTAACCGCAACCGTCAATGCCGTGCAGAAGCCAGAAAGGTGCGTACCGCCCTCGTGAGTGTTGATATTGTTGGCAAAGGTATAAACGCTCTCGTCATACTTCTCAGCCACATATTGCATTGCAATCTCAGCGACAACGCCATCCCTCTCGCCGTTCATATAAATCACATCAGGCGTGATGCAATTACGACCGGCGTTAAGAACGCGAACATAGCCGCGAATACCATCCTCGTGGACATATTCCTCATGCTTACCAGAAGACTCCTCGGAGAAACGGATAACAACTCCAGGGTTAAGGAATGAAAGCTCCTTCAAACGCTTAGAAAGAATATCCCATTGGAAAGTATAACCATTACCTGCTTCGTCGTGGAAAATCTCACGGTCGAGATGGAATGTAACCGTAGTTCCAGTCTCCTCAGTATCACCGACAATCGTCAAAGGCTGAGTAACCTGACCACGCGAAAAACGCATGCGGTGAATCTTGCCTGAACGGCGAACTTCAACCTCAAGCCAATCAGACAACGCATTAACACAAGAAACACCGACGCCGTGCAATCCTCCTGAAACCTTATATCCGCCACCGCCGAATTTACCGCCGGCGTGGAGAACCGTCATAACGACCTCAACAGCGGGCTTATGCTCGGTCTTGTGCATATCGACAGGAATACCGCGACCATCGTCCTTAACAGTGCAAGAACCGTCGGCATTAAGACGAATATCAATGTGCTTACAGTATCCCGCCATAGCCTCGTCAATCGAGTTGTCGACCACCTCATAAACACAGTGATGGTAGCCACGCTCAAAAGTATCGCCTATATACATAGCGGGACGCTTACGGACAGCCTCCATACCCTCCAATACCTGAATATTAGAGGCGTCATATCCCCCTGAAACCTTTGCGGCATCATTAATATTTGCCGCTTCTAATTCGTCTTGCATAAAACACCTGCTTTTGTTGTAAAAAAAGTTTTATCTATTATATCATATTGTCGCGCACGCTCGCAAAGACAAAATTACGCGCGTGCGCGTACGCGCGACCTTCAACGGTGTCAGACTGTTACACTTGACATCCCACCACAAGCTTGCTATACTAATCCCAAGATTTAACTTCCTACTCAAAATTGCACCAATCTATAATCTCAAATCCCAGAAAGACTTATAAGTGTCAGGCTATTACACTTGACATCTTGCCACAAGCTTATTATATTGAGCCCAAAATTTAACTCCATGCTAAGAATTATCCAAATTTATAATCTCATTTCCTAAAACAACAGCAATTATTCTTAAACTGCATAGCTAATACATCCTCGCTGACTCTGATAATATTAGGAGTTGGTATTTGATACTGGTAAAAGTGGCACAATTTTGCGGCTATAGCTACATCCATACTCTCAAAAAGGGAGTTTTGCGAGATTTTTTGATACACCTCCCCATTCGGGGCGGTAGGCTCCGTTGAAGGTGATGGTATTTTGTCGGGATTTTTTCTTAGCCTTGGAATGAAACTGGGGATTTTTGGAGGTCTCTTGCTGAATAGAGTTTTATGCCATCCCAGTTTTTACATAGTCCTATGCCTCTTGCGCCTGTTTTTCTACCGAGGCTGAAGGCATATTTGTGTTTTGCCACCT